>PCUD01000027.1 GCA_002786785.1 Ignavibacteriales bacterium CG18_big_fil_WC_8_21_14_2_50_31_20 | reverse complement strand
CGCCTGCAGGCACTGGAATTCCAGTTGCAGAATAAAAGGCTCCGCTTCTATCACCTAAATAAGCAGTTGCAGCACTACCGGTAAGTGTCAAGAGTACCTTACCTGTTTCCAAATCTGAAGTTGTTGCAACACCATAGCCTGGGCTTGAATGTGTTTGATAAACCATTGCAGGTACACCCATAGCAGTAAGAGAAGAAGCTAATTTAGGACCAACTGTAGTAAAAAATGGAATATTTTGAACATCAGGAATATTAGCTACTGCTATTTTTCTATAACCAGATGTATCAGTTAAAGCTGTTGCAACTTGATTATATAAAAATGTAAATGTTGGCACATCTGTTGGCAAAGTACCTGTAGCAGCATCAGTTCCTTTAGTGCCACCACTTGTAGCATAACCTAAAACATCGTTGTTACCAATCCAAAGGTTTACAAAAGTAGGCTGAAGTACTAAAGCTTGTTTTATTATACTTGCACCAAAAGCAGCTTGATTTCTCAATACAATTTGGAAATAAGGATTTTGTCTGGAAGCATATTTAGTAGTTAAATCTGTTTCGTCAATTAAATCGTAAAGAATTGCTCCAGGAACTCCCAAATTATTATATGGAGCTGCATAATTTAAATTAGTTGGTTCACCCATTTGAGAATTTGGTAAAATAGTTGGTTTTAAATCATGTAATTCCAGTTTACCAGGAATACCAGGTTCGCTAATTATTGGTTGCTCAAAATTTGCTCCCACTTGGTCAGCAATAATTTTTCCTAATGAATATACTTGAGAGCTTTCATAAAGAGACCCACTTTGATATCCAGCAGTTAAACTATTACCAATTGTAACAAATCTTGAAAAATCTGCATCTCCAGTATTTGGTAGAGAAGGAGCTGTTAAATCTGATCTATCTTCGCAGGCAACAAAAAGAAGTGTTGACAATGCTAAGAATATAATTGTTTTTTTCATTAGTTTCCCCTTTCCTTAATTAATGTAATATGATAAATTAAAACCAATTAAATGCGCATAGGAATTATAAGTACCATTAAAACCTGCAGCACCACTAGTATAATCTACATTAGAATTTTCAATTTTTCTTTCTACAAATCTTAAAAATAGATAAGCTAAGTCAATTGAAAGGTTAGGAGTAATTTTGTAACCCACTCCAACATTTAGTCCAATGCGGTCAGCATCTGGTAGAGTTGGCTCAACTAATTCATCCTTTACAGGATTATTATCATACAAAAAACCACCACGTAAATCAAAATTATCCGTAATTGCATATTCTGCACCAAGTCTAGCAATCCAACCATCAGAATAATCTCTTATTGAAGTGCTAACTACATTTGATTTCACAAAAGTTACTTCTAATTTATCGTAACTAGACCAGCCAACATATTGGAAGTCAGCAGAAACAGTTAACTCTTTTGATGGAAATATAGCTAAACCGACTGTGGCGTTAAATGGAGTTGTAAGTGGAGCTTCAACATCACCAGAAGGTATTAAGCTCAATAAAGCACTAGGAGCTGATACATCGGCTGTGCCTGAAAAATTTAATTTAGAACTACTTCTAAAATCAAGACCAATATTTAGCATGTCTGTTGGTTTATAAAGAAGTCCTACTGAATAAGCAAAAGAACCTGCTGTTCCAGATAAATCAATTGTAGCATCTGCATTAAATGGAGCAAGTGATTGCTTTTTAACAATTGAAACATTACCATAAACATAAGAAGCAGTAACACCTAGCGACAGTTTGTCAGAGAATTTGTATGCAGCTGCACCTGTAAAATAAAATGTCTGAATTTCTGTATCGATAGCAAGGTATTTACCAATCCAATTATCATCCCATGTGGTACCAAGACCATATTGATTGTTTACACCAAAACCAAAAGCCCAGTCATCATTTAGTTTATGAGTTAAATAAACATTAATTGGAGTAAAAACAGCTGATTTCAGTGATGATTCGTCGATTGATGGTGCAACTCCTCTGAACGTTACTGATGGAGAAATAAGCGTTGCACCCACCATAATTTGTGTGCCATTAAGTTGAGATAAACCTGCTGGATTAAAATAAAGTGCTGAACCATCTAAAGCCAACGCTGTATATGCGCCTGCCATTGCCATCCCTCTTGCACCATGTTCATTAATTTGAAATCCACTCGCAAATATTTGAGTTGAAAAAACTAATGAGATAATCAAAAGACGTAGATTTTTTTTCAAAGTTACCTCCGATTTTTAATAAAATAATGTTAACAGGTCAATATATCGTTTTTTTTTAATTGTTGCCAAATCATTTTAAATTAATTACAGTAACACCCTCACCACCAAATTCTATTTTGGCATAACCATAATCTTTTACAGCGCTATGATGAACAAGAATTTCATTTACCATTTGTTTTAGAACACCAGTTCCTTTTCCATGAACAATTTCAATTTGCGATAAATTATTGCTATAAGCATTATCAATAAATTTAATAACTTCAAATTCAATTTCTTCAGGTTTATTACCCCTAATATCAAGTCTGGAAGTAGTGATTTCAATATTTAGATGCTTATAAGTTTCATCTACTTTGTCTTTATTTTTTTTTGCAAATTCTAATTGGTCAACTTTTGCTTTTACTTTTACATTGCCCGAAACTATTACTGCTAGTTTACCATCAATAGAAATTATCTCGCCAGATGTTAAAGTATTAATTATTCTTACATAATCTCCAATTTTTGGATTTTTAAGTTTATTGTTTTCCTTTTCTTGCAGCCTGTTTGTACTTTCATTTTTCAACAAAATAATTTTTTCTTTTGCCTGTTTAATAACTTCTTTTTCAGCTTTGCCCTCTCTAATACTTTTAATAGTAAGTTCTACTTCACGATTTACATTATTTAATATTTCTGAAGCTTCGTGCTTGGCTTCAGATATTATTCCTCTCTTTTCGTTTTCCAATTTATTTAATTTTTGTTGATAAAGGTTTGTTAAACTAGCTAATCTAATATTTTCAATTTCATATTTGTTTAATTGATTTTGCATTTTTCTTGTTTTATTTTCTAAATCAATTAAAAAATCCTCTATCTTATTGCTATCATTTTTAATTCTACTTTTTGCATTTACAATTATATTTTCACTAATTCCAATTCTACTAGCAACCTCAAAAGCATAACTTGAACCAGGCAATCCTTGTTTAAATTTATAAGTTGGTTTCAATTCTTCTATATTAAACTCCATTGAGGCATTCTCTAATCCAACTTCACTATTAGCCAAAATTTTTAGATCGCCATGATGTGTTGTTGCCAGCACAGTAGAGCCTTTATCCCGCATTTCTAATAGAATAGCTGATGCGAGTGACGCACCTTCAGTAGGATCAGTTCCAGTCCCAAGTTCGTCAAGAATTATCAACGTATCTTTATTAGTAAATTCAATAATATCTCTTATATTGGCCAAGTGAGAACTGAATGTGCTTAAATCATCTTCAATAGATTGCTGATCTCCAATATCAACTAATAGATTACTAAAAAAGTGAAAATTAGAATCTGGATTTATTGGAACATGAAGTCCAGTCATAACAAGGAGTGTTAATAAACCAACTGATTTAAGCACAACAGTTTTTCCCCCAGCATTAGGGCCTGTTATTATTATTATTTTTGTATCTTTAATTTCGAGATTAAGTGGGACTGTATTTTTACGTGAAAGTTTCTTTAAAAGAATAGGGTGAAAACCATCAATAATTTTAAATGGTTCTGAATTATCAATTGTTGGGAAATCGCCTATTATTTCAAGTGAATATTGAGCTTTAGCAAAATATGAATCTAATTCGGCAATTGTATTTAGTGATAATTTCAATGCAATACTTGCTTCACCAATCCTTTTTGTAATTTGCTTTAATATTTTTTCAATCTCCCTACTTTCTGCAAACCGAAGTGAAAGTAAATCATTATTTAATTCCAATGATTCTTCTGGCTCAATATAAATTGTCTGTCCAGTTCCAGATTCTGAATGTATAAATCCTTTTACTTGTCGTTTGTGTTCGGCTTTAATTGGAAGAACAACTCTTCCATCTCTCATTGTGATATATTCTTCTTGAACCAATAACGATTTACTTAATTGCTTTAATATTTTATTAACAGTTTTTCGTAGCTCATCACTTTTTTCGTTAATATTAGAACGAATTTTTTTTAACTCATTGCTTGCAGAGTCTTTTATTTCGCCAGAAGAAGTAAATATCAAATCAATTTCATTTTCTAAAGATTTATCCGAAAATAGTTTGTAATTAAATTCTGAATTAAGCGATGTATTTTCACATTTGGAAATTAAAAAGTCTTTTAGTTTTCTTGAAACAGCCAAAAGATTTTGTATATCTCTAATATTCTTTATTGTAAGAATACTTCCTTCAATTTTACTTTGTGATAATTGTGTATGAATATTTGGAATGAATTCTAATGGAGGAATATCATTTTCAATAAGAATTATCTTTGCTTCAGAAACCTTCAATCCACATTTCGTTGCTAAATCAGAATTGTTAAACGGAAGTGAGGTAAGTATTAGTTCTTTGCCAATTTCTGTATAAGAGTACTTGGCTAAATATTCCAGAACTTTGAAATACTCGAGTGTGTTAAGTACTTTTTGAGTTATCATTTTGAATCTTCTATATCACTACTTTTTTCTATAAAATCTTTTACTAAATTCATTGCCTCAGAGTTTTCGCCTATAATTAAATCAATACTATATGGAATTACATTATATGCTTTAGAATATAATAAGGAAGTTTCTTGAGTATCTTTTGATGGGAAGTCAAAAACATTTAAGAATAGTAAAAATCCGCTAATAAAAAATAATATTTGTAAAGTTCCAGAAATACCACCCAATAATTGATTTGTAAATTTATTAACTTTATCTAAAGGATGAATTATTCTTTTCAGGATTGAAGCCAAAAAGATTGCTCCAATAAAAATGAAAAGCCAAGAAACAATTTCTGCTAGATAAATTTCATTGTTCACATAAGGTGAAATAAAAAAAGCTAGTCTTTGGTAAAATTCAAGCGCTAATACAAAGCCAATAACCAATCCAATAAGTCCTATTAGTTTTCGAATAAGCCCATCACGGAAACCCAAAGCAAAACCAATTATTAGAAAAAAGACTATGATAAAATCAATGTAATTCATTTATTGTAATTATTTTAATACTTATTTTAGAAAAAGATAGAGCAAATTAATTCAATATCTTTTCTACAAATTCTTTTATTTTCTTACCATCTGCTTTGCCTTTCAAATTTTTTATTGCTTGTGGCATTAGTTTTGGGAAGTCAGATTTAGTAGTAGCTTCAATCTGATTGGCAATTTTCCTAATTTCTGATTCAAGCTCTTCATCAGTTAATTGCTTTGGAAGATATTCGGTTAAAATTGCAAGCTCTTTTTCCTCATTCTCTGCTAAGTCGTTTCTACCAGCATTTTTATATTGCTCTATTGAATCTTTTCGCTTTTTTGCTGCACTAGATATTAAGCTAATTTCTTCTTCGGCAGTTAATTCTCTATTTGCACCACTCTTCTCAAACTCTAAAATTAAAGCCCTAATTGACCTAATAGTAGATAATCTAAGTTTATCACCAGATTTCATAGCATCTTTAAGATCAGAGTTTATTTTATCTCTTAAATTCATTATAAATCCAAAATATTTTTCAAAAAAAAAGGCAGGCCATATTTTCAACATAACCTGCCTTAATAATTTTATTTTATTTTATTATTGTTTCAGCATAGCAGAATAATTTATACGACGAGCATCAGCTTTTCTAAGTGCTTGTTGAATATCTGTAACAACACCCATATCAGATTCTTTATCAATTCTGAGAGAAACAATCACATTAGGTAATTCTACACGTTTCTTATACATTATTTCCTGAATTTCTTCCAATTTAACAATACCATCATTTAATTGAATTCTACCATCTTTTCCAACCCATATATAAGATATTAATCTTTTATTTTCAATTTTCTCTATTGCAACCGCTTCTGGCAATTTATATTGAACATAAACATCAACTTCTCTTAAAGTTGTTGCAACCATAAAGAAAAGTAGAAGCATAAAAATAATATCAGGCATTGATGCAGTAGGAATTTCCTGCTTAACAGATGCTCTTTTTTTATTAAAAGTCATATCTCTTCCTCAAATCCTTTATTTAACCTTTTCTGGTTCTGCAATTGAAATAATAATAGGAACTTTTTCTTTTTTTACTACATTTAGCTCTTCTGGAGTTAAATCAAGCATTTTTTTACCATAAGCTTGTTGTGCATAGGTAGCCTGTACTTCTGCATAAGCAAACTTAATTTGATCCAATGCTTGAATATATAAATTATAGTTTGTTTTCCTATCTGTTTTTACAGAAACAACTAGTTTTTTAGTTGAAGGTAAATCTATTTTACTTTCAATTCTTGGTCTTAATGTTTCACTTATTTGAGGAATTGCAATTATTTCCCCATCGAGTAAAACATCACCATTTTCATTGATATTAAGTGCAGCTAATCTATCTTTTGAAAGGGGAACAAATGTTTGTTCCTCTATTGGAATATATTCTGGTAAACTTAAACCAATACCAGTATCAACATCAATTGTTGTGGAAACCAGAAAGAATAATAAAAGTAGAAATACTATATCAGACATACCAGCATCTGGTATCTTTGCATCTCGTTCTTTTTTCTTTTTAATCTGAACCATTACTTATTCTCTCAATAATTTTAATAATTATTTTTTGTTTAATTCATATAAAGCATCAATCAATTCAATTGAACTTTCTTCCATATCACCAACAATTTTGTCTATTCTTGAAATAAGATAGTTATAAAATACTTGAAGAATAATAGCCGTTACAAGACCAAATAAAGTTGTTAATAATGCCACAGCAATAGGTGCAGCAACAACAGATGGAGACATTTGAGCAGAAGCAGCAATTGAGTCAAATGCTTCAACCATACCTTGTACTGTACCAGTAAAACCAAGCATAGGGGCAACAGATATAAAAGTTGAAATCCAAATCATTCCTTTTTCAAGAAATCCCATTTCAATTGCACCGTAAGCCATAATTGCTTTTTCAGCTGCGTCAACACCCTCATCAGCTCTTAATAAACCAGCATGAAAAACAGAAGCAATAGAACCTCTTGAGTTTTCACATAATTTTATTGCATCATCAACGCCGCCTTTTTGCAAAGCATCTTTAACTTGAACAATGAATTTTTTTGTATTTACACTTGCTCTTGTAAGTGTAAATATTTTTGCAAACACAAATCCCAATCCAACTATTAAAGAACCAAGAATTGGATACATGAACGCTCCACCAGCGATGAATTTTTCTTGCAAATAAGTAAGTGCACCAGTGCTCTCTACTTGCGCAATTAGGTAAGAAATTGAACCTATTATTTCTGAAAATTGCATAAGAGTTAACCTCCTAAGTTATGTTGTTTAATTAAAAAAAATGCTGTTTATTATACTGTAAATTATAATGACCAATATTATTCAAATAACCTATGAATGTCAATAAATTATTCATTTTGAAATTATTATTTTTATACAGTAGACAAAAATAAGGTAAAATTATTTAATTAGTATTATTTTTTTGTAAAAATTTAGCTCCTACAGGAATATGATCACTAAAGCCACCTAAATATTTTCTTCCACCAAAAGTTGGCATTGCAGAGCCTTTATAACGACCTTCTTTTTGAATCATAAATTCCGGTTTTATTAAGTGAAATGAATCACATACGTATTTAATATTTCCATCAGAAACTAACTCGTTCGAAACTATAATTTGATCAAGCATATTCCAAGTACTTCTATATAGATAAGTTCCATTTCCAGATAAAAATTCCTTATACGCTAAATTATATAATCTCATTGTATCAATTTTTGAAGAACAATCAAATTCATTTGCCCATAAATAACGAGCTATTGAAAGACTATTTGGAACATCATTAAAATCGCCCATAATTACAATGTTTGAATTTTTATTATTGCCAATTAGCAAATCAATTTCATTTCTTAATACATTGGCAGTTTTAATTCTATTTGGCTGAGATTTTAATTCTCCACCGCCTCTTGATGGCCAATGATTAACTAAAACATAAATTTCATCTTCAGAATTTGTTTTTAATTTTATTTCCAAAATATATCGCGTTGGATATTTACTTGGCAATTCAACTTCAATTGGCTTTATATTTAATACTTCAAATTTGCTAGCATCATAAATTAAACCATTATCAATTCCTCTATTATCCAATGATTCTTGATAAGCAATTTTGTAGTTTTTATCTCTAAAATGCCTTTGTAACAAAGTATCAATTAAATATTGATGCTCTACTTCTTGCACACCTAAAAGATCTGGTCCTTTTCCATTGTTCATCCACCGAATAACTTTGGCTAAATTACCAATTTTTTGATCAATTTTTACTTGAGTCCATTCTTTTTCAGATGAAGCTAAAAATTCTTTATCATTTTTATCTATATCATCAATTGAGTCAAATAAATTTTCGACATTCCAAGTAGCTATAAATAATGTATCATTTTTATTTTGCGAATATATTTGAGTTATTCCAACCAAGATTAAAGTGATTGTAAAAAATATTTTTGAAGCTTTCATATTTTCTCTCATAAAAAATATTTATAATAATTTTGGAATTATTTAATAATTAAATAGATTGTACTTACTATAATCATTAAAAACAATATTAAAAGATAGAGAATAAATGGAAAACCTACAAAAACAATTTGTTATAATAGACGCAATGGCAATTGCTTATAGAAGTTATTTTGCTTTTATAAAAAATCCACTCAAAAATTCAAAAGGTGAACCAACATCTGCTGTTTATGGATTTATGAATCAATTGTTAAAAATAATACAAGATTTTAACCCAACGTATTTAGTAATTGCTTCCGATTCGAAAGAAAAGACTTTTAGACATGAAAAGTATGATAAATATAAATCCTCACGTGCTGAAATGCCCGAGGATTTAGTACCTCAAATTCATAGAATTAAAGAGCTAATTGAAGCCCTAAATATTCCACTTTACATTTTACCAGGCTATGAAGCTGATGATTTAGTTGGAACCGCTGTAAAAAAAGCAGAATTGAAAGGTTTAATTTCTATAGCCGTCTCTCCTGATAAAGATTATGTTCAATTAGTAACAGACAAAGTAACTCTCGTGAAACCTGGACGTTTTGGGGATGATATTGTAATTATGAATAAAGCAAAAGTTGTTGAGGATTATGGTTTTGAGCCAAAATTTATGATTGATTATCTTGCATTAGTGGGTGATTCAAGTGATGACATTCCAGGTGTTGCTGGTATTGGACCTAAATCTGCAACCCCTTTAATTCAACAATTTGGACATGTTGAGGATATTTATAAAAACATTGAATATATTGAGAAAAAAGGAGTAAAAGACAAATTATTGGCAAATAAAGAAAATGCTTATTTATCAAAAGATTTAGCTACAATTATGACAAATGTTCCTTTCAATTTTGATTTTGAAGATGCAAAAATATCACCTCCAAATTTTGCAAAAGTAAATGAAATATTAAACGAATTGGAGTTGAAAAATTTAATAAATAAAGTAAACAAAATTTTCAGTGGAAATGAATCAAATGTTCCAGTTTTAGTTGAAGAACAACTCAATGAAAATTTTGATGAAAAAAAAGCAAATTATAAACTAATTACCGATTTGAAAGAAGCAAAGGATTTAGCCGATATGTTAAGTAATTCGGAATTGTTTGTTTTTGATACAGAGACAAATTCTCTAAATACACTTGATGTAAAATTAGCAGGAGTTTCATTTGCTGTTAAATCTTATGAGGCTTTTTTTATTCCAATAAACCCTTTTATTATTAGCAATTCATTTTTTGATCGCGATTTGAGTGACAGAATTGGTTTTGACGATTTCTCTAAAATATTTAAACCAGTTTTTGAGAATAAAACAATTAAAAAAGTCTGCCAAAATGGGAAATATGATATAGCTGTTCTAAAGACAAATGGAATTAATGTTGAGAATTTTTACTTTGATACTATGTTAGCAAGTTATATTCTTGACCCCGACCAAAAACATGGAATGGATGTACTTTCACAAAAATATTTATCCTACTCCCCAATTCCATTTGCAGAAATAATGGGAAAAGTTAAAGACCCAAATTTTATTTTTGATGTTGATATAGAAAAGCTTAGTATTTATGCATGCGAAGATGCCGATATTACATTTAGATTATATGAAATATTTAAAAAACTTCTTATTGAAAATAATTTAACCGAGATTTCAGAAAATATCGAATTTCCGCTTGTTCCAGTTCTAGAAGATATGGAACGAACTGGCATAAACTTAAATATTAAGGCTTTGAGAGATTTTAGTGCCCTACTAAAAGCCTCAATGGAGGAATACACAAAAAAAATATTTGAAATTGCTGGTGAAACTTTTAATATTAATTCACCAAATCAATTGCAAGTTATTCTTTTTGATAAATTGAATTTACCTCCAACAAAAAAAACAAAAACTGGTTTTTCAACAGACGCATCTTCGCTTGAATTACTTAAAGGAACAAATCCAATTATTGATTATTTGCTGGAGTTTAGACAAGCAACTAAATTGAAATCAACTTATGCCGATGCACTTCCAAAATTGATTGACCCAATAACCAAAAGGGTTCACACATCATTTAATCAAACTGTGGCTTCAACAGGAAGGCTTTCAAGCTTAAATCCTAATTTGCAAAATATTCCAATTAGGACAGAATTAGGTAAAAATATTCGCGAAGCATTTATTCCACGAGATGAAAATCATGTTCTACTAAGCTCCGATTATAGCCAAATTGAATTACGAATTATGGCATCAATTTGTGAAGATGAAACATTGATGAAAGCTTTTAGTGATGGTGAGGATATTCATACTTCTACTGCAGCGCTTGTTTTTTCAATTCCCAAAGAAGAAGTTACTCCAGAAATGAGAAGAAAAGCAAAAGAAGTTAACTTTGGGATTTTATATGGAATTGGAGCTTTTGGACTTTCAACACGACTTGGGATTTCCCGGTCACATGGAAAAGAAATAATTGATACATATTTTACAAATTTTGGCAGAGTTAAAAACTTTATTGATGATTCTATTGCTCATGCAAAAGAGAAAGAATATGCTGAAACTCTTTTAGGCCGAAGAAGATATTTAAAAAATATTAATAGCAAAAATAGAGTAATTAGACAATTTGAAGAACGAGTTGCGGTGAATATGCCTATTCAAGGAACTGCTGCTGATATGATTAAACTGGCAATGATAAATGTTCAAAGTGAATTGTTAAAAATGAAATTAAAAACTAAAATGGTTCTTCAAGTACATGACGAATTAGTTTTTGATGTTCCTAAACCCGAATTAGAAATTGTAAAACCAATAATTAAAAAAAATATGGAGGAAGCGTTTTCACTAAAAGTTCCAGTTATTGTTGAAATTGGAGTTGGGAATAATTGGTTGGAGGCTCATTAAGAAAATTATTGTTTAATTGCTAAATTGTTTTTAAGGATTTTATACTAAAATGTAATTCTTAAAAACCAAATTTTTTGCTGCGTTTTTAAGAGTGTTTAATTTAAAAATGAATAATCTTTTAGAAGCAATTTAGTTTCAATAGTTGGGCTTTTCCAATAGTAAATAATTTTAAGAATTCAACAATTACAAATTAGTCATCTTTATTTTTTCTAAAGAATGATAAACCACCAAATCCACTGATAATAGCCATATAAAATCCAAAATCGTACCACCAGCCAGTGTTATGAATTTCATAAATTCTTATTTCTGGATTAAATAGACCCATAATCAAAGAAATTGGAGCAATCCAACCATGCCAAATTCCCATAAAAAATCCAGCAGGGTCATTCATATTATTTACCCCCCCGCCTGGCATACAAGAGGTAATTGCAATAATGGAGGTAAAAATTATTACTCCATATACTAACTTTTTATTTTTCATTTCAATCTACTAATTTGAGTAAAACTCTTTTGAACTTTCGCCAAATTTTTCAAAATAAAATATATCTATTTTTTCATGAATTTCTTTTTCAGTTCTTAATTCCAACAAACTCAAAGCAAATTTTGAAATCTCAGAATAATTTAAAGCTCGAATTATTTGTTTTGCATGCGGAATAACTGAACCACTTACACTAATAGAATCAAGTCCCAGACCAATTAAAATTGGAATTGCCATATAATTTGCTGCCATTTCGCCACAAAGTGTAACTTTTGTTTTATATTTTTTAGCTTCATTTATTATATAACTTAAAGTTCTAATAATTGCTGGATGAAATTCTTGATATTGATTTGCAACAATGTCGTTGCCTCTATCAACAGCAAGCATATATTGAATTAAATCATTTGTGCCAATACTAAAAAAATCAACTTCATCTGCAAAATCTTTTATCATCAAAGCAGCAGAAGGCACTTCAATCATAATTCCAAGTTCCATGTGATTATCAAAATTGATTCCATCTTTATTTAATTCATTCTTGCATTCAGTAATTAAATCAATAGTAACTTTAAGTTCACGATATGAAGCAACCATTGGAATCATGAATTTAACATTTTTATGAATGCTAGCTTTTAGAACAGCTTTTATTTGTGATTTAAAGAGATTTTTATTGTCAATTAAAAATCTAATTCCTCTCCAACCTAACATAGGGTTAGGTTCGCGAACATCTACTGGAAGAACTTTGTCGCCACCAATATCAAATGCTCTAATAGTTAAAGGAAATGGATAAATTTTTTGCGCATAATTTGAATAAACCGTTGTTTGTTCCTCTTCGCTTGGAAATGAATCATATTCCTGGAATATTTGCTCGGTACGCATTAATCCAATCCCTTCTCCTCCATTTTGAATAATTAATTCAAGTTCCTCAGTCATATCAAGATTTGCAAAAATATCAATTTTCTTTCCATCCAAAGTTGTTGCAGGCAAATCCTTTAATTTTGCTAATTCAATATCAACTTGCGAAAGTTTTTCCAATTTTCGCTTATAAAAATCTATTTGCTCATTATCAGGGTTTACAATAACAATTCCGTTAAAACCGTCAATTATAACCAAATCATCATCAGATATATTCTCAGTTGCTTCGTGTAATCCAACCACTGCGGGAACATTTAATGACCTTGCAACAATTGCAGCATGAGAAGTTAATCCACCAAAATTTGTAACATAGCCAGTAACTTTTAATCTTGAAAACAATACAGTATCAGCAGGTGTTAGCGAATTTGAAACTAAAATTATTTCATTTTCGGTAATCCTTGATTTCCATTTTTTCTTTTTTATATTACGAATAATTCTGTTTTTAATATCTTCAATATCATGAGAACGCTCTTTCATATAGGGCTCTTTAGACATTGACATTAAATCTTGATATTTTGAAAACTCACTATTTACAATAAATTCTGAGTTCTTTTTTTCTTTTTCAATTCTAGATTTTATTGTTTGGATAAGAATTGGATCGTCAAGAATCATAATTTGTGCTTCAAAAAGTGCGGCCCGCTTTACTCCAAGTTTATCAACTGCAAGGCTAAATACTTTTGCTAATTCTGCCTTAGATTTAACTATGGCCTCTTCAAAATTATCAATAGCTTTATCAGTATTAGTAATATTTTCTTCAATTACTTTTTCTACCTCTTTTCTAAATAAAAAAGCTTTTGCAATTCTAATTCCAGGAGCCGCAGGAATTCCACGATGAACATTATCTTTTTTTAACTCTGTCATAATTCATCAAATCCTCTATTAAAATAATCTATTATAGCATCTGACATTTTAACCTCGTCTTCACCTTCAAAAGTTAGCTTAATTACTGAACCCTTTGCAGCTGCTAAAGTCATTACACCAATTATGCTTTTTCCATTAATACTAAATCCGTCTTTCATAATGTAAAAATCAGATTCAAATTGTGAAGCAATTTTAACAATTGTAGCTGCTGGTCGAGTATGCAAACCAGCTTTATTTATAATTTCAACATTTTTTTCAATCATTATTTATTTCTATTTATTAAATAAGTTGCTAACCAAATTAGTGTCTCTTTTTCTTCGGAATCTTTTAGATTTTTAATAGATTTAATTGCCAAGTTAGTGTATTTATTAATTTCATTTTCAGTTATTTTAAGAATATTTAGTTTTTCATAAATCTTTTTGTATTTATTGATTTGATTTTTCTTAATTCCTTTATTCGCCATAACTTTCAATAATTCATTTTTATCTTCACCAGTAGCTAATTCTAAAGCCTTCAAAAATAAAAATGTTTTTTTACCTTCTATTAAATCGCCACCTACATTTTTACCAAAATCCTTAATATCTCCAATAATATCAAGTAAATCATCTTTTAGTTGAAACGCTAGTCCAAGATTTTTTCCATAATTTTCAAGAGCTTTAATTTCGGCTTTAGTTCCATTGCCAAGTTGACCGCCAATTGAACAACACATTTGAATAAGAGCCGAAGTCTTCTTGTAAATCATAATTTTGTATTCGTCAATTGTTATATCGTCTCTAACTTCAAAATCCTTATCTAGGCTTTGTCCTTCACAGATTTCAATTACACTTTCATTAAAAGTATTAAGAATTTGTGTTGTATTAATAATGCAATCTTTTAGCAAATTTTTATAAGCTATTGCAATTAAACTATCACCAGCAAGTATTGCAGTGCTAATATCATATTTAATGTGAAGCGTGTCTCTGCCACGTCTTTTTTCAGCACTATCCATTATATCATCGTGGACAAGTGTAAAGTTGTGTAAAATTTCAACTGATAAAGCAGCATTATTTGCTTGTGAAAATTTTCCACCAACAACCTTTGTAGAAAGAAGTACCAAATAAGCTCGTAAATGTTTTCCACCACTTTGCAATATGTAACTACAAGGTGCATAAAGCGAATCTGGTTGCCTTTTTACTAAAAGCTGTGCTAATTTTTTATCTATTTTTTCAGTTTCTTTTGTGTAGTATTTTAAATATTTATTATTGTTTTTCAAAACCATTCCTCATTTACGATAAATTTATTAATACCATATAATATGCAATAAAATTCATTTATTTATTAAACAAATTTATAACAAAAAATTGATACCATAACCAACTTAAAATTCAAAAAAAAGAAAAAATGTTGATTTTTCATTTTTTGCATAATGAAAATAAATATTTTAAATGTAAATATCTTTTATTTCAATTTCTTTTCTAACAGAATTAAAAATTATTACTTTCTGTGCTTTAAATAATTCATCAATTCCAAAACTCTTTTCAACTATATTTTTATCTTTTGAAAGTAAATATTCTCTAAAGCATCCGTTTAGCAAACCATCATTTAATGGCGGAGTTATAATATTACTTTTATGTACAATCATAATATTTGTAATTGCTCCTTCCAC
This sequence comes from Ignavibacteriales bacterium CG18_big_fil_WC_8_21_14_2_50_31_20, assembly GCA_002786785.1. Classification (GTDB taxonomy): domain Bacteria; phylum Bacteroidota; class Ignavibacteria; order Ignavibacteriales; family Melioribacteraceae; genus 1-14-2-50-31-20. Next base: position 26,485 of record PCUD01000027.1, on the reverse strand, counting down.
AACATTACCATTTTCATTTAAAAATATTACGTCATCAAACCCTTTTTTTTGCCAATTTATAAGCTCGCTGTTATATAAATCCCTATTGGTTGTCTTAAAATATTGAAACTTATTTTGACTATTAATTCTTTTGTTAGATATTGCAATTCTTCCAAAAGATTTTTGATTTTTAATTTGTTCAAGATTAAATTTTATTTCACCCCATTTTGCAAGTAGCAATTTTAATCTAAAATTGTTTTGTGGATTTAATCCAGAAACTATTGAGTTAAGTAATTTTCTTAATTTTAACTCTTCTAGGTTAAACAGAAAATATTCTGATGATTTCTTTAATCTGTTAATGTGATTTTCCAACAAAAATATTTTGCCATTTTCAATCAACATTGTCTCAATAAGTTCAAAATATTCTGATTCATTTACTAAAAATTCACTTTTTAATTTTGTTTCCTCAAATTCTGATTTTGCATTACTATCCCAAGTAATTCCACTTCCAAGCCCAATTTCACCATTTTGTATTCGTTTATTTAGCAATATTGTACGAATAGGGATATTAAATGTAAAATCATTTTCTTTTATTATGCCAATTGTTCCAGTATAAATTCCCCTCTTTTCATTTTCCAACTCGTCTATTATTTGCATTGTTTTAATTTTTGGTGCTCCAGTAATTGAGCCGCAAGGGAAAAGATTTTTAATTATTTCTGAAAAAGATTTACTTTTAAGCTCACCAGAAACTGTTGATGTCATTTGATATAGAGTTTCATATTTTTCAATTTCATAAAGAGGTAAGGCCAAAACGGAATCATATTTGCTCAACTTTCCTATGTCATTTCTAAGTAAATCAACAATCATTATATTTTCCGCTTTATCTTTCTCACTATTTTTTAGCCGTTCCCTTTTAGAATAATCATCAATTAAATTTATCCCTCGCTTAATCGTTCCTTTCATTGGCTTTGAAATAATTTTATTTCCTTCTGTTTTAAAAAACAATTCTGGAGAAATAGAAATAATAAAATTATCCGCATCATTTATAATTGAAGTATAAGATGCCGATTGCTTAAAAAGCAGATGGGTTATAAAATTTGAAATCTTTCCATTAAATCCAAACTTAGCTTTTAGAGTATAATTTACTTGATATGTATCTCCATTTGAAATGTATTTTTTAATTTTATCAATCTTCTTTTCATATTCTGATTGAGTTTCATTCAATTCCAAATTAGTTATTTCAAATTTTTCATTAAATAGATTTAGGATATTTTTAAAATGAATTAACTTAGTTGGAATTACTTCTACTTCGTTAGAATTAAAAAAATGGAATTTTATAAACTTATAATTTTTGCCATTTAATAACGATTTTAATTTGTTTTCAAAATAGTAACCAGTTTCGTATGTTATTGAACCATAAGCAAATTCATATTTTTTTGCTAAATCTTCAATATCTTTTAATACTGTAGGAATTTCATTCATATTTTCACAAACAATAGATGTTATTGGTTTTTTGAACAAATAGCATTTTTCGCTTCCATCCTTAAATGGAGTATAAAAAAATGCAGATTTTTCTTGAGATGTAACAAATTCCAATATTTTAACAATATCTGTAATCAAATAAATCTCTGTAAATTAACAAAATATAAATTTAGTAATTATCTATCTTTCTTGATAAAAATATTAATCATTTTTATTTTGTAATCAAATAATTTATAACATAAAATTTTCAAGAGAATAAAATGAAAAAACCCAAATTATCAGTCTGGCAAATATGGAATATGAGTTTCGGATTTTTAGGAATTCAATTTGGATTTGCATTACAAAATGCCAATGTGTCGCGAATTTTTGAAACGCTTGGTGCAAGTATTGATGAAATTCCAATTCTTTGGATTGCCGCCCCTGTTACAGGTTTAATAATACAGCCTATAATTGGTTATATGAGTGATAAGACTTGGAATAGATTTGGGCGAAGAAGACCATATTTTCTTATAGGTGCAATTTTAGCCTCGCTTGCACTTTTTATAATGCCAAACTCCCCTACTCTTTGGGTTGCAGCGGGAATGCTTTGGATTATGGACGCATCAATAAATATTTCAATGGAGCCTTTCCGTGCTTTTGTTGGCGATATGCTGCCTTCTGAACAGCGAACTGTTGGCTTTTCAATGCAAAGTTTTTTTATTGGAACTGGTGCTGTTGTTGCATCTGCTTTACCATATATAATGACTAATTGGTTTGGAATTAACAACACAGCTCCAGATGGCATAATTCCAGAATCTGTTAAATACTCATTTTACATTGGCGGTTTAGCTTTTTTTCTGTCTGTTTTATGGACTGTAATTAAAACTAAAGAATATAGTCCAGAAGAATTAGCCTCTTTTGAGGAGGATGATAAAATTATTTTTTCCGAAAAAGAATCCATTGAAAATACTAAAAGAGATTCAAAACTTTTCTTTCGAAATGGTATTATTTGGACCGCCATTGGGCTTATTTTATATACGATTTTTGAGCTATATATATATATGGATTATGGTCTACTTGTTTTTTTTCTTGGAATTGCTGCTTTTGGAATTATTCAAATCGTCACTTCTCATTTAGGTAAAAATGGAAATTCATCTTCTGGACTTGTTTCGGTTATTACTGATTTATACCAAATGCCAAAAACGATGATTCAGTTAGCTTATGTTCAATTCTTTTCTTGGTTTTCACTTTTTGCAATGTGGATTTACACAACTCCAGCAGTAACTAAGCATATTTATGGAACAACCGACCCAACATCCATTAATTATAATACTGGTGCAGATTGGGTAGGCATTTTAATGTCCACCTATAATGGAATAGCAGCGCTTGCTGCATTTCTATTAGTGTGGATGGCAAATAGAATGGAAAGAAAATATGTTCATTCTATAAGTTTGGTTTTGGGTGGTTTAGGACTTTCTTCTTTCTATTTATTCAAAACGCCTGAGCTTTTGTTAGTTTCCGAAATAGGTATTGGAATTGCTTGGGCTTCCATTTTATCAATTCCTTATGCAATTTTAACTGGTTCATTGCCTCAAAAAAAACTTGGAATATATATGGGTATTTTTAACTTTTTTATTGTAATTCCCCAGATTACTGCTGCAGCAATTTTAGGATTTATGGTAAAAGGTATTTTTGGTGGCGATGCAATTTATGCTCTCTTACTTGGTGGTGTATCAATGTTTGTTGCAGCATTAATTATGCTAAAAGTTGAAGATTTGAATTAATAATTAAGAAAATAGAGAAAAGCCCAACCTTCAAGACTAAAAGTTGGGCTTTATATATTTAAAGCTGTAATCTAGTTTCTTTTAAATCAATACTTTTTTCTATTTAATTTGATTAATTGTATTCCTAATTCTGTCCTTTTGATTTTCTGGTGCTAATTCGAGAGCTTTTTTATAATTAGCTATTGCCTCATCTTTTTTATCGTTTTTTATTAAAGCCTCGGCATAACTATCAAAACAATTCCAAGAATTTGGATGTCTTTCAACATTTAATTTAAATATCACTAATGCATCATTCTTTTTATTTTTATTAAGTAATTCGTATCCAAAAAGATTTAACTCTTCTTCTGTAGAATTTTCTAAAGCATCTTTTTCAATTTTTTTTGCTTCAACTTCCCTACTCAACTTTTCTAATAATCCAGCCTTAATAATTTTATTTTGGAAAATTGGTTTTCTACTAATTGATAAATCAATCCATTTAAGTGCTTCGTCATAATTCATATTATTTTCCAAACAAAATTGAGCAGCATCCATTGGACCTTCCCAACCAAATCCTGGTAAGGATAATAATTGTTGACGAATATTGTTCAAAATTACTTCTTTTTCATTGAAAGTTACCGTAAACTCAATGGATAATTTTTCCCATTTTAAGTAAATAGAAGTCGAATTTGGTGTTATGTCTTTAAATCCATATTCCAACCATTCGGTAAAATTATTTTCTTTTGGTTTTACTTTAATCCGCAAAGCATCAAAAGTTGAGTCATAAAAGAAACTACCCCAAGATTTGTTTTGCTTGTTAAAAATAAGAGTCCAAAAATCATTTCTTGGAATTATATGAAATCCATAAATTCCTGCTTTAATTTCTTTCCCATTAATAGTTGCATCATCTGAAAATTCAATTGTTGTATTTTCGTTGGCACCAGCTCGCCATGGAAATGGAATACCTTCATTATATGGTACTAATTTACCCCAAATTTCTCTCCCTTTTACTCCAGGACGACTGTAATTTATTTCAATTATACTTAAACCAATCTGTTGTATAACTTTAGCTTTTGGACTAACTCGTGATAAATCCAGCGATTGGGCAAAAAATATTCCATTAAACAAACCAAAAAATAGAATAATATTAAAGAATTGTTTCATAGTTTCCTCCAATTTTAGTTTCAAAGTTATCCAAAAATACAAAGTCTTCCAAGAATTGTTTTATCAAAACAATATTCAAAAACTCAACAATTGCTTTTTGATTTTAACCCAAAATATCCAGTTGAAAATTATTAATGCATTTAGACTAACTTGCTCCAATCGTTTATACCATTCTTCACTCAACCATTTGGTTACAAACGCTAAGACCGAGTAAGTCAGGGCAAGTTCGCTTCTGCATTGATTACTAGATTTTAAATATTATTAATTTTTGTCCTATTAAATTAACCTGGATTAACAGATGAAAAAGATTTTTATTATCTTTCTAATATTGAATCTAAAACTTATAGAGCAGTTAATGACCAAATTAGAAAAATATTTTGAGCCTTTTAGAAACCATATTGTTGGAATTAATCAAACATTCAAAACCCCTTTTGGTATTAAAAAAATTATTTATTCCGATTGGATTGCAAGTGGCAGATTATATGCACCCATTGAAGATAAAATTAAATATGAGTTTGGACCTTTTGTTGGCAACACTCACACTGAAACCAGTGTAACTGGAACTACTATGACTAATGCATATCACGTTGCGCAAAAGATTATTAAAAAACATTGTAATGCAAATGAAAATGATGTAATAATTACAGCAGGCTCTGGAATGACCACTGTTATAAATAAATTACAAAGAATTTTAGGATTTAAACTCCCCGAGCAATTAAAACCTTTTGCAAAAATACCCGAAGAATATCGCCCGGTAGTTTTTTTAACCCACATGGAACATCATTCAAATCAAACAAGCTGGTTTGAAACAATTGCTGATACAATTGTAATTGAACCAACTGAAAGCGGATTAGTTGATGAATCAAAATTGGAAGAAGCACTAAAAAAATATCAATCTCGAAAAATAAAAATTGGCTCTTTCACAGCTTGCTCAAATGTTACTGGTATCAGAACTCCATATCATAAATTGGCTAAAATAATGCATCAAAATGGTGGATTGTGTTTTATCGATTTTGCAGCATCGGCTCCTTATGATGAAATTAATATGCATCCTAAAGATGAAGAAGAAAAACTTGATGCAATTTTCTTTTCACCACATAAATTTCTTGGTGGTCCTGGTTCATCTGGAGTTGTGATTTTTAATAAATCTCTTTATAATAGAAATGTTCCCGATCACCCTGGCGGTGGAACAGTTGAATGGACTAATCCTTGGGGTGAACATCGTTATATTGAAAGTATTGAAGCACGAGAAGATGGAGGTACTCCAGGCTTTCTTCAAGCAATTAGAACTGCCTTAAGTATAAAGTTGAAAGAAGATATGGGAGTTGAAAATATTGAAAAACGAGAAGATGAACTTTTAGCTTATGCTTTAAAACGATTTCGCGAAATTCCAAAAATTCATTTGCTTGCAACTAATATTGAAAACAGGCTTGGAATAATTTCATTTTATGTAGAAGAAATTCATTTTAATTTAATGGTAAAACTATTAAATGATTTATATGGAATTCAAATGCGTGGTGGATGCTCTTGTGCTGGCACATATGGACATTATTTATTGCATATTGATCCTTCGCGTTCAAAAAGTATTACCGATATGATTGATAAACATGATTTATCTCAAAAACCTGGTTGGGTTCGCTTTTCATTGCACCCAACAATGACTGATATAGAAATTAGTTTTATTATGGATGCTATTGCAGAAATTGTTTTAAATATTAATAAATATAGAAATTCTTATAAGTATAACCCATTAAACAACGAATTTTATCATATTTCTGAAATAGATAGGAGTCTCAATTATATAGATGAGTGGTTCAAATTACACTAATTGTCTTTTTAATTCAAAATGATTGAATAAATATCCTTAAAAGTAATGTTTTTATCTATGTAATATTTTGAATATTATTATTGTTATAATAACCTAAATATTTTTTTTATTTTGAAATTTCAATTATGATGTGATAAAATTCACATATTTTAATAAAATAATTAACTATCTTAATAAAAATAACATTGGAAATTAAAATATTTTATCTACTAATTAGTTCATTTTTAATAACCTTCTTCTTGACTTTAAAACTATTATTTGTGATTTTAAAGTAATGGTTATAGTTAATGTAACAATTTCAAATATGTTAAATAAACATGAGGTAAATATGAAAAAAATCTACATTGTTTTAGTTCTATCCTTTTTATTAACAAGTTCTTTTTTAACTGCACAAACATTTGATGGAGAATGGGAATGCAAGTACTCAACCATTGATGACCAACCTAACTCTACTGGCTATAACACTATTTCTGTTGCTGTTACAAAGGAAAACTCATTTGTAGCTGTTGTAATTAGAAGTTCAAATAGTACTTATTATTTAGTTGGTTATAACAACGCAGATTCAACTTCTGGCAGAGCTGGAGTTTATCCTTATGCCCCTGCTGGTCTTCAAACACTTTGGATTAATGGTTTTGACCAAGTATATTTAAGAGAAGCTCTTGATATTGCATCTTTTGGTAACTTAGTTTTTGTTGCTAATAACGATCCTTCCCATAATATTCTTGCTTTTGAGCTAAAAGATGATTCCTTATATACTCATCCATATAGAATGGTTACTGCAACCAACCCATTTAGTCCTGATTCATTATGGGCAATTGATGTTGATGATAATGGAAGAGTTTATGTAACAACTCAAGGAACTGCAACAGAACCAAGTAAAATATTTATATATGAAAGTCCAACTGTTGAAAGTGCATGGGAAGGTTCACATGACGTTGCTCCTCTTCAAACAATTGTTTTGCCAGATAATGGAACTTCTCGTGGTGTGACAGCTAATAGTGATGGTTCTGTTATTTATGCGTCAAATTATGACAATGGTAAAATATACGCTTATGTAGGAAATACAACTGATGGCTACACATTATCACCTTCATTCAACTTTCAAAGGATTGATGAAGTAGATTCTATAAGAACAGCTGCTCCTTGGGGTTTAAAATTTATGGATGGCAAAAATATACTTTTAGCTGCAATGGATGCTAGTTACACAACTTCAGCATATTCCTATGGAAGAATTTATGCAATTAACCCAAATACAGGCGAAATATTAGATACTCTTGATCAAGCTAAATGGAATTTTGATAAAACTGGAGCTTATAATAATCGTCCTGGTGGAACTTTAGGAAATGTTTCTGGTTATACTTCTACTTATAATGTTGATGTTGATGAAAACGACAATGTTTATAGTCAATCTTTTTATGGGTGGACAGTTGAAAAATGGACTTTTAATGGTACACTTCCTTCAATTGAATTAACAATTACAAGTATTGAAAAGCTTGATTCACAAATTCCTAATAGTTTTGAAGTTTCACAAAATTATCCAAACCCATTTAACCCTTCAACTACAATTGAATTTTCTGTTACACAACTTGCGCCTATTACTCTTTCAATTTATAATGTTAATGGCGAATTAGTTACAAAACTTGTTAATGGTGTTGAATTTCAAAGTGGAAGCTACAAAGTAACTTTTGATGCTTCAAAATTGGCTTCTGGAACTTATATCTATAGCTTAAATAATGGACTAAATACTATTTCTAAAAAAATGACACTAATTAAATAATGTAATACATAAAAGTCTGGTGATATCATCAGACTTTTAATTTTTTATTTCTCTAACTCATTATTCACTAATCATAATGGAGGTATTATGATAAAACTAAAAAGTACAATTATTTTATTAATCTTGCTTCTTTCAACGAGTCTTTTTGCTCAAGATTCTTTTGTTAGAAGTGGAGTTATTCCTGTCCCAGCTATCGAGAACGGTGGTTTCGGCAATATCGTTTCAGGTCTAGATTTAGATGGTGACGGTAAAATGGAAATTTATGCAGTCAATGATAATTGGGGTGATAGTGGTAACGAACTTATCCCTAGAATTTACAAATATGAAAACAACGGTGGAACATGGGATTCTGTTTGGAGTGCCACTCTTGAAATTCCGCTTCAAAATACTTGGCCTGCTTTAGCTACTGCAGATTTAGATGGTGACGGTAAAGGCGAAATTATCTGGGGACCTGTAAACAATACATCCGATGCTAATCTTAATCCACCAAGAGTTGTTGTATTTGAAACACCTGGCGATGGTTCTGATATTATGGGTATTCCTGATGGTTCAGGTAATTATAAACCAAATTCAGCTTGGTCTATGATAGATGAAGAAAAAGCAAATCTTCGTCCTTTTACATGGTTTGTAAAAGATGTTGATAGTGATGGAGTAGCTGAAATTGTTTTTGCTGATAGAGTTACAAAATTTTACATTGGAATTATTTCAGTAGATAATATTCCTGATAATGGGGATGCTTCTGAAACATGGACTCTTGAGTTCAAAGGATTAGGCAACAATCCTGAATTTGTCCGATCTGCTGCAATTATGGCGTCTAAGAATGAACCAGGTGGTTTTGGCAATATTATTGGTGGTCTAGATTTAGACGGCGACGGAAATCTTGAAATATATGCAGTTAATGATAACTGGAACGATGCCGCTGATGAACTTATTCCAAGAATTTACAAATTCGAATGGAATGGTCATGATTGGGCTGAAGTTTGGATGACTGAATTAGGAATCCCTGCCCAAAATACCTGGCCTGCTTTAACTACCGGAGATTTGGATAAAGATGGCAAAGGTGAATTGATTTGGGGTCCTGTAAATGCTACTGATGCTGTAACTAACCCAACTCCGCCACGTGTCGTTATATTTGAAGCTGCTGGCGATGGAAGTGATGTTCTAGGTGTTGCTGATGGTAATATGTACAAACCTAACGCATCATGGACAATAGTTCCAGATAGTAGCGAAAATGAACGTCCATTTAAATGGGTACTTACTGATCTTGATCAAGATGGAAAACAAGAAATTGCATATTCTGGAAGAGCTGGAATGAAATTTGGAATTATTTCTGTTGATAATATTCCTGATAATGCTGACGGTTCTGAAAATTGGTCACTTGTTGCATCTTCAGATGATGCTGGTGCAGTTGTTGGTTCAGGAACTCAATATGACTGCGCTGTTATGAATAATACTTTCTATCTAATTTCATCAAGTGGAAATGTAACTCCAATCAAATACGAAAGCGGAGCTTATGTTACAAAAAATGTTCAATCTGGTTTATTACCTGGTGGTTCATGGAAGAGTGCTTCTGTTGTTGATATAGATTCCAATGGTGTTCAAGAGATGGTTGTTGGTATGTGGTCCGGTGGAAGTATTGTAAGATTACTTCAAGTTGATGGTGACACATTAAAAGCAACTACAATTGGTGATTTTGGAGCGTTAGGTTCAACTAGATTAAACGGTGGCTCTTCTGGTGACATTGATGGTGATGGATTTATTGATTTTGTTTATGGCTCAAGAAGTGGATATAGCACACAAAATGCTGCTGTGTATAGATTAAAATATTTAGGCGGTGACATAACTAGCATAGATAACTATGAAGAATCAATTATTGATAGTTTATATTATGAAGCTGGCGGTCAATTTGATGTTGTAAATGTTGCTGATATTGACGGTGATGGTAACGCCGAAGTTATGTACTCTGGAGTTCCGCGTGGCATTGAAGGAACACCAATACCTATAATTGTGGTTGATTATTCAACAGGTAACGTTGGTTCAGGTACAAAATATGACGTAAACGTTATTGGTAATACCGTATATGGTTTCGATGGCAGTGGTAATGTATTCCCTGTAAAATATACTAATAACAAATGGCAAGTTCTTCCTACATTAAAAGGTGCAGTTGGAACAGCCGGATCATTTAAAGGCTCTGCATCAGCAGATATAGATGGAGATGGAATAGATGAGATTGTTGTTGGTGCTTGGGGTTCTTCAGGAACTGGTGATGTATATTTATTACAACAGACTGGTGGCGGTTTAAAATCAACAAAAATTGCTGATCTTGGAGATCTTGGTGCGGTTCAATTGAACGGTGCAGCTGCTGGTGATATAGATGCTGACGGATTTATGGATTTTGTATTCGGTTCAAGAGGTAGTTTAGGTGCTATTTATAGATTAGAGTACCGAGGTGGTGATATCACTGATCCAGCAAACTATGCTGCTGATAAAATCGATGAGTTAGGTGTTGCTGCTGCAAATCAAGCTGATATTATTTCTATAGGTAATCTCGATGATGATGCTGATTTGGAAATTGCATACTCTGGTATCCCTAGAGACGGTGCTCTTTTCCCAATTACTATTCTTGACCTACAAAAAGTACAAGCTGAAACAATTGCAGCTGTTAAAGTTGATGCTAATGGCGATTTTATTGCTGATAGAGTTGGTGAAGTAGTTACTGTTCAAGGTGTTGTTATTTCTCCTACTATTAACTCTTTATTTTCACTAAGTATTAACATTCAAGATGCTACTGGTGGTATAAATATTTATTCAAGTGTTGATTCAATCTACACAAATGTTGGTGATTTACTACTTATTACTGGTGCTGTTGATAATTTTAACGGATTAACAGAAATAGTTGTAGCTGCTAAAGAAGATATAATTAGAGTTGGCGCTGGAACTGTTCCAGATCCAAAAGTTGTAACTGCTGCTGAATTAGTAGCTAATGGTGAAAAATACGAAAGCACACTTGTTAAAATAAAAGCTTTAGCAAATTCTGGTAATGGTGATGCTTGGCCTGCTGCAGGAAGCAATGCAAATATTAATGTTTGGGATGGGTATACAAACTTTACTATGAGAGTTGATAAAGACCTTGATCTTGCTGGACAAACAGAACCTGTTTATCCAATAGATTTAGTAGGTGTTGCAACTCAATATTCTACTGCTACTCCTCCAAATAATGGATATCAAGTAATACCTCGATATTATACTGATATTGCTCAAAATGTTGCAGCAGCTCCTTCTCCTTATTTCTTCTTTACAGATGAAACAAGAGCGTATGATAACAGTGTTTTGGAAGTTACTGATTCAGCTGGCGCTTATACTATGTCATGGCATCCAACCGTTGATTTCAATGGTCAATCTTTAATTTACCAATTTGTTGTTATTAATCCAGAAACAGGTGCTTCATTATCTGAAAAACTTTCTAATAGTAATGGTGCAGATACAACTATTACTTTTAGTGGTGTTGACCTAGTAAAATTAATTCAAAAAACTGGAACTGATTCTTTAGCTGTTAAGTTAGCTTTAAGAACTGTAAGTACAAATCCTGCAGAAGGAATTATCTCTAGTGTTGATACTTTAATGGTTACATTTATTGATAAAGCTACTGGTATTTTAGGTGAAGGATTTATTCCAAAAGAATTCTTTGTTGATCAAAACTATCCAAACCCATTCAACCCTTCAACAACAATTCAATTTGGATTACCTGCTCAAGCAGAAGTAAACTTAATTATTTATGATATTCTTGGACGTGAAGTTGCAAGATTAGTAAATAATCAAGTTATGAGTGCTGGAGTTTATAAATTTAGTTTTAATGCAAGTCAACTTGCAAGTGGAACATATATTTATAGATTACAAGCAGATAAAAAAGTAGAAGTAAAGAAAATGTTACTATTGAAATAATATAACATATTTGCAAAAAAAGCCCGAATTATTTCGGGCTTTTTTTTTGCTATTCTATTTGTAATTTTGACTTAATTAAATAAATATTGTTATATTTAACAGTAATTTAAATCATATTAATAAAGTAATTGATTTATGAACAAAAGAGAAGATATTAAGCATAGAATAAATTCATTAGGAATTAGTATTCATTGGTTAGCTGATAAACTCCAAATTAAGCAGAATCAATTGATTTATTTTCTCGAAAATGATTCAACATTTGATGATGAATTATATGATGCTATTAATTCGGCTATAGAATCTTACCAATTTGAATTGGCTTTTGATTTTAACACTACCGACCCTGACCTATTTGACGAAGATAAATTAACAAATGGGATTGGTGAAAGAATACGTACTTTTGCAAAACGTAAATTTAACACTCTTAAAGCACTTGCCCATGCCTTAAATATTTCACCTCAACAACTTCAACAATATATTTCTAAAAACAGAGAACCAGGATCTAAAATACTAATTAGATTTATGAAAGCAGGATGTGATATCAACTGGTTGCTAGGAAATTCTGAATCTATTGAAAGTTATAAAATTTATAAGTTAGAATTAGAAGTAAAGGAATTACAAGCAAAAATTTCAAAAATATCTCATATTGTTAATTCAATTAAATAATTTATTCATTTTACCAATTAACAATTTCCCAAATATTTTGGATAGGAGAATAAATTTATGGTAAGTAGATCAAAAATATATAGCCCAGTTGGAACAATGCTTGTTGTAGTTGGAATACTAATATTTATTATTGCTATTTTCACTTCTATTTTTTACATGTCCGATTCAGATTATTTTAATGCACTTTGGATTTTTCTTGCTGGATTACTCTCTTTTTCCATTTGTGCGGGTTTAGCGGAATTAATTTATCAACTACTAAAATTGAGAAGACGAATTATTGAAATGCTTACTGCTAAGGAAGAAAAAAAGTGGTAATAATTTTTAATCATTATTAAATTTGTTTCTCTTTGACTTCTCATAAATCATTCATATATTAGCACTCTGTATTTATGAGTGCTAATATTTTTATTCGTTTTTGAATCTATTTCTGATATAAAACATCTCATAAGAACTTAATACGATTTATTTTACTAACTAATAATAACTATGGAGGACAAATGTCTGCAAAAGTAATTGAATTTGGCAATGATGCTAGAAGCTCACTCAAAAATGGAGTTGATAAATTAGCAAATGCTGTTAAAGTAACTTTAGGACCAAAAGGACGAAATGTTGTTTTGGATAAAAAATTTGGTGCGCCTACAGTAACAAAAGATGGTGTTTCTGTAGCTAAAGAAATTGAACTTAAAGATGAAGTAGAAAACATGGGTGCCCAAATGGTTCGTGAAGTTGCATCAAAAACTAGTGATATTGCTGGCGATGGAACAACAACTGCAACTGTTTTAGCACAAGCAATTTACCGTGAAGGCTTAAAAAATGTTACTTCTGGTGCAAATCCTATGGATCTAAAAAGAGGAATTGACATTGCAATTAAAAAAGTTGTTGAATACTTAAGAGCTACTTCAAAAGAAGTTGAAGGTAGAGCAGAAATTGCACAAGTTGGTTCTATTTCTGCTAATAACGATCAAACAATCGGAAATTTAATAGCTGATGCAATGGATAAAGTTGGAAAAGATGGAGTTATAACTGTAGAAGAAGCAAAAGGAACTGAAACAGAATTAGAAATTGTTGAAGGTATGCAATTTGACCGCGGTTACCTATCACCTTATTTTGTTACCGATTCTCAAACTATGGAAGCTGTTCTTGAAAATCCATTCATTTTAATTTATGATAAAAAAATATCAACAATGAAAGATCTTTTACCAATTCTTGAGAAAGTTGCTCAGTCTGGCAGAGGTTTAGTAATTATTGCAGAAGATTTAGAAGGTGAAGCACTTGCTACTTTGGTAGTTAATAGATTACGTGGAACTCTTAAAATTGCTGCGGTTAAAGCCCCAGGTTTTGGCGATAGAAGAAAAGCAATGTTAGAAGATATTGCAGTTCTAACAAGTGGTACCGTAATTTCAGAAGAAAGAGGATATAAATTAGAAAATGCAACTGAAGAATTTCTTGGAACTGCTAAAAAAGTAGTAATTGATAAAGATAAAACTGTTATAGTTGAAGGTTCTGGCAGTTCAGACGATATTAAGAAAAGAATAAATGAAATTAAAGCCCAAATTGAAAATACAACTTCTGACTATGATAGAGAAAAATTGCAAGAACGATTAGCAAAATTAGCTGGTGGTGTTGCTGTTCTTAAAATTGGTGCATCTACAGAAATTGAAATGAAAGAGAAAAAAGCTCGTGTTGAAGATGCATTACATGCAACTCGTGCAGCTGTTGAAGAAGGAATTGTTGCTGGAGGTGGTGTTGCTTTAGTTAGAGCTATTGCTGTTTTGGAAAACCTTGAAGGTGCAAACAATGACCAAACAACAGGTATTAAAATTATAAGAAATTCTCTTTCTGAACCATTAAAACAAATTGCTTATAATGCTGGTCTTGAAGGCGCTGTAATTTTAAGCAAAGTTCTTGAAGGAAAAGATGATTATGGCTTTAATGCTGCTACAGAAGTTTACGAAAACATGATTGCAGCAGGGGTTATTGATCCTACAAAAGTAACTAGAACTGCTTTAGAAAATGCTGCTTCAGTTTCTTCTTTATTACTAACTACAGAAGCCGTTATTTACGAAAAAGCTGAAGATTCAAAAATGCCTGCTATGCCAGATATGGGTGGTATGGGCGGAATGATGTAATTTTCCCCCCAAATTATTAAAAACAAAACCCCAACAAATTTAATTGTTGGGGTTTTATTTTAATTTTATTTGAAGGTAAATTATAATTCTTTGAAATATTTGATAGTAATTTCAAAGCCTTCTTTTCTTGTTATGATTGGAGTCCAATTTAGAACTTTTTTAGCTTTGGAAATATCTGGTTGTCTTACTTTTGGATCATCTATTGGTAAATCTTTATAAACAATTTTGCTTTTACTATTTGAAAGTTTAATTATTTCTTTGGCAATTTCATTTATTGTAATCTCTTTTGGATTACCAATATTTATAGGATTGTTTTCGTTTGATAATATTAATTTATAAATTCCATCAATTAAATCAGTAACAAAACAAAAACTGCGTGTTTGTTCACCATTGCCAAAAACTGTTAAATCCTTTTCATTTAAAGCCTGTGAAATAAAAGTAGGTAATGCTCGTCCATCATTTACTCGCATTCTTGGACCATAAGTGTTAAAAATTCTCACAATTCGAGTATCAATATTGTGATATCTGTGATATGCCATTGTTAGTGCTTCGGCAAACCTTTTTGCTTCATCATACACACCGCGTGGTCCAATAGGATTTACATTACCCCAATAATCCTCGTTTTGCGGGTGAACCAAAGGATCTCCATACACTTCTGATGTTGATGCTAGTAAGAATGTAGCATTCTTGGCTTTTGCAAGTCCAAGAGCATTATGCGTGCCTAATGAACCAACTTTAAGAGTTTGAATAGGATAATTAAGATAATCACTTGGACTTGCTGGAGATGCAAAATGCAAAACATAATCAACTTTTTCAGAAATGTGAACATAATTTGTAACATCATGTTTTACAAATTTGAATAAATTACTTTCGAAAAGGTGGGAAATATTATTAAAACTTCCGGTAAGTAGATTATCAATACAAATAACATTAATATTATTCGAAATTAATTTATCGCATAAATGAGATCCTAAAAATCCAGCTCCACCGGTAATAACTGCTGTTTTCATTTTAATTCTACCAAAATAACAAAGCCCTCAAAATGAGGGCTTATAAAATTATACTGTTGTTTTATGTTTAACTTTTGAATTATCTCTGTTGTGAGAATAATAGTAGTAATATTTATAGTATGAACCATAACCACTACGATAACTAAATTTATTTAAAACAACACCAATGAATGATTTATTTTCGTGACGCATTAAATCAACAGCTTTTGTCATTAACTCAATATCTGTTTCACCAGCAGAAGCTACAAGAATAGATGCATCAGCAATTCTTGATAAAATTTCAGAATCTGTTACTGCAATGATTGGTGGCGAGTCAATTACAACCAAATCATAAATCACTTTCAATTTATCAATAAAAGCTAACATTTGCTGAGAACCTAATATTTCTGATGGATTTGGTGGAATTGTTCCAGCAGTAATAAAATCAAGATTTGGGAGTTCTGATTTATGAACTATTGATTCAAAAGTTGCTTCACCTAAAAAATAATCTGTAAATCCCGGAAACCTTTGTGATGCAAATACTTTGTGCATTCTAGGTTTTCTTAAATCACAATCAACAATTACAGTTTTTCTGTTTGTTTGTGCAAAACTACCAGCAATGTTAACAGAAACGGTAGTTTTACCTTCAGAAGGTGTAGAGGAAGTAACGTGAATTGTATTTATACTTTTTTTATCAATTTTTGCAAATTGTATTTTTGTTCTTAATGCTCTAAAAGCCTCACTATAAATTGAATCTGATTTTTTGGCAATAATAAACTCAAACTCCTTATTAAGTGTAATTCCTTCAATTTTAGGAATCCATCCAAGAACATTGATATTTTTCTTTTGAATATCTTCGGGTGTTTTAACAGTATTATCAAGAAAATCTTTTATAAAAGCAAATGCAAAGCCAATTCCCATTCCTAGTATTAGTCCAATTAAAACAATAAGTTTTCTATTAGGTTTAGATGGGAGTAATGGTCTAATTGCTGGATCAATAATTAAAACATTTCCAGCAGTTGACTGTTCAACAATTAAAGATTCTTGATATTTTTCTTCAACTAAAAGATACAGCTTTTCATTTGCATTTAATTCACGAGTTAATCTAGCTAAACTTATCGTCTGTTTTGGAAGTTCATTAAAACGTGCTTCGTATTGATTTACTATTTCTTTAGTCTTGCTTATTGTACTTTTTAGTGATTCATATTTAACTTCGGCTTCTAGCAATGAAATAGAAAGTTCTTTTAGTTCTTCAGGAGAAGCTGCAAATATAGATTGTTTGTATGTTTCAAGTTCTTTATTAAGCTCAATTTTTAGCTCAGCTATTCTTTTATTTGTTTCACTAATTAATTTAGCTTCCGATTCAATTGTAACTGAGGAATCAGAAATTGCTAAATCTCTTTGCATTTCTAATTGAGCAATTTGCTCTTGAAGCCCTTTCATTTTAGGTTTAGTTGCAAAGCTTTCAATGTATTTGCTAATACTCGGATTTAATCTATTTATTTCGGTTTTGTAAGAATTAACCATTTTTTCAGTTGCCATCATTTCAATAGCTGCAGCATCTCTTTGCGATTCAAAAGTAGATAGCATATCAATTAATGCTTTAGCTTGTTCATCAAGAGCAATTATTCCACCTTCAACTTGGAAAGTTTTAATTTTTTCTTCAACCTCTAAAAGTGCACTATATTTATCTTTTCGTTGCTCTTTTAAAAACTGAACTACTGTAGTGAGTTGTTGTCTAGTATATTTTAAACTCAAATTTTCATAAGCATCTGCATAAGCATTTGTAATTAATCTTGCTTCAAAAGGTGAATGAGATTCATAAGAAATTGTAACAATATCTAATCCGCGTTTTTGTTCAATTTTTGTATCTTCAAGCATCAATACTAAATCATTAATATTTTTAAGTTTATATGCTTCCCTATCAAAATCAATACTTCTATCAAATATATTATAAAAACTATCTGGTTGTGCAATAACGTTAAACGAATCTATTAAAGAAGTAGCAACAATTGTTCGCAATCTGTAGCTTTTTAATATTTCAATTTCGTTAGCAATAAACCTATCATTTCCAAAATCAGAAAATTCGGGAAGCAAAGGAGCATCTAGAATACCACCACCATTGGGCTTGGCAATTTTAAGTGAAGTTGAAGCAGTATAAATATCTTTTGAAATAATTGCAAAAATTATTGCAACTGTTAAACCAGTAAACGTAATTAAAAGAATTGGAATAAGATTTAGTTTAATTAAATTAACATAATCTTTAAGTGAATTAGTTTCTTCTACTTCAAATCCAGCACCATTATTATTTAAGCCGTTATTCACAATATTACCCTATATCCTTAAAATTAATATTGATAAAGAAATTAAGACTGAGATTACAGACAATGCTAATGAAGCCCAATCCTTAAAATATAATCTTGGTGAACCGGGTATGACTAAAACATCGCTTGCAATCAAATTTGGAATTTGTCTTTGGCTAAACTCTAAACTATCTGACCACAAAAGATCATTATAACTAAATGTATGCAATTCATTAGTACCGTCTTTAAGCACCCTATAAATCCTTAAATCTTCTAAATGAGCATCATCCGTAGGACCGCCAGCTAAGCTTAACAAGTCAGTAACTGTAGTATTAATTGGAACAAAATATCTACCAGGATATTTCACAAAACCCCAAACAGAAACTTTAATGTTTATGCTTAATGGTTCAGAATAATCAAAATATCCACCTTGCGTGTTAGTTCTGCCATTCATAAGACTTGAGCCCAACTCGTAATCTTTTACTTGAGCAAAACCAGAAGTTGAAATAAGAAGTGACGTTATAATAAGAAATAATAATTTTTTCATAACCCTCGCATAGTTTTTTGACAATTGTTTTTTTTCATTTATTTAATATTTTACTTAATTGGTTATATATTCTATTTTTTGATGTTAGTTTCATCAACTTTTAAGGACAACTTTTTAGTAAAAAATCCTATTCCCAGAGGACCTAGAATTATACCTAAAAACACAAATACAAAGTTAATAAAATATAAATAGTTATCAAATCTAATATTGGGATATATTGTCTGCGAAAAAAAATAAAGTACATTAAAAATTATTATACAAATTAATGAAGAAATAATACCTAAAATGAACCCATTAATTAACAATGGAATTTTAATTGAATTAAGTTTTGCACCAACTAATTTCATTATATTATATTGTTCAATTTTTTGAGCAATAACTAGCTTACTTGTCGAGAAAAGTAAATAAATAGCAATTAAAGTAAATAAAATTGTAAGAAAAAATATAATAATTCTCATTGATTTAATCGATTCCAAAATAGTAAAAGTTAAATTATAATCATAAATTACGTCATCTACGCCTTCAATTTTTTGCAATTTGCTAATAATTTGGGTTATTTTGTTTTTACTAATATTATTATTAAAGCTAATTGTGTAGGATCTTGGAAGTGGATTTGTTTCAAGAATTTTTGAAAAATCTTCTCCAGTCATTTCAACAAATTTTTTATAAGCCTCTTGCTTTGAAATAAAATTAACATCTGCAACTTCTTTAAACTCAACAATTTTAGATTTTATTTGTGATAGCTTTTCAGATTCAATAGAGTCATTTATAAATAGATTGACTTTTATTTCACTTTTCCACGAATTTTCAATTTTATTTGAAAGAAAGATAAGTGCAAAAGATGTTGTTATGAACATAATTGAAATGCTAAGAGTAACTACTGCAAAAAAAGATGCTAATTTAGCTCTTGTAATTGATTTAATACTTTCTGTTAAATAAAATCTTATCATTCATTTTCCTAAAAATTTGATTCATCAATCCAATTTACAATTTTCCAAATATCTTTGTTGTTCTTTTCTAACTGCAAATTAACACGTCCATCAACTTGAATAATATCTGTTGGATTAAAGGTTATGGTTAAGTTAAAACTTCTAATAATATTTGATGAATCTGATGACATAGAAACAATATTATTCCAAATTAAATCAAGTCTTTGCGAATTTTGAAATAATCCATATGTTACACGCATATCATCATCTCTTCCCCAAGAAACATCAACGCTTAAATCATAATCACGATAAATAAAACTGTAATTTGGGTTGAGTAAGCCTCCGTAAATTGTTGTATCCTTAAAAGTATATGAATACTTAAAGTTTTGGAATAAACCATCAATAGTCTTTTGTGGTGAAATTAATGAGCCGTTGCTTCCCAAATTTGTATCCAAACGCGGGGCAAAAGGATTTGTACAGCTAAATAAAAGTACTATTAGAAAAAATAATATAATAACTAAACTGTGTTTCAATATAATGAGCCTTTTAATTCACTCCAAGTTGGATTATTACCAGACTTAAAATCTTCCCAACGTGAAATTACCCATTGACTTCTGGAATCTAAATTAATATTTATTTTCATATTTCCGCGATACGAACTCTGGATACTTTCGTTAATTGGAGTAAGTGAAATAATGTAATCATATTGATAAACCGCACTATCACCTGTTGTATTTTTAATCTCATTTTGCAAATCTAATATTATTGGTACACCTTCTTTTGTACTTATAATTAGATTACTAAAATATTGTTGCTCTGATGATATGTCCCAATTTGTAAGTGTTGGATATAATGATATTGATTCGGAAGCTGACTGAAAAACAAATTTTTGATTCGTAAAAGATGAATTAACGAAGCTTGCCATATAATTGTCCAAAATTTTTTCTTTTAGCGAATTTTTCAAGTTCATAAACAGAATATCTGGTGTTGTTGCTGGCAAATAACTGGTTCTTTGTGTATCTGGATTTTCTGGATCACGAGTTGTTAGCAAATCGCAACTAAATAGAAAAATGGTTAATATTATTAAATATTTTTTCATCGCTTAAATATAATTACCATTCTTTCGGATACATTTTCGTCATATTTATCCTCTGAATAATTGCCAAAAGTATTGACAGCATTAAATCCATTATTCTTAAAAACGGTTATAATTTCATTAAAAGAATATAATTGAACTGATTCATAAAATCTATGCATATTTTTAGAATCCGAAATAAGTATCTCCTTTTCAACACGGTTATTTTTGATCTTTCTTTTTTCTGAAATTGTAATTTCCTTTACCAATCTTTCAGATGTTTTCACCAAATTATTTTTTACAAAACTTGGGTTTAAATAATCGAATACAAAGTATCCATTTTTTTTTATATGATTGCTTAAAAAGTTAATGAAAGAAAAATTTTCCTTGTCCGAATAGAAATAACCAAAACTCGTAAATAGGTTTAACACTAAATCAAAATTTGATTTTAGTGGAATTGCTCTAACATCAGCACAGAAATAATTAATTTTAGAATTACTTTCAAGGCTATTCTTTTGAGCAATTTTCAACAAATTATTACTTAAATCAAATCCAACAACATTATATCCAAGTTCGGCAAAATAATTTGAATGTCTTCCGTTTCCGCAAGCTACGTCAAGAATTTTTGCATTTTCAGTTAATTCTATGTTATTTTGAATTAACTTTAATAATTTTTCAGCATCCAAATCGTTACGATGTGAATAAACATCTAGATAAAATTTAGAGCTAAACCAATCCTTAAACCATTCGCTTTTCATAGTTGAATTCTACTTAACATAGCTCGTCCAATTGTGGCATCATCTGCAAATTCAAGATCGCCACCAATAGGTAAACCGCGTGCTAATCGAGAAACTTTTACATTAAATGTTTTTAATAGTCTTCCAATGTAAAGCGATGTAGTTTCTCCTTCAGTATCTGGATTTAATGCTAAAATTACTTCAGTACTATTTTCTAATTTAACACGAGCTATTAGTTCTTTTAGATTAAGAGAATCGGCATCTTTTCCACTTAACGGAGATAAAACACCACCCAAAACGTGGTAAAGTCCGTTAAATTCATTTGTTTTTTCAATAGCAATTACATCACTAATTTCTTCAACTACACAAATAATTGATTTGTCTCTTTTTTCACTTTTACAAATATCACAGATTTCATTTTCAGAAATATTAAAGCAATTTTTACAAATTTGAGTATTCTCTTTCAATTCCAAAATGGATTTGGAAAGATTTTGCACTTCCAATAATTCTGATTTTAGAATATGAAGAGCTAATCTTTGAGCTGATTTTCTACCAATTGAAGGCAACTTGCTAAGCTCATCAATTGCTTTTTGTAATGTTGATGGAATTATCAAATTAAAATCCTGGAATATTCATGCCTGGAGGTATCATTCCTTTTGTTACATTACCCATTTCGTCTTCAGCCATTTTACCTGCTGCATCAAGTGCTTTATTAACGGCTGCAACTACTAAATCTTCTATCATTTCTTTATCACCCGAAACAATAATTTCGTTATCTATTTCAATTGAAACAATACTTTTTTTTCCATTTGCGGTTGCTTTAACCATTCCGCCACCACTTTCTTCAGAAACTATTTTATTTTCAAGTTCTTTTTGCACTCTTTCCATTTCGGCTTGCATTTTTTGAACTTGTTTCATCATGCCTTGCATTCCACCTTTTAACATTTCATCTCCTTTTTATCTAAATTTTAATAGTTCAATTACCTTTAATAAAACTACTACTTTAAAAAAATAAATTTATTTTTCAAGTTTGTTTACTAATACAAATAAATTATTATATTGTAAAATATAACTAATAATTAAACATCTAAATTAAGAAAAATATAATTTACAAGAAAATTATGATTTTATATGTTAAATTTGTTTTATAAAATTATAAACAAACAAAATAAAAAATGATAACTCAATATGGATCTGTTAATGTAATTGTGGTAGTCTTAATTTCACTAGCACTTTTTATACTGTCTTATTTTTTAGAAAATAATATTTTAAAGATAGGAATTGCATTAGTAACATTTTTGTTTCTATTATTCACATTATACTTTTTTAGGGACCCAGAAAGGACCTCTCCAAAATTGGATAATGTGGTTATTTCACCTGCTGATGGAAAAGTGTTGCTTATAAAAAAAGTTCTGTCAAATAAATATGTAGATGGTGAAGCATGGCAAGTTTCAGTTTTTATGTCCCCCTTAAATGTTCATGTAAATAGAATTCCAATAGATGGAAAAGTTGAATTAGTAAATTATGTTAAAGGTGAATATTTAGTTGCATTTCATGACAAAGCTGATGAAAGGAATGAACGATCTGAAATAGGGATTTTGAGCAAATTTGGTAAAGTCTTTTTTACTCAAGTTGCTGGTTTCGTTGCCCGAAGAATTGTATATGAACTAAGTGAAGGTGATTCAGTTCAAATGGGAAAAAGATTTGGAATGATTAAGTTTGGAAGTCGTGTTGATATAGTTGTTAGCACAGATTGGGATTTGAAAGTAAAAGAAAATGATATAGTTAGGTCTGGTGAATCAATTATTTTCGAGTATAATAAATGAGTAAATTTATAATTCCAAAATCAACAATCCCCAATACCGCTACTTCATTAAATATATTTAGTGGATTTTTGTCTATTGTTTTGGCAAGTGAAGGTAATTTTCATCTTGCAGCATTGTTCATTTTTATTGCAACTTTTTTTGATTTAATTGACGGATTATTAGCACGCCTCACAAAAACAGCATCACCATTTGGTGTTGAACTTGATTCTTTGGCTGATGTAGTTAGTTTTGGTGTTGCACCTGCATTTTTAGTTTATCAAGTTTATTTTATTAAATATGATTTTCTTGGAATTGTTATTAGCTCATTAGTCCTTATTTTTGGGGCATTAAGGCTTGCACGCTTTAATGTTCAAGTTGAAGACATAAAAATAAAACAAGATTTTAGCGGATTACCAATTCCAATTGCAGCAATTACATTGGCTTCATTTATTTTGTTTTATTACAATGGTGTTAATATTGTAAAGCCTTTTGGTGCTTTTTTACTTCCAACAATTATTGTTCTATCGTTGTTAATGGTTAGTAAAATTAGATATAATACTTTGCCAAAAATGAAATATTTAAGTTTACTTAGCAAGATTTCAATTTATTTAATTGCCATTATTTTAATAGTATTAATCTATTTTACTAATGGTGAAGTATTTTTTTATATGATTATTTTTCATATCCTTTTTGGAATATTTAGACATATATACTTTATGTTGTTTAGCAATTCTAAATTTAATATGGCAAATAAATAAGTTTAATAATTAACTGAGGTTAAAATGTTTAGCAGTTTAGGACCAATGGAAATATTTATAATTGTTGCCGCAATTTTAATCCTATTTGGGGCAAAAAAAATTCCAGAATTTGCGAAAGGAATTGGCAAAGGAATGAAGGAATTTAAAAAAGCAGTTAAAGAAGTTGAAGAAGATATTAAAGTAGAAGATGAAGACAAAAAAGACTAATAATCTTTAGCAACAAGGATATTTATTTGTTACAATATAAAAACCATTTAGAAAAATTAGCTAAATTAAAAGTAAAAGAGATTTCTTTAATTGAAAATGTTCAAACATTTTTGGATAAAATTGAATTAAATAAAGACTTAAACGCGTTCAATTTTGTTTTTGAAGATGCTTTAGAGCAAGCTAAAATTGTTGAAGAAAAAATTTTTAATGGCACTTATGGTAAATTAGCTGGGATGGTAATTGCCATAAAAGATGTGCTTGCAATTAAGGATAAACCACTCACCTGCTCTTCTAAAATTCTTGAAAATTTTAATTCAGTTTATACCGCAACGGCTATTCAAAAATTAATTGATGAAGATGCAATTATTATTGGAAAAACTAATTGTGATGAATTTGCAATGGGCTCATCCAACGAAAACTCAGCTTTTGGAAAAGTATTAAATCCAATTGATAAAACACGAGTTCCCGGAGGGTCAAGTGGTGGTTCTGCAGTTGCAGTTGCAGCTAATTTGTGCGACGTTTCACTTGGAACTGATACTGGTGGCTCAATTCGCCAACCTGCTTCTTTTTGTGGCATTTTTGGTCTTAAACCGACTTATGGTAGAGTTTCGCGTTATGGTTTAACTGCTTTTGCGTCATCTTTTGATACAATTGGACCATTTGCAAATAATGTTGAAGATATTGCATTAATCTTATCTGTTCTTTCTGGAAAAGACGAATTTGATTCAACAAGTAAAGAAATAGATATTCCAAATTTTCTTGAATTACTTAATGAAAAAAACAAAATTAAAATTGGAATTCCTCAAGAATTTTTTGGCGAAGGATTAAATGAAGAAATAAAAAACATAATTCAAAAGAAAATTGATTTCCTTTCCCAAAATGAAAAAATTGAATTTGTTGATATTCACCTACCTCATAATCAATATTCGATTGCAACTTATTATATTTTAACTACGGCAGAAGCTTCGGCAAATCTTCAAAGATATGACGGGGTACGTTACGGTGTTAGAGATAAAAATCAAAATGAACTTGATGAAATGTACACACAAACTCGTTCAAATGGTTTTGGCAAAGAAGTAAAAAGAAGAATTATGCTTGGAACTTATGTTTTATCTTCG
Source organism: Ignavibacteriales bacterium CG18_big_fil_WC_8_21_14_2_50_31_20 (assembly GCA_002786785.1). Lineage (GTDB taxonomy): Bacteria > Bacteroidota > Ignavibacteria > Ignavibacteriales > Melioribacteraceae > 1-14-2-50-31-20. The sequence goes on along the minus strand of PCUD01000027.1, from coordinate 1,311 downwards.
GGATATTATGATGCTTATTATACAAAAGCTCAAAAAGTTAGAAGACTAATCCAAGAAGATTTTCAAAATGCATTTAAAAAAGTTGATGTTATTTTAACTCCAACCTCACCTTTCACTGCTTTCAAGATTGGTGAAAAATTATCTAATCCTTTAGAAATGTATTTAAGTGATATTTACACAACATCAGCAAATTTAGCAGGAATTCCAGGAATTAGCATTCCAGTTGGAAATGATTCAAACGGTTTACCCATTGGATTACAATTACTTGCTAATCAATTTAATGAAGCATTATTGTTACAAACTGCCAAAAAATTAATTCATAAAATAAATGAATAGGTATAAAAATGAACAAAGAGAATCTAAATATATGTATTAGTTGCAATCGCCCAGAAAGTGTTGTTCCACTCGTTTCGATAACTTTCTCAAAAAATGCAACTTGGATTTGCACTCAATGTCTTCCAACATTAATTCATAATCCACAAAATTTAGTTGAAAAATTTGAAAATATGGAAACAGAAAATCCACCCGAAGCATTAAATTAAATATTATTTTTTAATTATTTGATATTTTTTTAATTTGGGTATTATTTTTTACGATATAAATTAAATAAGGAAATTTAAAATGAGTATTCTACTCGACAAAAAAACAAAAGTACTTGTTCAAGGGATTACTGGTAGTGAAGGTACTTTTCACACAACACAAATGCTTGAATACGGAACTAATGTTGTTGCTGGTGTTACTCCAGGGAAAGGTGGCACTAAATTTAATGACATTATCCCAATATTTAATACTGTTTCAGATGCTGTAAAAAACACAAAAGCAACTGCATCAGCTATTTTTGTACCACCACCATTTGCTGCAGATGCAATTCTTGAAGCTGTAAATGCGGGAATAAAACTAATTGTTTGTATTACTGAAGGAATTCCAACAAACGATATGGTAAAAGTTAAAAATGTTATCAAAAATATGGATGTTAGACTTATTGGTCCAAACTGTCCTGGAATTATTTCTCCAGGAAAAGCAAAAATTGGAATTATGCCTGGCTTTATTCACAAAAAAGGTAAAGTTGCCGTTGTTTCTCGTAGTGGAACTTTAACTTATGAAGCTGTAAAACAACTTTCTGATCTTAAAATTGGTCAATCAACTTGTATTGGAATTGGTGGCGACCCAATTATTGGCTCTCAATTTATTGATATTATTAAATTGCTAAATGAAGATTCTGATACAGAAGGAATTATTATGATTGGTGAAATTGGTGGAAGTGCAGAAGAAGAAGCTGCTGCTTTTATCAAGAAAAACGTTAAAAAACCT
>PCUD01000082.1:8854-50681 GCA_002786785.1 Ignavibacteriales bacterium CG18_big_fil_WC_8_21_14_2_50_31_20 | reverse complement strand
TTATCTGGTGAAACTGAATATTTTTGGACTGTGAAAGCAGTTAACCTTGCCGGGGATGGTAATTACGCATCAAGTTATAATTTTATAACTGGTTATCCTTCTGCTCCAAATTTAATTTCGCCTCTATTCCAAGAACTTAATGTTAATTTAAATCCAGTTTTTATTTGGAATAGTAATCCAATAGTTTCTTCTTATAATATTCAAATTTCTGAAGGACTTGGAATTGTGAGGGAATCTATGGTCTTAGATACTGTATTAACAGATACTTCTGTTCAAATGTTCAATTTAAAACCTGGAACATTTTATGCTTGGCGAGTAAATGCTGTTAATGAATTTGGCACAAGTCTGTGGTCAAAATTATTTCAGCTAAAAACTTTAGTAATTATTCCAGAAATTCCAACATTACTTTCACCAGTTAATGACTTAAATACCCTTGGTGAAACTATTACATTTATTTGGAATAAAGTAGAATATAGTGACAACTATAAAATTCAAGTATCTAAAGTTGAATCTTTTTCTTCTAGAGTTTTTGAAGCTGAGAATGTAGTTGATACAACAATTTCATTTTCTGGGTTTGAAGGTGCTACAAATTATTATTGGAGAGTTAGAGCAAACAACAATGGTGGAAGTAGCAGTTTTTCACCTGCTTATAGATTTTACACAGGCTTTCCAATTATGCCAAGTTTAATTTATCCCGCATATCAAGAAATTAACAAGGAAATTGATCCAATATTTAAATGGACCAAATCAAATTTAGCAAGTGAATACAAATTTCAGTTATCTGCCGGATTAAGTTTAGATGTTAATAAATTGGTAGTTGATTCAACCGTTGCTGATACTACTTTATATTATAATAATTTAAAAGTAAATACTTTTTACTCATGGCGTGTAATGGCAAAAAATGATGTTGGTGAAAGTGAATGGACCGGAATATTTCAATTTAAAACTGCAGCTGATACTATTCTTGCTGTTGAAGAAGCTGAATTAAGCTTACCAGTTGAATATTCTTTGGAGCAAAATTATCCAAACCCGTTTAATCCTTCAACAACAATTTCTTTTGCTTTACCTGAACCGGGTATGACTAAACTTACTGTTTACAATATAATTGGACAAGAAATTGCTGTCTTAGTTTCAGATTATTTAGAAGCAGGTGTTTATAAAATTCAATTTGATGCAAATTCTGTTAATAAAAGATTAACTAGTGGACTGTATTTATATCGTTTAGAATCAAAGAATTTTATTTATATAAAAAAAATGTTATTAATAAAATAATTACTAATCTTTTTTTTATATTTTTATAATAATAACAATACTAATAATTAATAATAACTGTTAACGTAGAGGAAATTACATGAAAAAATTTCTACTATTTGCTTTCATTTTATTACTTACCAACTCAATAATTTTTGCTCAATCGGGGAAAATATCTGGAACTATTTCAGATGCCACAACTGGTGAACCCCTAATTGGTGTTAATATTATTGTTGAGGGAACCACTTTAGGTGCAGCCACAGATGTGGATGGTTTTTATGTTATCCTAAATGTTCCTCCTGGTACTTATAATTTAAAGGCTACGTATATTGGCTTTGCTCCACAAACAATAACTAACTTACGTGTAAATATTGGTCAAACAAGTCAAGCCAATTTTATATTAAGTGACCAATCAATTCAAACTGATGTTGTTGTTGTAGTTGCCACTACACCAGTGGTACAAAGAGATGTTGCTTCAAGTGGCGCTAACTTAAATGCAGATGAAATCAATAACTTGCCAGTTGTTAGTGTTGCAAGTGTTGTTGGTCTCCAAGCTGGAGTTGAAGGAGGCACAATTCGTGGTGGCTCTGGTGATGAAGTTGTCTATGAAGTAGATGGTATATCTATGAGAGATGGTCGTGATAATTCTTCTTATAATAATTTAAGTATGACTTCTGTTCAACAAATTCGTGTTCAATCTGGTGGTTTTACTGCTGATGTTGGTGATGTGCGTTCAGGCTTAATTGAAGTCGTTACTAAAGAAGGTGACAAATACAAATATACTGTTAGCTTTCTAGGGCAGTATCGACCAGCAGCTAATAAGTTTCTTGGCTCCTCGGTAAACGATCCTAATTCATATTTTGTTAGACCTTATATTGATGATGCTGTTGCTTGGACTGGGACAAATAATGGTGCATGGACTGAATATCAAAAACGTCAATACCCAGAGTTCCAGGGTTGGAATGCTTTTTCTGAAGGAACACTTCAAAATGATGATCCAAACGATGATTTAACACCAGAAGCTGCTCAAAGATTATTTTTATGGCAGTATAGAAAAACTTTTGATATTGAAGACCCTGATTATGATATAGATTTATCAGTTGGTGGACCTATCCCTTTTGTTAGTGAAAATCTTGGTGGACTTCGGTTTCTTGCAAGCTATAAACAAAATAGAACTATGCTATTAATTCCACTTTCAACACCTGATTATAATGATTATAATGTATCATTAAAATTGACTTCGGATGTTGCTAAGGGAATGAAATTAATGGTTGAAGGTCACTTTGGAAAACAAAATGGAACTTCTACAAGTACTAGCGGAACAACTGGTATATTTCAATCAGACTGGGGTTTAGCTGATAGAGTAGATTATGGTAATTATACAAATGCAGTTTTGTTCTCAGATGCATATTTTACTCCTACAGAAGTTACACGCTCAAGTATAGCTGCAAAATTTACACATGCCGTAAGTTCAAAAACTTTTTATGAAGTTATATTTAGTAATTTTAATTCTAAGTATGATTCAAATCCTGGTAGAAATAGGGACTTAACTCAAAAATATTTATTTGGAAATTCATATTATGTAGATGAAGCTCCTTTTGGATACTATCAAGGGGCATCAAATGTTTGGAATGGCGCTAATATTTTAATGGGTTCTGTTTATAGTCAAGGGCGTGATTCAAGTAAAATATCATTATATAATTTGAAATTTGATTATGTAAGTCAGCTAGACAGATATAATAATGTAAAAGCTGGATTTTTATTTAGGTTAAGTTCATATAACACTAATTATGGATTAGTATCAGAATTATACAGTACGAATAATAGACAATACAAATGGGATACAAAACCTTTTCTTATAGCGGGGTATGTACAAGATAAACTTGAGTTTGAAGCTATGGTTGCTACACTTGGTGTTCGTGTTGAATACTCCGATCCAAATAGTGATTGGTATCAATACACAACTTATGACCCAGCGTTAACTGCTGCAAATGCAGCAAACAGAGATAATTTGTTAGCAAAAGAAAGAATTTCATCACAATTAACATTTATGCCTCGTATCGGAATTGCATTCCCCATAACTGTTAATAGCAAATTATTTCTAAATTATGGTCATTATCAAACATTACCTACACCAAATAATCTATATCTAATTACTGAAGATACAAATGGTAGAATTCTATCATTTGCTAATCCATATTCTAAATTGGAAAAAACAATTACTTATGAGGTTGGATATGAACATAATTTATTTGATGAATATTTGTTAAGAATTACTGGTTACTATAAAGATATTACTAATGAATCTCGAGATATTCAATATATTGGTTCTAATCCCGCTGTTAATTATTATAAAACTGAACCTATTCAATATAGAGATATTAGAGGTTTTGAAATCCAACTAAGCAAAAATCGTGGTGATTGGATTACCGGGTTTATAAACTATAACTATATGGTTACTTCACTTGGTAAATTTGGTTGGGGTAAATATTACGAATCTCCTGCAGCACAAACAGAATACATAAATACTGATGGTCAAACTTGGTTCAAACAAGATAAACCAATGCCTCGTCCAATTGCAAGAGCTAATATAGACATTTTTACACCAGAAGGATATGGTTCTTTTATAAGTGGCTGGAGACTTAATATTCTTTCTGTTTGGAAGGCGGGTAGTTATACTTCTTGGTCAGGTGAAGCAGGATTAAGTGCAAAAACTACAAATAATTTACAATGGTTAGACTATTATAATACAGATTTACGTATTTCTAAAGGATTTGATTTTGGTTCATTTGATCTTCAATTTTATGTTCAGTTGAATAATGTTTTTAATGTTAAAGTACTTTCCTCAACGGGATTCTCACGCAGTAATTTTGATTATGATAATTACATGAAGTCTCTTCATTTTGATGAGGACATTGTTACTTATGATGATCAAAGATATTATAACATTCCTGGAAACGATAAACCTGGTGATTACAGAAGAGCTGGTGTTGACTATACACCAATTGAAGCGGTTTCAAATATTAACAGTATTGAAAATCCTATAGAGAATTTAATTTATTACGATTCTGAAAGTAGAAGATATTATGAATATTATTCCACCACTGGATGGGAAAGAAGTGATGAAAAGAAAATTCATAAAATTCTTGAGGATAAAGCGTACATCGATATGCCAAACTTGGGATTTTTCACTTTCTTGAATCCTCGTGATATATTCTTTGGATTAAAATTTAATATTACATTATAAATGAAAATGTTTTTAGTAAATAAAAAGATAATTGCAATATTTAAGCATGTCATTACCAATCATGTTTTATGGAATGAAGTATTCTGTATTAGATTTAGTAAGTCGCATTCACTCCTTTGTAATGACATGGGAATTTGAAAATCATGAAATTATTAGGTACAATTATGAAAAAAGATTTTTATAAAATATTTTCTATTCTGCTTTTGATGCTTTTTGCTTTACCAATAGGTGAAAATAATGCTCAATCCAGTATTGGAAAAATTGAAAAATGGCTAAATGTTGGCTCTTTCCACAATTGGTATTCTAGTATTGGCGGTGAAAGAGAAATTGATCATCCGGCTGCTACTGGTCAGTTATTTGGATGGCAATGGCCTGCTTATTATCCAAATCAAGATATGCAAGCCGCAAAAGGTTTATGGATTGGTTGCCGCAACTATACAGATCCAAACGCAAATAATACAAAATTTGATTTTAAAGTTGTTCACTGTGGACCAAGACCTCAAACTGGTGGCACAAACGAATTCTTTCCTATTGAATTTAAACATTATGCAAAATATCAGCCAACAGAAGTTAGAGTTGATGGAGCTCTTTCAAATTATCCAGGTCAACAAGTTAGCATTGATGAAATTGACCCAAATTTGCCTTATGACCAAATGATTTACAATTATGTAAATACCGAACTTGGCATGTCAATGAAAAGGAAAATTTATCAGTTCAGTAATCCTTACTATGACAACTTTCATGTTATTGAATATACTTTCATTAATACTGGAAATATTGATGGTGACGATGAAATTGAAAGAACAAGCGGAGATTTAGAAGATGTTTATTTCTATTATCAAAAACGACACGGCTTTAATAGAGAAACAAGAATTCTTTTTGGCGACCCAACTTCTTGGGGTGCAAATACAATGAATAACGAAGTAGGTCCTTATCCTGCTGGAAATAATGAAGACCTCAGATATTCATACGCATGGCATGGATATTGGGATAAATTTTCTGCTTATAATTCTATTGGCGGTCCAATTTGGTATCCAGATGGTGGATTTGGGGCAAGAATAAATGCCGCTGATACAGTTGGACGACTTGGTGCTGCTCAATTTTCTGGTCAACTAACGCTATTTGCACAAAGCGGAACTGACCCGTTAACAGACGATACAAACCAACCTTCAACAACTGGTTACGAATCATCTGATGGCGAATTGCAATATGCATCAGATACTTATAATGCTTCTCAGATGCAAGCAAGATATAATATAATGACTAAAGGTCATCCTGCACAAAGTCATGCTGATTGGATTACCGGTGGTGACTATGTAAATCAAAAAACAGTTGGTGGCGATAAATCCATAAATGGGGCTGGTTATTCTTATGTAAATGGATATGGACCATATCAGGTTGCTTATGGTGATAGTGTTAAACTCATAATTGTTGAAGGTTCTTCTGGATTAAGTAGAGATGAAGCAATAAGAATAGGTAAGTTATTTAAAAGCGGCGCTATTAGTGTTGCTGATAAAAATATAGCTGTTCTTGGTGGACAGGATTCTTTAAAAGTTACTTTTGAAAGAGCAATGGATGCTTTTAAAAATGGATGGAATGTTCCACAAGGTCCATATCCACCTAAGACTTTTAATGTCGATTCACGCGGTGGTAGAATTGATTTAAGTTGGACCGCAAATACCGATGGTCCAGAAATTAAAGGTTTTGAGATTTATCGAAATACTGTTAATCCTGTTGATGGTTATGCAAGTAATGCCTTTTTCTCCAAATTTGAAAAGATAGCAGAACTAAGTGCTACTGAAACCGAGTATCAGGATTCTACTCAAAATCAAGATGCTGCTTATTATTATTATATTGTTTCTGTTGGCAATGCTTCACCCGCACTTCCTGCACTAAATATTCCTGCTCATACACTTAAAAGTAGCAGAGCATATTCTCAATCTTATGTTTCAGCGTTTAAACGAAGTAAAGGTGCGGCTAATATTACTAACAAAGTAAGAGTTTATCCTAATCCATATATTATTTCGGCTTCAGATAATTGGTTGTTTCAAGGTGGATCTGTTGAGCGAAATAAAGTGTCGTTTGATAATTTATCTGGTATGTGTACAATTCGTATTTTTACTGAAATTGGTGAATTAATTAGAACTATTAAACATACAGATGGAAGTGGTTCTGACGATTGGGATTTGAGAACATCTTCGAATCAATTAGTAGTTAGTGGAGTATACATAGCTTTAGTTACCGATGATATTACAGGTGACAAAGAAATTGTTAAATTTTCGATAATTCGATAAAAATTATAATAGGTACTTAAATGAATAACAAAATTAAAATTATATTCTCTATTATACTTCTGCTTTTTACTGTGCAAAATAATTTTTCACAAGATAAATTAGCTCAAAGTGGAATGAAATTTTTAAGTGTTGATGGAGATGCTCGCAGCGCTGCAATGGGTGGTGCTGTTACTTCTGTTGAAGGTAATTCTGCTTCCTTATTTTATAACCCGGCAAGTGTTGCCCGTCAATCATCAATATTTGATTTAAGTCTTACAAACACTATCTGGATTGCAGACATTAATTATATTCATGCTGCTTTAACTTATGCCCCTTCTAATGGGTTATATGGAGTGTTTGGTTTGACATTTGAAAATGTTGATTATGGAGCATTTAACCGAACCATAATTGGTGCTGATGGTGGCTCGCTTGATGTTGGTATTTATAAACCTTCTGCATTAGCTATCGGTTTTAGTTATGCTCGCGCTTTATCAGAAAAGTTTTCGGTTGGTGGTGATGTTCGATATGTTTATCAAAATTTTGGTGACGGTCACATAGTTGGTGGTACTTATGATGACAAAAAAACAGCAAAGATTGATTTAGATGTATTCGCATTTGACTTTGGAGTTTTATATAAAACTGGTTATAAAAGTTTAAATATTGGAATGGCAATAAGAAATTTTTCTAAAGAAATAGCATATTTTGAAGAAAATTTTCAATTACCACTAACTTTTAGTCTTGGTTTATCAATGAATTTACTCGATATCTTGGATGTGGCAGCAAATAAACATTCTTTCATTTTTGCTGTTGATGCAGAACACCCTCGTGATAACGTTGAATTATTGCGACTTGGTGGTGAGTATACATTCTTTAATACATTTTCAATTAGAGGTGGGTATATCACCAACTCAGATATTGCTAATTTTAGTTATGGTGCAGGTCTTGTTGTTAAAGAAGGTGATATGAAATTTGGATTTGATTACTCATATTCACCAGCAGAATATTTTAAGGATATTCATAAAATTGCTGTTAAAATGTCGTTCTAAAGTGGTTAAAAAATTATTAATAAAATAAATTTCTATTTTAAGTTCCATCCGTTAATAGCGGAGGAAAAACATAGGATTAATCAAATGAAAAAGAAAAATAATAAAATGGTTTTACCAAAAATTTTATTTGCATTTATCACAATCTCAATTATTGGTATTGGTTGTAGTCCAGACATTACACCAAGTTTATATGATAGTATTGGCGATAAAGGAGTTGCAGCTGAAATAGTTAGTGTAACTCCAGAGAACGGATATTCCGGAGTTACCACAATTTCAATTTCTGGTAAAAATTTTTCCTCAGTTCTTGAAGATAATTCAGTTTATTTCAGTTCTAAAAGAGCACAAATTTTATCTGGTTCTACAACCGAATTAGTTGTAAAAGCACCAATAATTTTGGGCGATTCTTTACACCTAAAAATTGGGAAAGTAGGAGTTGAAAAATTTAGTAATACGGTGGTTTATAAACTGTCTTCTGCAGTTACTGAATATTATTCATTCTTAGCAAATCAAGAACCTTATGCTGCTACAGTTGATATAGCGGGCAATGTCTATTTCTCATATATTGATGGGGCTGTTGGAAAAGGTATTTACCAAATATCTTCTGCAGGAGTTCTATCTGAATTTGCTCCTAAAGGTGGCGAAACATTTTTCTTTGATTTGAAATATCATTCAGATGGCTATCTGGTTGGGGTTTATGGTAATAAAGCTATATTTAAAATTGAAGCTGGGGTTAAACCTGCTGTATTAATAAATTCCAACAAGAATAACCTAAAACTAAGCACATTTGATTTTGACAAGAATAATAATATTTGGGCTGCTGGAAAAGGCGGATTTATTGTAGGCGCAAAACCAGACAATTCATTTAAATTATTTGATTATGCAAATGATATTTCTGCTGTTCGTGTTTTTAATGATTATCTTTATGCAATTTCTGGTATTTCTGGATCACAAAAAATTGTCCGTTTCCCAATTGTTTCAGCCGATAGTTTAGGTGCTGAGGAAGTGTATTTTGATTTTTCTGCCATGATTGGGCTTGCGTCAGTTGCTAACACATTTACTTTTGCTGCTAATGGACAGATGTTTGTTGCAACTACTCCTTTATTATTAAATTCTGAACCAATTGATCAATTCTTGTTTGTTAATGCAGATGGCTCTTTTGGTGTTTGGTATCCTGGACTTATTACGTCATATATTACTAGTTTTTCATGGGGAACTGGCACTGAATTGTTTGCTGTTCGAAGTAGATATCCTGCAGATAAATCTATTGCTCCAACATCAGGTCAAAATATTTTAAAAATAGATATGGAACGTCAGGGTGCTCCAGAATTTGGTAGAGATTAATTTTCTAGGACAAATGAATTAATTGGTATTTCATTTTCCTTTGTTGTTAAAGCCGGTGTTAGCTTACCGGCTTTTTTATTTTAAATCGTTTCAGTAACTTTACACTAAATTATATTTATAACTTTTAATGTTTTATTAAAAATCGAAATTTAATACATGAACATACTCGGAATTTCAGCATTTTATCACGATAGCGCGGTGGCTTTGATTGTTGATGGAAAAATTATTGCTGCAGCTCAAGAAGAACGATTTACACGAAAAAAACACGACCATCGCTTTCCAATAAATGCTGTTAAATATTGTTTGGAAGAAGCTAAAATAAATATTAACGATATTGATTATGTAGCTTTTTATGATAAACCTTTTCTAAAATTTGAACGAATACTTGAAACTTATCTAACTTTTGCCCCAAAGGGAATTAAATCATTTATAAAAGCAATGCCACTTTGGATTAAAGAAAAACTTTGGCTAAAAGAACTAATTGGCAATGAGTTAGGTTATTCTGGTAAAATTCTCTTTCCAGAACATCATCAATCTCATGCAGCTTCGGCTTTTTATCCATCACCTTTTGATGATGCGGCATTTATTACGCTTGATGGAGTTGGAGAGTGGACTACAACAAGTTTTGGGATTGGTGAAAAGAATAATATTAAAATTTTAGCCGATATTAAGTTTCCTCACTCAATTGGGTTGCTTTACTCAGCTTTTACTTATTATACAGGATTTAAAGTAAATTCTGGTGAATATAAAGTTATGGGCTTGGCTCCTTATGGCGAACCCAAATATGTTGATTTAATTCTTAATAAATTAATTGACTTAAAGGAAGATGGATCATTTAAATTAAATATGAAATACTTCAATTTTGCTGCTGGTCTTACAATGACTAACTCAAAATTCGATAAATTATTTAATGGTCCAGCGCGAAAGCCAGAATCAGAATTAACACAACGCGAAATGGATTTAGCTCGCTCAGTTCAAGATGTTACAGAAGAAGTTATGCTGCGAATTTCCAGACATGTAAAAAAAATAACAGGAAAGAAAAATCTTTGTCTTGCTGGTGGCGTGGCACTAAATTGTGTAGGGAATGGAAAAATATTAAAGGAAAAAATATTTGACAACATTTGGATTCAACCCGCAGCTGGCGATGCCGGTGGGGCTCTTGGTGCTGCACTTTTTACTTGGCATCAATATCTTGGGAATAAGCGAACAATAACTGCAAACCAGGATTCCCAAAATGGTTCATATCTTGGACCCTCTTATGGAAATGAAGTTATTAAAATATTTTTAGATTCTAATGCAATAAAGCATAAAGAGCTTTCTGATATTGAACTTGTAAATGAAGTTGCAAATTTGTTAAATGAGGAAAAAGTAATAGGATGGTTTAACGGGCGTTCAGAATTTGGTCCACGTGCACTTGGTAATCGTTCAATTATTGGTGATGCACGTTCACAAAAAATGCAATCAATTATGAATTTGAAAATTAAATTTCGTGAAAGCTTCCGTCCTTTTGCCCCTTCAGTTTTAGAAGAAAAAGTTTCTGATTATTTTGAAATGGATGTCCCAAGTCCATATATGCTACTTGTTGCTGATGTTAAAAAAGAGCGGCAGAAAAAAATGACAGATGCAGAGGAAAAATTATTTGGGATTGAAAAATTGAACATAAAACGTTCAGATATTCCTGCAGTTACTCACATCGATTATTCGGCGCGTGTTCAGACAGTTAACAAGAAAACAAATCCACTTTATCATTCTGTTATTTCTAAATTTGATGAATTATATGGCTCAGCTGTTCTTGTTAATACTTCTTTTAATGTGCGAGGCGAGCCAATTGTTAATAAACCAGAGGAAGCTTATACTTGTTTTATGAGAACTGATATGGACTATCTTTTACTTGGAAATTTCCTTTTAGATAAAAATGAAATGGCTGAACTGAAGAAAGATATTGATTGGAAAAAGGAGTTTGAGTTAGATTAAATATACCATAAAGTAACAAAGATTATACAGCTTTACAATGATAAAAGCAGATAAGAAATGTATAGTCATTTTCAGCTTTTATTTAATTTGAATTTAACAACGAGATTAAATTATGATATTAGAAGAAATTAAAAATATAAATAGTAACAAAGAAGAACTTAAAAAATTTGGAATAACTATTGGTGCAGTTTTACTATTAATTAGTATTGCCCTTTTTATTTATGAAAAGCCATCGGCACCATATTTTATGGGTTTTGGAATGTTATTGCTAATATTTTCGCAATTATTTGTAAAAGTTCTGCTGCCTTTTCAAAAAATATGGATGACTTTTGCTGTTATAATGGGATTTGTGATGACACGGGTTATTCTCGCAGTTTTGTTCTATCTTATAATTACTCCAATTAGTTTTGTGTCAAAATTATTCCAAAAAGATTTTCTAAATTTGAAAATCGAAAAAGAAAAAAAATCGTATTGGAATCTAAAAAATGAACCTTACGAAAAATCATCAACCGAAAAACAATATTAAAATTATGAGCAAACTTTCAATTATATCTGAGTTATGGGATTTTCTTAAAGAGAGAAAAAAATGGTGGTTATTACCAATTGTTATTTTTCTAGTTTTATTGGGTAGTTTAATAGTGCTAACACAAGGTTCGGCATTAGCACCTTTTATTTATGCAATTTTTTAGCTGCTACCATTTTGAATAATTTTGAGCAATTGTTTTTTTAAATTGTTTGCTCCACTGTATTTTGGATTGACCAACAAGCAGCTATTTACTGCGCTGAGTGAGGATTTATAATCTTGCTTTAGCGAGTAGGCACCAGCTAAATTGTAATAAACTTGAGCATCTTGTGAGTTGTATTTTAATGATTGATTTAAATATTTAATTGCATTTTCAATATTTTGTTTTGATAACTCAATAATTCCAATCCATTTGCTGGCAAAAGCTGTTTTTTTTATTTTATCATATTTATATAAATAGGGGAGTGCTTTATCATACATTTTTATTGTAATTAAATTATTACTAATCATTTCATAATAGTCATAAACAAAAGGATATTGGAAAAGAACTGCATCCATCTCGGCTAAATAACTTTCAATATTGCCGCTTTTTAAAAACCAATTTGCCAATTTGCGGTGAGCCTGTTCCCACGATAATTTATTATCAATTACAAACAAAGCTAAAGAATCGGAAAAATTTTGAATATCAAAACTTTCAATCACGTCGTTTAGTGGTTTTGGCTTTTCTACAAATGGCCAATCGGCTTTAAGAATATTTAATCGGTATTTTCCAATTGTAGAATCGAGATGTGTGAAATTATAATTATCTCGCACAAATTTGTCATGTAAAATGCTGTTTTCTAAAGCTGATTTGGGGTTCGGCAAAAGATTTTCCTCTAACATTTTTTCAACAAATAGTTTCCCAATTTCTTGATATCCAGAAATCGTTGGATGGAGATGGTCAGTCATTAAATTATTTCCAAGAATTCCTTCAGGACTAATTCTATTAAATTCTTGTTCCACATTTATGACTGGAAAGGTATATTTTTTTGCAAGCTGATTTATAATTTCATTTATTTTAGATGGTGCACGAAAGCGAAGTGCATCAAAATCTTTTGCTTTTTTTAAACTTTCTAATGCTTTAGTTTGGTTATTTTCTGCAATATATTTAACACCCATTTCAAAATTATATTTTGCTGAAGTCTCATCGTTTTTATCAATGGAAACAAATGGAGCTTGATCTTTTAAATTGCTTACCAAATTAGATAAAATTACTTTTACTCCAGCATTTTTTGCTAATTGAAGCATTTCATCTAAATTGCCTTCAAACTGATTAATTCCAATTTGATATACAGATGAACCAAATTCAATCATTTGGTCACTTGCCATGCGCGACATTAATGTCCCACCTTTTTCTTCCGATTTTGGTAGAAGCGACATTATACTTTTAATTATATTGCGAAACAATTGGACAGTTTTATATCTATTTGCATAAAGCATTCCATTTACAATCCATCGCGAATTACCAAGTGATTCTAATGAACCAGCACCAAGTGCGCCATAATATTCATTATGCCCTGCGTAAAAGAGAATTAAATCTGGCTTCTGTTCCAATATTCCTGGCATCATATCAAGAAGTGAATAACTATTTATTGCAGCCATTGCAGTATTGATTACTTCAATTGTTTTTTCTGGATATAGTAATTCAAGACGCATTCTTACATACCGTGCAAATGAGCCGTTTGGAGTAAAAGGATATCCTGCAGCACTGCTTCCACCAAGTATAAAAACTCGAATACTGTTTTCTTTTTTGTTTATGTCAAATAAATCCTGCGCAGGGTATGGAGTTGCCTCGGTTGTGTAAAAATATCTTTTAGCAATTTCTGAATTACACATCATTTTTTGCGAATCAATTATTTCCCATTGATTGTATGTCACGCCATAATTGAAAACTGAAAGTCCTATTTCTAAAAATGCAATCAATAATAGTGGAATAAAAAGTAGGAGCAAATTATAATAGAAAGGATATTTTTTCTTTTCCTTAATTATCTTGGGTTGTTTTTTTATTTTTGATTTAGTCAAAAAGAATTCCTCATTAAAAAATATTTTGTTACACAAAATAACATAAAAAAAGATTTAATTCTTTCTGAAACAATTAGAAAATTTGTGATATACAAAGTTATCTAAGAAGAATCATTTTTTTGCTTTGAGAAAAAATCCCTGCTTTTAAAGTATAATAATACACACCTGAAGCTAAATTTCTTGCATCAAACTGAACAGAATAATTTCCAGAGTTTTGCACTTTATTTACAAGAGCAGCTATTTCCTGGCCAAGAATATTGTAAATTTTTAATGTGACTGGCTGTGCGTAATTGTTTTTTGCATTTTGTGGAATTGCGTATTGTATTGTAGTTGATGGATTAAATGGGTTTGGAAAATTCTGGTCAAGTCTAAATTCAGAAGCTAAATTTTTGTTTTCTTCAACTGAAACAGTAGGCTCGGAGTAATTTGCTGTAAGATTATCAAAAAATATTGAGCCAAAGTAATTTGTGTTTACAACTCGCCCAGATGCTAAAATAACAGCTATTTTTGTTAAAGTTATTGGAAAATGGAAAACATTTGTGGCAACTAAAGGAATTGGTTTTGAAAATTTTGCCTTTAAAGTATCAAAATGCTCGTCAACATCAAGCTGTTTATCAGCAAGAATTGCAAACTCCTCACCGTTATAATTTGTTACAATAAATGCAATTGAGTGCTTAAAATCATTTCCATTTACGTCCAAGCCAAAATTAAGAGGAATTCCTTCAATTGGAATATTTGTATTTAAATAAGCCCAATTTTGAACTCCAGATTGATAAACAAAATTATAATTTAGTTTAACTGAGGAATTTCCTTCAGTAAAATGCGAGTTAGCAATCTCAATATTACTATTGGAAGTATCAATGTTTTCGCCACTAAAAAGCCAATTGTCCAAATTATCAAAGCTATTTAAAATGGAAGTCCCTTTTTTAAATTCAATTGTAACAATTGAAGTATCACTAATTTCGTTCCAATTTACAATTATATTTGTTGTCCCTTCCGAAACTCCAGTAAATTTTCCAAGTGAGTCAATTGTTCCAACATTTGTGTTTGTGGAAATCCAATTGAAATTATTTGTTGATATTTTTTTATCAATTCCATAAATATCAAAAGCTTTTACATTAAATTGAATTTTGTTGGTTGTATCCGATAATGCAATTTCTGGTGTGAGTTCTAATTTAACAATTGAATTTACAATTACAAGTGACGAATCAATTAGTCCTTCATATTCAGCTATAACAAAGCCAGTATCTGCTTTTTGACCTGCCGTAAATAATCCACTAGCATTTATAATTCCAAAATTATGACTTAATAAATATTGAATATTTGCACTATTAATTAAAATTGGATTATAATACTGATCAGTACCACTTGCACTAAATTGATAATTGCTATTTGAAAAAATATTTGCATAATTAGTACTTAAATTAATTTGGGATAATTCAGATTTATAATCTAATGAAACAACCATCAAACAATTTGAAACACTTCTTTCACCACCAGCATCGGAAGGTGAGTTTACAATATTATTACGAACTAACATTGTGGTTGAACCACCACCATCCATATTTACAGCGCTATATAATCCAAATTTAACTAAAAAATCGGCCAATTCTGGTAACGACATTCCGTTGCTTGTGGTTTGCCTTCCATCAACTGTTACAAAATATAAAAATCGTTTATCCTGGCTAAATCCAGCGGCAGTTCTTGGATGACGCGCAGTTGCAAAAGTATTTGAACCACCTTCAGCAGCATAACAAGATAAGGCACAGTTTTCTCCATTGCTTACAATTTTTGGATATCCATTTAACAGAGTAACAATTTTATCGGGCGCTGGTGAAATTTTTTGGATAACTGAAACTGTATCACCAATTGCAATTAGCGAATCGATAAAATCCTTTGATGAACCGTGGCCAGAAAGGACTACTCTCCCTTTTGATAAAGCCATTGAACCTTGTCCAATTTTTTTATCGATTACAATATATTTAATTGTATCATTTATTTGTACTGGTGAAATAGGTTCAATTAAAATTTCACTGCCATATTGATTAGTACCTGTAGTACTTCCAAAATATGAATTATAAATAATTAGAAAATCAGTTTCGCGATTTTTGTTTATTCCATTAATATTTTGGGAAATATTATTGCTCAAAATCACCTTTGAACTTAAAGATAACCGCTCAATAAAAGGCTCTTTTGCAGAAGAAAAACCAATTGCGGACCAATTATTGCTTTGAGTTACAATTTCGCCTTCTCTAATTTGCATTCCAACATCTTGTCCATTTCCGTCAAAAAAACCACCATTTATAGCTCCAACAATATGATGCCCGTCAAAATTATATCGTGAAGCCATTGCGGATGTTCTTTCAAACCCAGTAATTTTATCTTTACTAATCCCAGCTTCAATTTTTATAATATCTTCTGCCAAATCAATTTTTAGCACATCTAAAGTCCAAGGAGCATTTGGCTCAACAATTGAATAATGTATAACACCTTTTGCAACTTGTTTTATTGATAAAGTATCAAATTGATTTTGAGAAAAAATGATTAAATTAAATACGAAGAAAAATAAAAGTGTTATATTCTTAATCTGTTTATAATTGTTTGTTTTTGTAAAGCAAAATTTACAATTATAATCATTTTCTTTTGTGTAAGTGTTTTTGTTCGTAGGTTTCATAGTATTTTTAGGTTATAATTATTAGAATATTAACTTATCTTAATAAGCAACTTACTAAAAATAATTTTATAATTTGAAATTTTGTGAGGATTTATGTTTTTACGTCAATCAGAAAAAACAGCAATTATATATAAAAACGAAGTAGTTAGTTATAATCTACTTTTAAAAACAATTACTCAGTATTCAACATTATTTGATGAAAGCAAAACAACAAAAATTGCTATTTATCTTGAAAACAGACCAGAATGGGTTTACGCATTTTATTCTGGAATGATGACATCATCAATTTTGGTTCCAATTGATTTTATGTTACCATCTGATGATGTTGCTTATATTTTAAATGACTGCACTCCCGAAGTCATCTTTTACTCCAACGAAACAGAAGCGCGAGTTAACGAAGCTTTGTCGCTTACAAATCACATTATTCTAAAAATTAATGTTGATGAAATTAATTTGGGCCAAATTAGTTGTGAAACTCGTGATTTAGCCTCCTATAATGATGATGATGTTTTCTCAATTATTTATACTTCTGGGACAACAGGCAAGCCAAAAGGCGTAATGCTTACTTTTGCAAATATTGAATCTAATATTTATGGAACAACAAAATATGTTGAAATTTATAAGGAGCGTTCACGAACTTTAGTTTTGCTTCCTTTACATCATATTCTTCCACTTGGTGGAACTGTTTTAATGCCACTTTATGTTGGGGGAACAATTGTTTTTTCTCCGTCACTGCTTTCCGAAGATGTTATTTTTACTTTACAAAATCATAAGATTAATATTATTGTATCAGTTCCACGCTTTTATTCGTTAATTAGGAAAGGTATTAAGGAAAAAATAGATGCCAATAAAATTGCATCTATTTTATTTAAAATTGCCGAAAAGAGGAAATCAAGAAATTTTTCTCGAAAAGTATTCAAAAAAGTTCATGAAAAATTTGGGGGTGAAATTGAAACTTTTGTTTGCGGTGGGGCAAAATTGGATGAAAACGTAGCACGTGATTTCCAAA
The DNA here is from genome assembly GCA_002786785.1 of Ignavibacteriales bacterium CG18_big_fil_WC_8_21_14_2_50_31_20. Taxonomy (GTDB): domain Bacteria; phylum Bacteroidota; class Ignavibacteria; order Ignavibacteriales; family Melioribacteraceae; genus 1-14-2-50-31-20. Next base: position 33,282 of record PCUD01000082.1, on the reverse strand, counting down.
CGCTTGGTTTTGAAGTTCTTGAAGGTTATGGAATGACAGAAACCTCGCCAATGATTACTTTTACGCGACCTGGAAGAGTAAAAATTGGTTCACCAGGGGAAATATTTCCTGGAATGGAAGTTAAATTTGAAGATGGAGAAATTCTTACCCGAGGTACTAATTTGATGAAAGGGTACTACAACAAAATAGCCGAGACAAATGAGGCGGTTGTTGACGGATGGCTGCACACAGGAGATTTAGGGCACTTAGATGAAGATGGATTTTTATTTGTAACTGGAAGAAAAAAAGAATTAATTGTTCTCTCAAATGGTAAAAATATTACTCCGGAAGAAGTGGAATTAAAACTGCTTGCTGTTGATGAAATTACAGAAGAGGTTGGTGTTTATATGGAAAAAGATCAACTTTTTGCAATAATTTATCCAAATTCTGTTAAAGCTAAAGCAGCTGAAATTACTGATTTATATGAATATTACAGATGGGAAGTTATTTCAAAGTATAATGAAAAATCACCATCTTACAGAAGAATTTCAAATTTTATAATAATCGATGAGCCGCTTCCAAGAACACGATTGAGCAAGTTAAAACGATTTTTGCTGCCAGAAATTGGAAAAGGAAACGCGATTAAAAAAGAGAAAAAGGAAGCGGATTTAAATTTTGAAGAATATAAAATAATCAAAGATTTTTTAATAAAGGAAAAAGAAAAAGAAGTTTTCCCTTCCGATCATTTTGAAATGGATTTAGCACTTGATTCACTTGATAAAATAACTTTTCTATCCTTCTTGAGTTCAACATTTGGAGTTGAATTATATGAAGAGCATTTGGTTAAATACAACACCGTTGAGCAAATGTCAATCTTTATAAAAGAACACAAAACTAAAATAAATATTGAAACAATTGATTGGAAAGCAATTTTTAAAGAAACTGTTAATTTGAATCTCCCTAAAAGCTGGATTACACTTAATTTATTTAAAAATTGGTTTCGATTAATTTTTATGCTTTATTTTAAAATAAAAGCTGAAGGATTAGAAAAGCTACCAAATGGACCTTTTATTATTGCTCCAAACCACCAAAGTTTTTTTGATGGACTTTTTGTAACAATATTTATAAAAAATAAAGTTATGAAACAAACATATTTTTATGCTAAGAAAAAGCATTTAGGAAATAAGTTCTTAAATTTTATAGCAAATAAAAATAATGTAATTGTTGTTGATATAAATAATGACTTAAAAATGTCGCTTCAAAAAATGGCAGCAGTACTTAAAAGTGGGAAAAATATGATAATTTTCCCAGAGGGAACTCGTTCTGTAAATGGAGAATTAGGCGATTATAAAAAAACATTTGCAATTTTAAGCAGTGAATTAAATATTCCAATTATTCCTGTAGCAATTGGAGGAGCTTATAAAGCACTTCCAAAGGGAAGTTTAATTCCAAGACCATTTAAAAAAATATGCGTAAGATTTTTAGAGCCAATAAATCCTGAAGGTCATTCTTACGATTCCTTAACAAATGAAGTCTATTCTAAAGTTGCTTCTGAATTAAAATGTTAACAAAAACAGCCCTTTCAATATTCTTGAAAGGGCTGTTTAACCGTAAATAATAACTATAAAAAAATTGTATATCTATTTTCGAAACCCATCAATAGGTTTTGATTGAATTCTTTCTAACAAATTAAAATAGACTTGCTCAAGTTCTAACTCATTGCTAAATTCAACAGATATCTTATCATGATCAGTATAAAAATGAATTTTATGATCTTTTAAGTCTTTTTCAACTTTTGTAATATGGTCAAAATTAATTAATTTATCACAGACTTCAATCCACATAATATCTCCTTTATATGGTTTTTACTATCGAAAAAAAGTATTTTTTATTTAGAGGTTTAACTATTTATTTAATCTAAATTTGGAAGTCCAATTTGCAAATAAATTATTGAAGTCAAATCAGATTTTTTTACAATTTTTCTAATTTGTTCTCTTTATATAAATCCAAAGCATCTTTTATTGGTTTATTAGCAGCGCCAATATAAATTTCCATTTTGGAACGTTCAAGTACTTTTGCTGCATTTCCACCAGGACCATTTCCAGTAATTAAAACATCAATATTGGAATTATATAATTTATGAGCAGTTTTTGGCCCAGCTCCGTGTGCGTCGGCTGCCGAGTCGTTATTTTCAATAATTTCAATTTCTTCGCTTAAATCATCATAAATTAAGATGTATTCACATCTTCCAAAACGAGCATCAATTATTGAATCTAAATCCTTTCCATTGCTTGTGAATGCAATTTTCATAAAATTTCCTTTTTTTAAAAATTTAATTATTTATTTGGCATTATTAACCAATTGTTACATTGTTACATTGCCAACAACAATAAAACAATTTAACAATTAAGCAATTATTCCTTTAATCTTTTCCCAACTATTGGTTAAAATTTCGGTTAGTTCTCCTTTGTCGTATTCAACAATAGTCTGAGCGTTTGTCATAGCGTTTGTAAAGTTTTCATTGTATGGAATTGATGCAATATGCTCAATCTTTTCATTTTTTAGGAATTCCATAATTTCATCGGTTCCTTTTTCATTAATATCAAATTTGTTTATAATGCATCCAGCTTTAATTTTGAATGATTTTACTAAATCATAAATGCGTTTTAAGTCGTGAATTCCAGAAATAGATGGTTCTGTAACCAAAACAACAAAATTTGCCCCAGAAAGGGAAGAAACAACTGGGCAGCCAATTCCGGGCGAACCATCAATTAATATGTAATTTTTGTTCTCGGATTCAGCTAAAGTTTTAGCTTCATTTTTTACTTTGGTAACCAATTTCCCAGAATTATCCGAGCCAATTCCTAAATGCGCGTGAATCATTGGAGTGTTTAAACGAGTTGTGGAGGAAAACCATTTGCCAGAGTATGCAGGAAGCAAATCAATTGCCGAAGTTGGGCAAACTTTGGCACAATAAGCACAACCTTCGCAATCAATTGTATCTACAACAAAATGATTGTTTTTGAAAGGAATAGCATCAAAACGGCAAACATTTGCACATCTTCCACAATTTGTACAGTATTGTTGGTCAATTTTAGCAATTAAACCGCTGTAAAAATCTTCCTCTTTTCCAAAATCTGGTTTAAGTAAAAGATGTAAATCAGCTGCATCTACATCGCAATCGGCTACTAAAACATCATTTCCAGCAAGATAAGCAAATGAAGCTGTAATAGATGTTTTTCCAGTTCCACCTTTTCCCGAAATAATAACAATTTCTTTCATATTTTATTCAAATTCTTCAATTAAATCATAAATGTAATTTTTAACTTTCTCTAATTCGTGAGCAAATTCTGGAATTTGCAAATAAAGCAACTCTCCTTTGGAATAAAGTTCGGCAACACGTCTATCATTTGGAAATTTGGCAATTATTTCAATTCCGTTATTGATGCAATAATTAATTACCTCATCATTGCCAATTCCAAATCTATTTATAACAACTCCAAAATCCTTTTTCATTTCTCGCATAGTATCAACCGCAAGTTTCAAATCGTGAAGTCCAAAAGGAGTTGGCTCTGTTATTAAAATAACAAAATTAACGTGTTTTGTTGCCTCAATAACTGGGCACGAGGTGCCTGGTGGAGAATCAAAAATATGAATTTTTGCAGAGGATAGATATTTTTTAACATAAATATTTGTCTGTTTAATAAGTGGAACTGCTTGTTCTTCACCAATTGTTAATCTACTTTCAATTAATGACAGATTTCCCATTTTTTTATGGGTTAATTCACCCATTTTTTTAGTAATCATTGGCAGAGCATCAGTTGGACAAAGTTCGGAACATGCATAGCAACTGTGGCAAAGTTCTGGAAGCACCGAAATAAAATTGCCAAATTGAAGAACTGCGTTAAATTTACAAGCATTTTGACAAATTCCACAAGCATCACATTTATCTTCAATCCATTCGGGAATCATTTTGAACTTGTCTTCTTTGTGAACAATTTCACCACTAAAAAAAAGTCCTGAATTTGGTTCCTCAACATCCAAATCAGTTAAAACCACTTCTAAATTTTGCGACAAATATGAAGCTAAATTTGTGGAAAGAGTGGTTTTTCCAGTTCCACCTTTTCCACTTGCAATACTAATTTTCATATAAAAAATTCCAATTAATTGTGATGATGATGCTCGTGGTCGCCTTCGTGCCCATGATGTTCACTATCGCAACTGTTATTTCCAGTTTCTAATAAATTATCCAAATGAGCTTTAACAAGAATATTAGGCTCAATTGAGTCGGCACCTATAATCACAGTAATTCCGTTTTGAGTAAAAATATCAACGGCTCTTTGTCCCATTCCACCAGCAATAACAAAGTTTACACCTTTGCCTGCCAAAAAACTTGGATATGCACCAGGCACATGTTCTGGTGGATCTAATGAATACTGTTTTGTAATTACATTGTTTTCAGTTTCAACTATAACAAAATTTTCACTGTGTCCAAAATGTGGCGAAAGTTTTCCGCCAATTGCTGGGACTGCATAAAGTACTTTTTCCATTTTATTCTCCATTTGTTTCCCAAATTATGGGATTATTGTAATTTGAAATACTTCTATTTTTTTAGTAATTCTTCTCTAACCATTGTATGATTGCAAGATGGGCATTTTAGCTCTGTGCATTTAACTCCACGTTTATGAGGCACTTTTTTACCACATTTAGCACAGACGCAAAAACCACCAGAACCAAATCTACCCCCATTATTTCTTCCTTGACCGCCACCTCTTTCAAGTCCTTTGCCAGAACCTAAATTGCTACCTAAATTATCCATTATTTAACTCCAATTATGTTGAACAGCATTTTCCATGTCCAAATCCACCAGCAATATTTAGAAGATTTGTGGAATTACATTCAGGACAATTAGAAATTGATTTATCAATATTTATATTAAACATATGCCCACAACTATTACATCTAATAATATTTTTTCTAAAGTGAATATTTCCGCCATCAATGTTTAGAACATTTCCATTAACAATTAATTGAGCAATGTTGTTTCTTGCTTTTTCAATTAGGCGAGTAAAGGTTGAACGAGAAATCTCCATTTCGTTTGCCGCTTCATCGTGCGAAAGTCCCATATAATCGGCTAATCTAAATGCTTCATATTCATCTAACGATAATGAAACTTGTTTAAGGAAGTTCATTTTTATTCCAACTGGTTTAAAATCTGTAAACAATGGAGGCTGATGAACGATTCTTTCTTTTTGTGGTCGCGACATATAAATATCCTAAAAATTATTTTTCAAAAGTAATGAACATATGTGCAAAATGCAAATAATAGTAAAAAAATTGTAGATAGTTTTAAGCAGATAAATTACTAAAGGGTAGTAGGTGAAAATGATATGAAAATTGGAAGGACAAATAAAAGGTTAAAATTCAATTTGAAAAGAAGTTTAAAAAAAATTGTTAATCACAATCTTCAAGTCCAAGAAAATCTAACAATTTATTGTGTGTATCAGAAGAAATTTCCCATTCGTCTTTTTTATAAACCAAAATAGTATGCGAAATTGACTTATAATATTTTTGGCAACTTTCACAACTATCAAGATGTGATTTTAAAGTTGTGCAGGTTGGTGAATTAAGATCTTCACCAAGTGTATCACAAATGTGATTCATAACATCTTTACATGTAATTTTATAATCTTTTTTCATAACCAAAAGTACTGTTTAATTCATTTCGTAAAAAAGCTCTGGCTCTATGTAACCTTGATTTAACAGCAGGAACTGAGAGCCCGATTGCTTCAGCAGTTTCCTCCGTCGAAAATCCTTGTATGTCGCGCAACATAAAAACCACTCTATATTCTGGAGCAAGTTTTTTAATAACTTCATCAAGAATTCCACCGAGCTCTTTATTTTCAGCAAACTTATCTGGAGCAATATCCCAGTCGGTAATATTTTTAGGGTCAATAAGAGCACTTTCATCGTCCAATGAAATGTAAGCATGTTTTTTATTACTTCGTGCCATCATTAAACAATGATTTGAAACAACTGTGTAAAGCCAAGTTGAAAGTTTCGATTTACCACTAAATTGATTAATTGATTTTACCATGCTCAAAAAAGTTTCTTGCATAGTATGTTCAGCTTTTTCTTTATCACGACAGATTTTATAAGCAAAGTTGTAAACAGTTTGCTCGTACATTTTTACTAACTTTGATAGTGCAGCTCTGTCGCCTTTTTGGGCCTTAGCAATTATTTCGTTTTCGTTCATTCGTTTGATGTAATATTTTATGAAAAGATTCACGAGAAAAACTGCAATGAATCTCTAATTTTTTAAAAAGCACTTAAAACTACAATTATTGGAACTTTCTTGCAACGAAAGTTTTATCCAAATATGTTAACTATTTTTGTTCAATTAATTTCTTTTTTAATAATTCATTAACTACCTTTGGGTTTGCCTTGCCTTGTGATGCTTTCATAACTTGGCCGACAAAAAATCCAATTACCGAATCTTTACCACTTAAATATTGTTGCACTTGTGCTTGGTTGCTTGAAATTATTGTGCTAATAATTCCTTCCAATTTGGATGTGTCGGTAATTTGAACTAAATTTTTCTCCCTAACTATTTTAGATGGGTCTTCATTCGTTTTTAAAATTTCTGGAAAAATATCTTTTGCTATTTGTCCAGAAATAGTGTTATTGTTAATTAGTTCAATTAATTTTCCAAGGTTTTCTGCTGAAAGAGGGAAGTCAGTAATTTCTATTTTATCTTCCTTTAAAACTTTGAGAACTTCGCCCATTATCCAGTTGCTTGCTGACTTGTAATCACGTGTAACCGTAATTACTTTTTCATAGTAATCAGCAAGCGGGCGGTTGCTTGTAAGTATTTCAGCATCATATTCAGGAAGTTTGAACTCGGAAATAAATCTATTTTTTCTTACTTCTGGAAGTTCGGGTAAATTTTCAGCAATTTCGTTTCGCCAGTTTTCATTTATCACTATTGGCATTAAATCTGGTTCAGGAAAGTAGCGATAATCGTGCGATTCTTCTTTGCTTCGCATTGGAAAAACATCTTCTAAATCTGCATCCCAAAGTAAGGTTTGCTGAATTATTCGTCCACCATCTTCAACAATTTCAATTTGGCGAGCTATTTCAACATTGATTGCTTTTTCAACATTTTTGAAGGAATTCATGTTTTTAACTTCTGTTTTGGTGCCAAGTGATGTTTCATTTTTTAATCGAATAGAAACATTTGCATCGCATCGAAGCGAACCCTCTTCCATATTTCCATCACAAATATTTAGATATGTTAAAATTTGTTTTAATTTAGTTAAATATAAATACGCTTCTTCAGCAGATCGCATATCTGGTTCGCTTACAATTTCTATTAATGGTACTCCAGTTCTGTTTAAATCAACCAATGTTTCGCTGCCTTTATCATGAATTGATTTCCCAGCATCTTCTTCCATGTGAATTCTAGTGATGTTTAAGTGGTGTTCAACACCATCGGATGTGGTTACATCTAAAAATCCATTTTCACAAATTGGTTCATCAAACTGACTTGTTTGCCAGCCTTTTGGAGAGTCGGGATAAAAATAATTTTTACGAGCAAAAATTGAACGCTCTCTTATTTTGCAATTGGTTGCAAAACCCATTAAGGCAGCATACTCAACTACTTTTTTATTTAAAACTGGTAAAACTCCAGGATGACCAAGACAAATTGGACAAACATTGGAATTGGGATTGCTTCCAAATTTTGTGGAACATCCACAAAATATTTTTGATTTGGTTGAAAGTTGTGCGTGTACTTCGAGACCAATTACTGCTTCATATTTTGAGTTCATATCAAATAAAATTACTTGTTAAAATTTTCTTACCAAATATAGCTATAAATGGAAAAAGATATTTGGTGTGGATTAAGTTAAAATATCTATCAAGTTAATAGTAAAATCACTCTTCAAATTTTAATTTACTAATAGCTTCTTCTACTAATTTTGACATTATTTTATATCCAGTTTCATTTGGGTGAACTCCATCTTCAGAATACTCAGCTTTAAGTCCTTTGCGTTCATCGACCATTGATGAGTAATAATTAAGATATGTTATTTTGTTTTGCTCAGCATAATTTTTAATCATTCTATTTAGTGAGTCAATTTTTTCAGCAGGATTAATCCCAGTTTTCCATGGATAATCAAAAACTGGTAAAACAGAAGAAAGAATTACTTGAATGTTATTTGCTTTTGCTAATTCTGTCATTGAAATAATATTATTCAAAATTGCATCAAGTTTTGTTAAGCCAGTATTGCCAGCAATATCATTTGTCCCAGCTAAAATAATAACTAATTTTGGTCTAAGATTAATAACATCATTTCTAAAACGGAGTAACATTTGCGGTGTTGTTTGTCCACTAATACCGCGATTGATATAATTTTTGCCTGTAAAAAAAACTGGATAAAACTTACTCCAACCTTCAGTAATTGAGTTGCCCATAAAAACTATTCTGTTTTCGCTTGGTACCGGTAATCCAAGTTTTGTATTTTCATTTTTGAAACGATCAACATTTGCCCAATCTTGCCCAAATGTTAAAATAGGAATAAAACACAGTAAAATAAGCATAATAGTAAGTTTCATATTATTCCAAGATTTCCTTAAAAATTTAATGATAAAATATTTTAGTAATTATTATTTAATAATTACCAATTTTTTCAAAATATTTTTTGTCATTTCAAGTCGTATATTATTCTTTAAGTCATCAAAACTATTTACAATTAAATTTAGGGCAAAAATATTAGTTTCAGAATTTGTTACGATAAATCCTACAAACCAAGCAATAACTTTTCTATCCAAATAATCACAAGTTCCAGTTTTCGCATACAAAGTATAATTGGAAGTTGAGTCATAAAGCATAATACTCTTCACCATATTAAATGAGGAATCAGAAAAACCGTTTATTTTGTGTAGAAAAAGTTTTTTTAAGAATTCAACTTGTTCATTAATAGAAATTTCAATTGACCCATTAAGCCAAAAATTATCAATTCCGCTTGTAATATCATTATTTCCATAATCAATAAAATTCAAATAGGTTTGCATTTTTTCTGCACCAATTTTGCGAGCCAATTCTTGATAATACCATACACACGAATACTTAAATGCACGTTTTAATGATAAATCATGAAACCAGAATTTAAATGGAACTCTCGATAAATAATTTTCAGTTTTGGGATGTAATAGGCTATCATATTTTATTATAAATGATGTGTCAGTAATTATCCCTGTTTCAATACCAATAAGCGAGTTTGGAATTTTAAAAGTAGAGCAGGGGGAAAATCTTTTTTTGCATTGCTCATCATTGTATTGAATGTATGTATCTGTTGCAAAATTGTATATTTTAAAACCACCTTGAAAACCATTAAAATATCTTTCCAAATCAATAGTTTTAACTTTTTGAGCAAATAAATTAAAGGTGAATAAGCTTAATGTAAAAAAAAGGATATTACATAATTTTGAGTTCATTATTTTAGAATCCAAACATTATTTATTGTTCATTTAGTTGAAAAATATTCATAAACTTGTTCTTTATTAGTTAATGAGAATATGAAATTTTATTAAAACCATTGTCTTTTTCTAAATATTATTACTCCTAAAATTGAAAGTACCAAGGAACCTAAAATTATTAAAGGCATTGCCCAAAAAGAATTTTCCAATAAATTTGGGACATTCATACCGAATAAGCTTGCAATTAAGGTTGGAATCATTAAAAGTATTGAAATTATTGTTAATTGTTTCATTACAACGTTTAAATTGTTAGAAATCACAGATGCAAATGCATCCATCATTCCGCTTTGAATGTCTGAATAAATCTGTGACATTTCAAGAGCTTGTTTATTTTCGATAAATGCATCTTCTAATAAATCTTCATTTATTTCGGTGGTTATCTTTTTTGAATTACGAAGTTTTGCTAAAACAATTTCGTTGGCTTTAATTGAAGTAATAAAATAAACTAAACTTTTCTCCATTTTTAGTAATTTATTCAATTCCTTGTTTTTAATTGATTTCTCAAGGTCTTGTTCAATTAATGAAGTCATTTGGTTTATTTGTTTTAAATATTTCAAGTATAAATTTCCGGAACGAAGAAATAAGCGGAGTATAAAATTGATGCTGTCTGAAATTTCTTTATATTGGTCTCTAAATGGTGATGGTTGCCCAATAGGCAATACTGCATTATCTTGCAAACAAACAGTTACTGTAAAATTGGATGTGATAAAAATTCCTAATGGAATAGTATTAAATGGAACTCCATTATTATTTACTTCAACGGGGATTCTTAGAATTATTAAAGTCCAATTATCTTCAAACTCAATTCGAGGTCTTTCATCTTGATCCAATATGTCATTAATTATGTCACTAGGTAAACCAAAATCATCGGTTAATTTTTGAATTTCATCTTTTGTGGGGTTAGTAGTATTTATCCAGCAATTATCTTGAGGTTTGTCAATTTCAATATAACCACCAAATGTTTTAAAAATTTTAATCATTATGATGTCTCCTTACTTATTTATTCTGCAAGGAAACATGAAGCCCTTACAAAATAGTTAATACTTTAAATTATTCTTATTCGGGCCTTCGTCCATGGTCATTCAATCTTATTTTAGTTTGTAAATATCTTAATACATTAGCTGAAACATTAAGACTATATTTTATTTATTGTGCAATTTAATTAAACTAATAAAAAGAAACAAGAAATAGAAGAAAATTTATTGCTGAGCAATTTATTTTCTACATAAGCTGAATTATTTCTTTTATTAACTTCTCAAATTTTTCTTTTACTAATTCTGCAGTTTCCATGACTTCTTGATGATTAAGTTTATTGGCAGAAATACCTGCAGCATAATTTGTAATACATGAAATCGCTCCAATTTCCATCCCAAGAGCTGATGCAAATATTGCTTCGTGAACAGTAGACATCCCAACCGCATCGCCACCTAATTTGTGTACCATTCTAATTTCAGCTGGAGTTTCATAACTAGGACCTTGACTATACCAATAAACTCCCTCTTTCAAAACCACTTCTTCCTTCAATGCTGCATTTCTAATTATATCATTTATTCTATTGGAAGGAAAGTTGAAAAAATTATTTCTTGCTTGTGTTGAAGCAAGCCCAATAAGTTCACCTAATTGTTTTTTTATATTAAATGAAATCATTGATGTTATTAACATTAAGTCAGCTGGTTGTAAGTGATTTAACCCACCAGCAGCATTAGTTAAAATAATTTTATTAACACCTAATTTATATGCAATAAAAATAGGAAGCACACATTCAGAAATATTATAACCTTCGTAAGGATGAATTCTGCCTTGATAAATCATAAGTTTTTTATTGTTTACTTCCGCAAAATGTATAAATCCTTTGTGTCCCTCAACAGTAGATTCGGGATAACCAATCAATTCGTTGGTTGGAATTGTTTTAATTATTTTCGTTTTTTCAGCAAACTCACCAAGCCCGCTTCCAAGCACTAATCCAATTTCTGGTTTAAATGGAACATTGCTAATTAGGTTATCAATAAGCTCATCATATTTTTTATCTAAATCTAACATTATACACCTAAAATAAAATTCCAGCTAAAGTAGCTGTCATTAAAGTTGATAATGCACCTCCCACTAATGCTTTTAATCCAAGCTTAGCAAAATCAGATTTCCTATTGGGTGCTAAAGGTGAAAGTCCACCAATCTGAATAGCAATTGAACTAAAGTTTGCAAAACCACAAAGTGCATAAGTTGCCATTAAAATAGTTTTTTCGTTAATCATATCTTTTGAGGCAATTAGAGCACTCATATCAAAGTACGCAACAAATTCATTTAGGACAATTTTTGTCCCGAATAAAGATCCAAATTGCATTGCATTTTCCCAAGGAACACCAATTCCATATGCCAAAAATTGAAATACAAATCCAAGGATAAATTGCAAATTTAATGGTTGTCCATACTCTGAAATTAGGAATGAATTTAATCCCAATAAATTCCCAGCCCCTTCTAGCATATAATTTGATAGTGCAATTAATGCAATAAAAGCAAGCAACATTGCAGCTACATTCAAAGCCAATTGCAATCCATCACTAGCACCAGTAGCAGCTGCTTCAATTACGTTTGAAGAGGTTTTTTCAATCGCCACTTTTACTTCACCTCTTGTTTCGGGAACTTCAGTTTCAGGATAAATAATTTTTGACATTATAAGTCCAGCAGGTGCAGCCATAACACTTGCTCCAAGTAAATGTGTAGCAAATAATAACTGTGCTTCAGCAAGTTGTAATCCCATAACTTCTGCAAATGTTGTACTTAAAATTTGAATATATGCTGCCATTACACCACCTGCAACAGTAGCCATTCCTCCAACCATTATTGTAAGAATTTCACTATTTGTCATATTTTTAATGTATGGCTTAATCATAAGGGGAGCCTCAGTTTGCCCAACAAAAATATTAGCAGTTGCTGAAAGTGATTCTGCCCCACTGGTACCAAGCAGCTTAGACATAACCCAAGCCATCGCTTGAACAACTCTTTGCATAATTCCTAAGTGGTAAAGAATAGCCATTAGTGAAGCAAAAAATATTATTGTTGGGAGAACTTGAAATGCAAAAAACATTCCCATACTATTTTCAGTTCCTGGACCTAAAGCAAGATTTCCAAATACAAATTTTGCCCCTTCAGTAGTAAAATTAAGAATTATCACAAAGAAACTGCTGACCCAAGCAAAAAATAATTTGGGCCAACCAAGTGGAGAAAAATATTGTGAAAAATAATCGCCTTTAATTATTAAAAGTGCAAAAATAAATTGTAAGCTAAGTCCAGTTATAACAAGATGCCAGTTAATTTTCTTTTTATTATTGGAGAATAAAAAAGCGATTCCTACTAATAATAAAATTCCAAACATTCCTCTAAAAATAGATGTAAAATCCATATAACTCCAGTATTATGGTATATAATGATGTTTACGACAGCGAGCTTCATACTTATCAGATGCTCCAACTTCCACTAGCTCTTTTGAATCACTAATCCGTTGTGTCATAGTCGCAGGACTTCCGCATACTACACAAATAGCTTTAGGTTTTGTAACATATTCGGCAATAGCAAGTAGATTAGGCATTGGGCCAAATGGAATTCCTTTAAAATCCATATCAAGTCCAGCAATAATAACTCTTTTGCCCATCTTTGCTAATTCAAGTGCAACATCCGAAATATTATTGTCAAAGAATTGGGCTTCATCTATTCCAACAATATCTACATCAGCAACCATTGAAAGAACATCATCAGATTTATCAATCATAATGGATGGAAATGCTTGTTCACTATGCGAAACTATTTCAGTTTTTGAATACCTATTATCAATAATTGGTTTAAATACTTTTACGTTAAGTTTTGCAAATTTAGCTCTACGCAATCTTCTAATTAGTTCTTCTGTTTTGCCGCTAAACATGCAACCAGAAATTACTTCAATCCAACCTGTATTGTGGGGAACAGGGTGCGGGACAAATTCTACCATATTTAAATTTTGATTTTAAAAAATATTAAAAAATAGTTTGAGCTTAAAAATCTCAAACACATAAAATTAATTTTAGGAATTCAAATTTTTATCGCCAAATGAAAATGGGAGTAACTCATTTAGCTTAAAAGATTTTACATCACCATTTCCATTAGTAACTATAACGTCTAAATCTTCTCCACAAAGCTCCATTAATACTTGGCGACAAGCACCACACGGAGTAATATAATCCTTACTATCAGATGCAATTGCAATTGCTAAAAATTCATCATTCCCATCTAATTTTGCAGCAAATGCAGCTGTTCTTTCGGCACAAATTGTAACACCATAAGCAGCATTTTCAATATTTGCACCTTGAAATACTTTCCCATCTTTAGTTAGTAATGCAGCACCTACTCTAAATTTAGAATAAGGAGAATAAGATTTATTTTTAGCAGCATTTGCTAAATCAATTAGTTCATTATTGTTCATAAAATTAATCCCATCTATTGGAAAATTTTAATCCTTTTAAAAAAAAGTATATTAAATTTAATTCATAATTTATTTGTAGAAAAATAAATAAAATTGGATTTATTTTGTATCCAAAATTATTTTGAAAATTATTTAGTACAAAAGTATCTATTATTATTTTAATAAAAAAAGGTAAAAGAAATATATTACCATATGGCAATGCTAATATAGAGAAAAGTGAAGTTAGATTTATCAAATGCCAAATAGCAAGTAAAAGTTTACTTTTAAATGAATAATAGATAGAAGTAGATGTGTGGCGTGCTTTTTGATTACTAAAATCAGTGAAATTATTTTTTGTATTACTAAATACAAAGGAATTGTTTTCTGTAACCATTCCAATTTTAAAGTTAAATTTAATTGCTTCTTGCAAAAGCAAATCGTCATCACCACTTAAAGTTGCATTTGTGTTTTCATAACCGTTAATTTTATTGAAAGCCTCTTTTGAAAATCCAAAACTTCGAGCCGCCGCAGAATATGGAAAGCCTAATTTAGAAAAAGCAAAAACAATAATGCTTGCTCTTAAATTTTCAAAACGTGCAACTAAATTTGTGAGGGAATTTTTCCTTTTATATGGAGCAATTCCAAATAGAAAATCGTTTTTGTTTGCAAAACCACTGGCAAAAGAGTTAATCCATTCAACTTCTGGTTCACAATCGGCATCTGTTATAAGTATATAGGGATATTTTGTCAATTTAATTCCTAAATCTAAAGCGCCTTTTTTTGCTTTAAAAATCTTGTTCTCAGTCTTAATAATTCTAAAATTTTCTAATTCTGTACAAATTGATTTTGCTTTTAAAAATGTATCATCCTCAGAATTATCGTCCACAATAATAACCTCAAAATTATCTTTTGGAAAATTCTGCTTCAATAATGCTGCAATTAAATTAGGAATAATTTCTGTTTCATTCTTTGCAGCCACAACAATAGAAATATTAATATTGCTCCCTTTTGACTTTTTCCGAAACCTAAAAAGTTTATTTAAAGCAGAATAAATTGACAGATTAAAAATCAAAAGTATTAGCATTAATACAAATAATATGTATGTTGAAAACATTATCAAAATTCCTCTTCAATAATCCATTCATCTGCAAGCTGCTCGCTAATTTTTGCAATAAAACGCGAAGGTTTTGCCAAGGTATATCCACTATATCTATCAAATATATTTGATGGATGTGAGATAAACAGATTTTGCTTAGCACGAGTCACTGCAACATACATTAAGCGTCTTTCTTCTTCCAAAGACTCTTGTGAATCAAAAGACTGTGCTGCTGGGAAAAATCCATCCATTGCATGAATTATAAAAACGGAATGCCATTCTAATCCTTTAGCTGAATGGATTGTGGAAAGTGTAAGAAACTCATTTTCCTTATCCTCTTCATCAATATCTGCAACAGAATCCTGTGGTGGTTCAAGAGCCATATCCGCAAGAAATGTTATAGCATTATCGTAGTTGCTTGCAATATTAACTAATGCTTCCAAATCCTTTCTCCGCTTATTAAAATCATCATACTTTTTTTTGAATAAGGGGTTGTAATAATTAAAAATAAGTTCAAGTTTCTCAGTTGGAAGTGAATAATTTTTATTCATATTTTGAATTAGATCAAGAAGTGGGAATATCTTTTCAAGTATTTTGTTGTTTTTTAAATCGTAAGAAATGTTATTAATATTAATATTTGAAATTTCTTCCATCATCATTTGAGCACGTTTTGGTCCAACTCCTTCATGCAATAACAAAATACGGTACCAGCTAACAAAATCTTTTGGATTTATTGAAATACGCAGGAAAGCTAATACATCTTTTACATGGGCGGTTTCCACAAACTTCATTCCTCCAAATTTTATATATGGAATACTTGCTTTATCTAATTCTACCTCTAAATTAAATGAGTGATATGATGAACGAAACAGAACAGCTATTTCTTCAAGTGGCACGCCTTCCTCTCTCAATTCTAAAACACGTTCAACAATAAACCTGGATTGCATATTGTCATTTGTTGCTGAGATAATAGCTGGTAACTCTCCATCAGAAATATTTGTAAAAAGTTTTTTTGGATATTTTTCAATTGCAAATTCTAATAAATGATTAGCAAAACTAAGTATCTCATTCGTACTTCTGTAATTTTCCTCTAATTTAATAAGAATTGTATTCTCAAAAAGTTTTGGGAAATCCATAATATTTTTAAAATTAGCACCACGAAAAGAATAAATTGATTGTGAATCATCGCCAACAACCATAACATTTTTATTAATAGTTGAAAGTGCTTTAATTATATCAGCTTGCAATTTATTTGTGTCCTGATATTCATCAACCATAATAAATTTTATATTAGACAATAAATTAACAGCATACTTATTATGCTCTGACAAAAATTTAAGCAAATAAACTAGCAAATCATCATAATCCAAAAGGGAATTAACAAATTTATACTTTTCATAATTAGTTTTTATTTCAACTATTTTATCAATATGCTCAGCAAAATGAGGATAGTTTTCAATAAGTATTTCATCAATTGGCTTTGATGTATTTTTATTTAAACTAATAACTTTTAAAATTGTTTGTTTATTTGGAAACCTTTGCTTCAATTTAGCAAGATTCATTTGCCCACGAATTAGATTAATTACATCTTCACTATCGCCTTGATCTAAAATTATAAAGTTTGAATCAAGTCCAATTGCTTTGGAATATCTTCGCAAAGTTAAGTTTGCAAACGAATGGAAGGTTCCACCATTAATTTTTGAACATCTATTATCCAATAATATGGTTGCACGGTTCATCATTTCACGGGCAGCCTTTCTGGTAAAAGTTAAAAGTAAAATAGATTGCGGGTCATATCCAAGTTCAATTAATCTTGAAACTCTATAAACCAGTGTTCGCGTTTTGCCAGTTCCAGCACCAGCAATTACTAGATATGAACCTTCAATAGCTGAAGCCGCTTCAAATTGAGCCGTGTTTAATTCTTCTTTGTAATTAATAGAAAAACGGGCTTCATCAATTTTTGATTTCTGAATACCCGTTTTGTTAACTTTTTTTAAAGTATACTTTTTTGCCATTATCTTTGCAATGCTTTTGGCTTTCCTAAAATCTCATTCATTATAATAAAATTTTTAATCGAATCAGGCTGTATTAAGCTATTCCTAATTTCTTTTGCTTTTTTACTTTCGTGCCTTTCTCTATTTTTCTGAAGAGACTTAGCGTAGGATTGACTTGAAATAGATTCGTCATGCTTAACTATTTTTTTTGCTAAATTTGGTTCAACAAATTCAACTTGGCGATAAATCTTTTTATCTGGCAATTCAAACTCAACTGATTTACGCATAGCCTTTTCATAATAGTCGTCAACCTCTGAACGAGAGCTATCCTCTTTTGCTTTCTCAAACTCATTGTTGATAGATTTAACAAAGTCTTCGAAAGGATTGCTTGTTCTAACTTTCTGAACTACTTCCTGGGTCTGATTCTTAGGTTTGAGAGCTTTATTTTCTGAATTAGCATTAACGGTTTTTTTCTTCTTAAAAATGGAAGATAAAAAGCTAATTACAAAAAATAGAACTACCAGATAATCAACTATATTATCCATTTTCTACTCGTGGCTATCTTTTTTATCAGAATCTGGCTTTGCAATAGAATTTCTCATTTCAGTATCTGATTGAATATTTTTAAGATTGTAATAATCCATTACGCCAAAATTACCTTTACGAAATGCTTCAGCCATTGCAAGTGGAATTTCAACTTCTGCTTCAACAACTTTTGCACGCATCCTTGCTACTTCCGCAGTCATTTCTTGTTCTAATGCAATTGCAGCAGCACGTCTTTCTTCAGCTTTTGCACGAGCAACTTTTAAATCAGCTTCAGCTTGGTCTGTTTGAAGTATAGCACCAATGTTTGTACCAACGTCAACATCAGCAATATCAATTGAAAGTATCTCAAATGCGGTGCCAGAGTCTAATCCCTTTGCTAAAACTACTTTTGAAATATTATCAGGATTTTCCAACACATCTTTATAAGATACACTTGAGCCTATCGTAGATACAATTCCTTCGCCAACACGAGCTAAAATTGTAGATTCGTTAGCACCTCCAACAAGTCTTTCAAGATTGGCTCTTACTGTAATTCGTGCAATTGCTTTTAATTGAATTCCATCTTTTGCAACAGCCGAGACCATTGGGGTTTCAATAACTTTTGGAAGTACAGACATTTGAACAGCCTCCAAAACGTTACGACCCGCTAAATCAATTGCAGCAGCTTTCTCAAATGAAAGTTCAAGATTTGCTTTATTTGCAGATATTAATGCATTTACAACATTAATAACATTTCCACCAGCAAGATAATGTGCTTCTAAAAATGAAGTGTCAAGTTCAATGCCAGCTTTAGCTGCAGAGATTTGGCTACGGACAATTACCATTGGTGAAACTTTTCGAAGTCTCATTCCTACTAGGTCCTTGAAAATCTTAAGTTTCACTCCAGAAAAATATGCTGTTATGTAAAGTCCAATTGGGACAAAATATGTAAATAGGAAAAGGAAAAATACCGCCCCTATAATAATTACGACTGATAATCCAGTTACTGCTTCCATTAGTGCTCCTAATATTTAATTAATGCTAAACTTAATTTATGAATAAAGAGGTATTATTACAACATATTATCAAAAGCTAATTTTTCTTATTCATCAAGATATAGCTTTAAAATTTAAAAACTATGTAAATATTAAAAAAATAGCCAATTTGGTGTAAAGTAAAATTGAATAACCTATGATTAGACATCAAATTTAATGGATTGTTTTACAATTACTTAAATTTGCTTTAAATTGGCAATATGAAAACAATATTTCATTTAGATTTAGATACATTTTTTGTATCTGTTGAACGGATTTTAAACCCAAATTTAATTGGAAAACCAGTTATTGTTGGGGCAAATCCTAAATATGGCAGAGGTGTAGTTGCGGCTTGTTCCTATGAAGCACGAGAATACGGAATTCACTCTGCAATGCCAATAAAGCAGGCTTATAAGCTTTGTCCAAATGGAATATATGTAAACGGTACTATGGGCGAATATTCTCGATTTTCTGAAGAAGTGAAAAAAATTCTTGAAAAATACGCTCCAGTAATTCAGCAAGCATCCATTGATGAGTTTTACATGGATTTTTCTGGGACACAAAAAATTTATGGTTCACTATTTACTTTTGCAAAAAAAATACAAAATGAAATAGAAAAAGAATTGCTGCTCCCTTGCTCAATTGGAATAGGTTCAAACAAAACAATTGCAAAAATATGTTCCGATTACGCAAAACCAAAAGGAGTTACTTTTATTTTTCCTGGAATGGAAAAAGCATTTCTTGCACCATTACCTGTTGAAGTAATTCCTGGAGTTGGGCGAGTTATGCTTGAATCATTAAATTCAAAAGGATTTTTCAAAATTGAAGACATTGCAAAAGTTTCGGAAGAGTATTTTTCTTTGGCTTATGGAAAAGCAGGTACTTCGCTTTGGAATAAAGCAAACGGGATGGGAAGTACAAATTTTAATATAAATCATGAACGGCTAAGTATATCAAAAGAAAGGACTTACGGAAAAGACGAAGTTAATAAAGAGAAAATAGAGGATACACTTTTTAATTTAGTTGGTAAAGTGTGTCAAATTTTGCGAGATAAAAATTGGGAAGCTGCAACAATAAGCATTAAGCTCCGATATTCCGATTTTGTTACAATTACCCGTGCAAAAACAATTAAAGCAACAAACGACGATAAAACAATATATGAAACGGCTTCCAAATTGTTTAATAATGCTTATAGCAGAAGAGTTGCCGTTCGTTTAATAGGAATTCATTTAACTAATTTTAGTGAGTTTAATACGCAAGAAAATTTGTTTGATACAGAAAGCAAAGTCAGAAAAAATATGCTAAAAGCTGTTACTTCAATTAGGGATAAATTTGGGTTTGGATCAATTAAATTTGGAAATAGCGGGGCGCAAAAATAATAGTTTAATGGCTTTGGAATTGTGATATTTTTTTCTGAAATTAGAAATAAGTGATTTTTTATAATATTTATATGAACTTTATGTATAATAATGCAATAAAAGAAATATTTCATCAGAAAGTAAATCCACTTTTGTTAAATCCGTTTCCAAACCTTTAACCTATTTTTAACTAAAATATTTTATTAATTAAACAATATGGGATAATATATGTGCGGTATAGTAGGTTACATTGGTAGTAAAAATTCAATTCCTATCCTTCTTGAAGGATTAAAAAGACTTGAATATAGGGGATATGATTCAGCTGGGATTGGAATTATTTCAAATGTAAAGCGAGAAACAAGAGTAATAAAAAGTCTTGGAAAAGTATCAAAACTTGAAGATAAAGTTGAACATTTAGATATTGATTTATCCTCAATAGGTATTGCACATACGAGATGGGCTACCCATGGTGAGCCAAGTGAAATAAACGCACATCCACATTTTAACAAAGATGAAACTCTTTATGTTGTTCATAATGGGGTAATTGAAAATTATTCTGAAATTAAAGCTAAATTAATTAAGGATGGATATGGTTTTATATCTCAAACCGATACAGAAGTTTTAGTTCATCTTATTGATAGCTTTATGAAGAAGGGTAAATTACTGCTCAAAGCTGTTCAGTTAGCATTAAGCGAGGTTAAAGGTACTTACGGAGTTTGTATTATTTCCAAACTTGAACCGGATAAAATAATCGTTGCTCGTAAAGGCTCACCACTTGTTATAGGAATTGGTGATGGTGAGCATTATGTAGCTTCTGATGTAAATGCGCTGGTTGGGCATACAAGTCATTGTGTTTATCTTGAAGATGGTGAAATAGTTGAAGTAACAAAAGATAAGTTTACAGCAAGTTCAATTGATAACGAAGATATTTTAAAAGAAGTTCACGAAATTAGTGTTGAACTTAACGAAATTAGCAAAGGTGATTATCCTCACTACATGCTAAAAGAAATTTTTGAACAAGTTAATTCTGTTCACGATTCTTTTAGAGGCAGAATACTTATGGATGAAGGAACTGCAAAGCTAGGTGGAATTGAAAGAATTACGGGTCAAATTGCTAACTCAAAAAGAATTTTATTATCTGCTTGTGGAACTTCTTGGCATGCTGGATTAGTTGGCGAATATATGCTTGAGCAATTTACTGGACTTCCTGTTGAAGTAGATTATGCTTCAGAATTTCGTTATAGAAATCCTATTGTAACTAAAGATGATGCAATGTTTTTCATTTCTCAAAGTGGCGAAACAGCCGATACTCTTGCAGCTATGAAAGAAGCACGCAGAAGAGACGCACTTATTCTTGGAATATGTAATGTTGTTGGAAGTTCAATTGCTCGCGAAAGTGATGCTGGAGTTTACGTTCATGCTGGTCCAGAAATTGGAGTTGCTTCCACAAAAGCATTTACATCGCAATTAGTTGTTTTTGCATTAATTTCTGTTTTAATTGGAAGAAAACGGCATCTTAGTTTAATTGATGGGCAAAATATACTTCGCGAATTAGAATTGCTTCCAAAAAAAATTGAACAAATATTAAAATTAAATGATCAAATTGAAGCTATTGCAGAAAAATTTGTAGACGCAAAAAACTTCCTATATCTTGGAAGAGGATATAACTTTCCAGTTGCATTGGAAGGTGCTCTTAAAATGAAAGAGATTTCATACATTCATGCTGAGGGTTATCCCGCAGCAGAAATGAAGCATGGACCAATTGCATTAATTGATGAAAATATGCCAGTAGTTTTTATAGCTCCAAAAGATTCTGTTTACGATAAAGTAATTACAAATATTGAAGAAGTTAAAGCACGCAAAGGAAGAATTATAGCCATTGCAAGCGAAAATGATGATGAAATAGATAAATTAGTTGATTTCTCAATTAAAATTCCAGACACAATCAGAATGTTAATGCCAATTCTTACTGTAATTCCATTGCAGTTATTAGCATATCACGTTGCGGTTAAAAAGGGATTAAATGTTGATCAACCAAGAAATCTAGCAAAAAGTGTAACTGTAGAATAATCAAAAATAGGAGTACGATTATGTCACGTAAAAATGTTCTAATTATGGGTGCCGCTGGGCGCGATTTTCACAATTTTAACGTCTATTTTAGAGACAAAGAGGAATATAATGTTGTAGCTTTTACAGCAACTCAAATTCCTAATATAGATGGAAGAATGTATCCAACTGAGTTAGCTGGCAAACTTTATCCAGATGGAATTAAGATTTATGATGAATCAGAATTAACAAATTTAATTGAAAAGTTTAATGTTCACGAAGTAGTTTTTTCATACTCGGATGTGCCTTTTAATTATGTTATGACAAAAGCATCAATCGTAAATGCTGCGGGTATTTCATTTCGTTTACTCGGTGGTGAAGAAACTATGATAAAATCAACCAAACCAGTTATTGCAGTTGTTGCTGTAAGAACCGGTTGTGGAAAATCACAAACATCCCGAAAAATAGTTGAGTTACTAAGAGCAGCTGGTAAAAAAGTAGTATCAATTCGTCATCCAATGCCTTACGGAGATTTAGTAAAGCAAAAAGTACAGCGTTTTGCAACTTTGGAGGATTTAAAATTTCATCAATGTACAATTGAAGAAATTGAAGAGTATGAACCGCACATCGCTATGGGTGGAATAATTTATTCTGGTGTTGATTACGAGGCAATTGTTCGTGAAGCTGAAAAAGAAGCAGATATAATACTTTGGGATGGTGGAAATAACGACATGTCATTTTATAAAGCTGATTTAACATTTACAGTTGTTGATCCTCACAGACCTGGACATGAAATGATTTACTATCCAGGAAATACTTCGCTTCGTTTAGCTGATGCTGTTGTAATTAATAAAATGGAATCGGCTGATGGTGCAGACATTTTAACAGTTATGAAAAATGTAAGAAGCGTAAATCCAAAAGCAGCAATTATTGAAGGTGCATCACCACTTACTGTTGAACACCCAGAACTTGTTACGGGGAAAAGAGTACTTGTTGTTGAAGATGGTCCTACATTAACTCATGGTGAAATGAAATACGGTGCTGGAACTGTAGCTGCTCAAAAACTAAATGCTTCAGAAATTGTTGACCCACGTCCGTATACTGTAAAATCAATTACAGCTACTTATGAAAAATATCCAAACATAGGAATTTTATTACCTGCAATGGGTTATGGCGATGAACAAATGAAGGACTTAGAAGAAACAATAAACAGAGTTGATTGTGATTCTGTTGTTATTGGAACTCCAATAGATCTTGGAAGAATTTTAAAGATTAATAAACCTTCAACTCGAGTAAAATACGATTTACAAGAGATAGGTGCAATAACGCTTGAAAGTATCTTAAAGCAAAAAGGCATTTTATAAAACCATTTGTGGAACCGGGGTTTTTGATATTTTAAAGACTCCGGTTCTGTATTTTTAAACCAGTATTATGTGATTAAGAAAATTATGAAAAAAATAGCAGTTGTAGCTTTAGGTGGAAATGCACTCTTGCGTGCGTCCGAAGCGGGAACTATTGAACAGCAGGAAAAGAATGCGTATGAAACTCTAGCAAAACTTCTTGAACTTATCAGAAGTGGATATAATGTTGTAATAACACATGGAAATGGTCCACAAGTTGGTAATATTATGTTACGAAATGAAGCAGGTTACGAAAAATATAAAATTCCTAAAATGCCTTTAGATATTTGTGTTGCCGATTCGCAAGGCGGAATTGGATATATGCTTGAACGACAGATGAGAAATGTATTAAACGATTTTGATATAAACAGAAATGTTGTTTCACTAATTACGCAAGTTTTAGTTGATATTAATGACCCAGCTTTTAAGAATCCTACAAAACCCATTGGCTCTTTTTACATCAAAGAAGAGGCCGATTTATTAGCAAAAGCTAATAATTGGCAATTCAAAGAAGATTCTGCAAAACGAGGATGGAGAAGAATTGTTCCATCACCAATTCCACAAGATATTATGAACAAACAAATAATTGATGAACTTGTAAATAATGGACATATTGTAATTGCTGTTGGCGGCGGCGGAGTTCCAATTTACAGACACGAAAATAATTATCTTGAAGCAATTGAAGCTGTTATCGATAAAGATAGAGCGTCATCATTATTGGCTCAACAAATTAATGCCGAAACTCTATACATTATTACAGACGTGCCAAAAGTATATATTAATTATGGAAAACCAGATCAAAAAGAACTTGATGTAATTACTGTAAATGAAGCTGAAAAATATTTAGAAGAAAATCAATTTGGAGCTGGTAGTATGCAACCTAAAATTTTGGCTGCAATAAATTTTATTAAAAATGGTGGAACTAGAGCCGTTATAACATCTGAAGAAGAAATTGGAAAGGAAAATGGTGGGACACAAATTATTGCTTAATAAAAAAAATATTTTGTATTTTAAAAAAAATTAT
>PCUD01000082.1:590-8847 GCA_002786785.1 Ignavibacteriales bacterium CG18_big_fil_WC_8_21_14_2_50_31_20 | reverse complement strand
AAATCCATGTGTCGGCGGTTCAATTCCGTCTCCACCCACAAAACTTAGCCGTGTAACCAAGCACGGCTTTTTTATTTTAAAGGGGAAAGTGACAAAAAAAGGGTAGAATCAAAACAATTAACATCAACACCTTATTTTAGAATACTTCCTAATAAAAATAAATGGATTTTCAAGTCTTAAAGTGGTGCGCCTAATGGTGCGCCCAAATAAGAAGTTTTGCACCGTTTTACGCACCGTTTTTAAAAGTGATTTCAACTTGTTAAAGAACATTTTTATTTGTTAAACAGAAAAGCCCCATAAGGTAGAACTAAGGGTTGCATTCCCTTAAAATCCTTACGAGGCTATTCCTGAAAACTTATGTTTATTTGCATTTTTTTTAGTTCTAAAACTTACTCCAACATAACAAACAGAATCCATTTTGTCAATATTCCAGATGCTTGATAATTTAAGTTTCCTTTTATCCTTAACAATTCTTAACATTTTTTACGATTCATATTGGCCGAATACATCAATAATCTTCGAAATCAATCTGTTTTTTTTAAATTTGGGTTTGTAAAAGTGTGTTAATTCAAAAGGGATAATCACCCTTTGAAACTTTTTTTAATTGGGTTCTTATTTCTATGTTTTCAAAAGAGTGATATTTGGGTATATATTGCAACGGAACTGTTCCAGTTTGTCCATTCCTAGCTTTAGCAATTATGATACTAGCAATATCCTCAGCATCTACGAAACAATCATCATTCGTTAAATTCATATTTAGATAATCAGTTTGATATGGATCAATTCCATAATAACTAGGTCTATGAACAAACATAACTAAGTTTGCATCCTGTTCAATGCTTCCACTCTCTCTAAGGTCTGAAAGGTAAGGCTTCTTATCGTTTCGTCCTTCTACTGCTCTATTCAACTGAGAGAGCATAACAATTGGAAGTTTAGTTTCCTTTGCAAATTCTCTTAGGTCTTGAGTTAAGGCTCCAATTTCTAAATCGTTTCTACCTTTACTATAATTGATTCTTATTAATGTTAAATAATCAATAAATACAATATCTATTTGCTTGTTCATTATCCAACGTCTCAAGGTTGCTTTAATACTTTGTGGTGTTTGAAATGAGTTATCATCAATAATATAATTATCTGATTTCAACTTTTCTGCTTCTGTTTCTATTAAAGCTAAGTTCATATTATCAAAACTTCCATTTTCTATAATCCTTGAATCAATTTTAGTTAAGTGCGAAATATTTTTAATTTGTAATTCGTTAAAGGTCATCTCAATTGAAATAATTCCAACTTTCAATCCTTGCTCAATAATATTATTAGAGAGCTGTAACATAAAGGAAGTTTTACCCATTCCAGGACGGCCTGCAATGATTGATAAATGTCCTTTTGGTATTCCATTTGTTTTTGCATCAATTAAATTGAAACCAGTTTTTATATATTTTGAATTTTTATCACTATTCTTAATGTCAGTTAATAAGTCATTTATCTTTTCTGCATTTCCCTTATCGACTTCAAAATACTGTTTTTCAATACTCATCAAAAGTTTATTAGCACCAGCATTTAATGCATCTAAATAGTCCAGTCCTTTCAATCCAATGTTTTTAATCTCTCTTTGAAGCGCAATAGTTTCCCATTCAAAATAATCATCAATTAAAATTTTCTCAGCATCTCTGTATGTTTCAATTGTTGATTCAATAGAATACTCTTCCCAAGTATATTTAAAATCTCCAAATTCCCTCAACTGGAAATGTGCTATAGGAAGCTCATTTGTCTTCTCATAATATTTTGTAATGGCTACGAAAAGCTCTCTAAGGTCTTTGTTCTTGAATAGGTGTTCAATTCTATACCTAGAAGTATAAAGCTCTTTGAATCGTATTCCAGAGCTAATTAATACCATTATTAAATTAGCTTCTAACTCGTTTCTTTCTTTTGTTTTTAACATTTATTGCACTCCTATTTTGTTTACTAATGAAGGTTTACTTATAAAATTGTCTGCCTCTTTTGTTGAACTTATTATTTCATCGTTCCAAGATTCATTGTTAAGATAGGTTGAAGGATGTTTTCTACTAGGGTATCTACCATCAGTAAAAGTTGATTTAATATATTTAGGCAAATGTTCTCTAATTAGATTTTTATCAGCTGTAGATATTTTCTTCCATAAAGCGAAACACTTTTTCCTACTGACTTTATATCCATAGTAATTCCAAAATTTCTCAAACTCGATTTCGATTATATCTTTTTTATTATCAGTATTATCATTATTGTTTGTTTCGATTTGAAGCCGATTTGAAAACAATGAGCCGTCCAACAATTTTTCATCATCATCATCAAGCCCTTTGTTATCAAGTGTTTCAGCACTTACATGCCGTTCAACATGCCGTTCAATGTCTTGGTATTTTTTATAGTTCTTTATTTCAAATAATGTGAATCTTTTGTTGGATTTCTTTATTATCATATTATCACGTTCAAAGTAATCTAGTATATGAGCAACAGTTGATTTACTCAAATTATAGTAATCTGCAATTTGCTTAATTGACCCAATAAATTGACCAACTTGGATTTTAACTTTCTCATTATTCCAGATTATACTATTCTCTTTATGATTAGCTCTAAGTAACAAATAAATCCAAATTGCTAGATAGTTTGGTTTTGTCATAATAGGATTTTCAAATAATTTTCTATGTAAAGAAACCCAACCTTGCATTATATAACCTCGTTAAACAAAGTTAAATCTGGAATCTTTTCCGGCTCCCAATCCAAATTTATTTCTGAAAGTGGAAGTATTATTTGCGAATCAACTCGATGATCACCATAGGGAGAAACTATTCCTTTCTCAATCCATTTTAATCTGTATGTGGTTAATATTTCTGAATTATAACGGAGCATTATTTTATCAAATGTTTCTAAATGGAGAATTTCAACATTTAATCCCAATCCACCCCCAAAGAGGTGGAATTGGTTTTTACTAGTTCTTGGGACACAATAGAAGATTCTCTTTTCAACATTAAGTATTCCGCTTAAGAAATTGTTCTGTTTGATGAAAATCTTAAATTCTGAATCGGATACTTGAATAAGTCTAATCTGGATATTCATAAACGCCTCCAAGATTAAGACTAATATTCTTAGCCATCCTGAATCGGTTTTTGTCAATCTTAGCTATCTTTTTCAGATATTCCATAATTGATTCTTCATTCTTACCTTGCTCCGCAAAGATCAATTTGGAAACTAGCTTTCTTCTAATTCGATTTAACTTAGAAAGCTTTTTTTCACCTTGATTTAAGTGAATAGATTTTTTACATTTGTAACGTTTCATAAAGGTATTCCTTATATAGTTTATGATAGTTTAAAAAGGCTCTTCCTCGCATAAGGTTGAGTCCTTCTTTTAAAAAAGAAAAAGCCAAAATGACAAGTGGGATTTATCATATTGGCTTTCTAATCATACAAGAATCAACTTGCATGAAAACTTATGTTTGTTTTCCCACTTCTTTATATTTTCAAAATTTTCATGAACTTTTTAACTCATGGTGAAAGTAATACAAGTGGTGTTCCAGTGCACTTTAGTGCATGATATGTTTTGTTTTTAGGCTAAATTCGAAAGACTGATACTGCACTGATTTTATAGTGCACTGAGTGCATTCTATTATACAGTGCAATAAGTTAAATGGTCTTATGAAAATCGTGTGGGAGACTTAAAGTATCTAAGATATGCGTATATCCAGAATCACTTTTATATTCAAGTGCTGCTGCAATTTTCCTAATTGAGAGATTTTTATAGTTAGAAATACCTTGAATTTTTTTTATTAAGTCATTTTTATTTTGGATTTTTTTAGTAGTCTCTAATCGAGTTTTGTCCTTTTTAGCTGGGTTAAGCATATTGATTTTTTCTACTAGCCCTCTATTTATTCGACCTTGCTCCATAATAAATGAAATTCCAATATCTTTATCTTTTTTCATACTCATAATGATTTCTTTTGCTTTATCAAGTTTTCCAATATAAATATATCCTATAGCCTCATAATTCCCAAATACGCTAACTAAATGATCTGATAAAGTTTCACTAGTCATAATATCTTCCATTTCCTCCAAAGCCATCTTTTCTGTAATGACCCTCTGATTTTTTCGTGATAAGTCCTTATCTACTCTCACTAAACCGTCTCTAAAAGCATTTATCAAATCCATATCACTTTTAAATAAGTGAAATCGTGATTTGCTTTTTATAGACCTAATTATTGCTTTTGATAGTTGTGGCATTGTAATATTAATGAATAACTTGGAATGTTCGTTATCATTTGGGAGATTAATTTTAGTTAAAATTTCATCTAAATACTCTACATATTTTTTTATGATTTTATCAATTTTTAGATGTTTTGTTGTTGATTCAATTAAAAAATCACTAATTTTTTTCCTGCTGTTCTCAATGTAGATAAACTTATAAGCATCTATACTGGTATCAGTTTGTAATATTTGCCAAATTTCATACCGGATATATTCTAAAAGTCCAACCTTTGCATATCTTAGAATCTCTTTATTCATTTCCCACTCCAATAAATCAACATTTATAATTTTTAACTTTTCAAAACTAAAATATTTATCACTTCATTTTCTCAATATTCTCATCGGTTAGCGATGCTGGATTCTCCAATATTAGCTCAACAATATTATCTGTAGTAATTTTTTTATTAGTATTTGCACCAGTTATTGCTGCTCTATTAACTAATTCTTTAATTTCAGCAAAAGTATAATTCTCTGTATATTCTGCTAATCTAATGTAGTCAATATTGCTTTGAGGTCTTCCTTCCATAAACATCTTGAAGGCTTCGTGTCGAGATTCAAAATCTGGTGGTGGAATAAAAATCTTTCTATCAATCCTACCAGGTCTCAATACTGCAGGGTCAATACTTGATATTAAATTTGTAGCTGCTACGACAAGAACATTTTCTGTATTGAGATTATCCATTTGTGCAAGAAATTCATTTACTTCAGATTTGTAATGATGACTTGTGTCATTTCTATTTGGAACAAGTGCGTCAAACTCATCAAAAAAAAGTAATGTTGGTGAATCATTTCGAGCTTCCTCAAATACATCTTTAATTTTTCCTTGAGTTCCGTGAACATATGTGCTTGCAATATCTCCAGGCTTTACCTCTATAAAATTGTAGCCAATTGCATCTGCAATTTTTCTAGCGATAAAAGTTTTTCCGCATCCTGAAGGGCCAAAAAATATAATTCCATTAGGTGTTGTAATTTTAAACTTACTATATAATTGAGGATTCAAGATTGGTTTAATTAAATCATTGGTCAAAATAGTTTTTAGTTCTCTCATTCCAGCAATTTCATCCCAACCATAAATAATATCAGATATGGTATTATCAAATTCTTCTTTGGAAACTACATTATTGCTAGAAATATTTAGTTGATGTTTAAGCCCACCTTTGAGTAGTTGAGCCAACTTATTATCTGGTCTGAGTTCACATTCTAAACATAGCCATGCTAATGCTTCAAGTTCTCTATCCCAATGGCGTAATAAATCAATTCGTAATAGGAGTGCAATTCGTTTATCCTCTTGAAATTCTGGAAGCCCACTAAATAGTGAGGAGTTATCGGTTAGCATCGCATCCAAAATGTTAAGTGCTTTCTGCTTCTGGTTTTTAGCAAGAAATTTTGAAAATACTTTTCTCCAATGAGGGTCAATATCATTTGTTAATCGTTTTTTCATCCATATATTCCTTCAAAATGTTATAACTTCATTTGTCATCAATATCTGTTCTATATTTCTCCATTTTCTTCTGCCATTTATCACTTTGCTTTTCTTCGTAACTCTTGAATATCTCTTTATCAAGTAATTGTGGATATTTGTTTACTAATTCAACAAAAAGGAATTTGAAAAATGGGTAGGTAAATATGCCAATAACCAACAGAATAAAAAGTGCTGCAATGAAAGTGTTTTCTTCTATTAGTAACGCATACAATGCCCCAATACACCAAACAAAACCCATCAGATAAATAGCCCCAACCGTGTCTTCATTCTCATACATATAAACCTCTATATTTAACTTATCAAGATTCCCACAATTAAGGGATTACATCTTGCTCATGAACTTTTGTTTTATTCAACTTCAGAAAAACTAAAAATAATTTATTAGAATATTTATTTGGGATGTTTTTCCCCATATAAAGCCTGGATTGTTATACCATACTTCTTACCTAAGTCAAATGCAACATATTCAGCATTATATACTATATTAGAGTTATCTGGTTTTTCTAAATAACACACAATTGTAATTGTTGAACTTCTGGTAGTAGAATATATCGCATTTGTAGTATAGGTTTTTCCTTTATAAGTTGATGACATTGAAGGTGTATAATTATCATCTGTGTTCTGTTTGTCATCTACAACGATAAAATATTTATAGCCATTTTCCAAAGTCAGTTCGGAAGCACGAAGTAAAGCTAAATCCATAGCTCTTGTGGTTGTTGTTTTTTTATTCCCATCAAAACTAACTCTATAACAATTGTCATCAATCCTTGTTTCTGAATAACCATTTTCATAAGACGTTGCACATCCAGATAGTAATAGTAAAACAATTGGCAAGAAAAATAACTTTTTCATTTAATCCTCTTATTTATTTAAATAAACAACACCAGCTATTGCAAGAATTATTAACACAATCATAAATTGTCCGTTTAGTTGATCGTTTATGCTCTTTTGCGTTCTCATTTCTTAGTTGCCGACCAAGTCCCGTATGTTGGCTGAATTGTTTGATAACTTCCACTAGCTGAATCGCCAACAAATGTTCCGGTAACAGTCCCTATTTTCGCACCATTATAATAAGTATCTGCCTTCATTGAACCAGAAGAAGAAACCGAGCCAGTAATTGTATTGGTGAATGTGGTATTATCACTATTTTTTAGAGCAACTATTAAAGAGAATTTACCTTCTGAATCAATAGTTAAATTTCCACTACCAATATAACTGCCAGCAAATACTATTCTCCAGGCCCCAGAGTAAGGATTAGATTTTGGTTCAGTTGGTGAATCGCTGCAACTTGCGAATAAAACGATTAGTAATAGCAAAAGTAATTTTTTCATAACATACCTCTTTTTAATTATTAAATAAATTTAATTGTTTGTTGTTGTTTTTTGCATAGATTGAAACCATTTCACTATTGTTGTTCTTTTAGTGCTGCATTAACGTGGTCTTGGTCAAGGTAATACCAATTACCAGTTGCAGCATCAACAATAACTGGCACTAAACCAGCTAAAACATCTAGCACAACCCAACCACCACCAACGGAATTATTTAATGCAACATTTTTTGGTTCAAAGCCTTCTTTCCTAAACTCAATCATATAAGTTTTATTAGACTTCATATTAAGTTCAAAAGGCGTTTTGCCCAGAAGACTACCATTTACATAAACTTCTGCACCGTCTGGGGCTGATGAGAAACTTACTTTTTCAGAAGAACCCTTAAATAATGTTGCACATCCAGTAATTGATACAATTAGTAGCAATGATAACAACTTTTTCATTTCTTACCTCTTTTATATTTATTTATACAAAACCTCATGCTAACCAAAATATTTGGTTGCATAAGCATTAAAATTGCTAACTAGAAAAAAGTCATTTTCTATTTCAATATTTGGAGCATGATGTTGAATGTTTAATCTGGTATCGGAAATCACAAATTCTTCGGTTTTGTTTTTTTTACATTCAATATTATTTTCTGATATTATATAGAAAGGCTTTAAGTTTATGACACAAATGCTTATAACAAGCATTAAAAGATTGAGCTGGAATAAATAAAATTTTTGTAGATTCAAATCAAACCCCACTTGGTTTTTGCAAATTGACCCTTACCCGTCATTTGCATGTGAAAATTATATATTAAATTATGTAAAATCAAATTATTAATAATTAATTTAAAACTGCTACACTGCTCATTAACTCACTATTACTAACATGTGCATATATTTGTGTGGTTTTCACATCAGAGTGTCCTAGAAGCTTTGAGACGTTTAAAATTGGCACTCCTTTTTGAACTAACCAACTAGCAAAAGTATGGCGAAAACTATGGAATGTTAGCTCTGGTCTTATCTTTGATTTCTTTCGATACTTACGCATTAGCTTTGTTGTTTGATCTTGAGAGAATGGAAATATTTTATCTAAAGCAATCCGTCTATTTAATACTTCTTTTGCTCTTTCATTTAATGGAACCACTCTTATTTTTTTTGACTTAGTTACATGTGTTCTGTTGTCGAGT
>PCUD01000082.1:0-566 GCA_002786785.1 Ignavibacteriales bacterium CG18_big_fil_WC_8_21_14_2_50_31_20 | reverse complement strand
TTCAAATCTATTTGCTCTTTTGTTAGTGTTAACAATTCCATTTGTCTAAGTCCAGTATTAACAGCAAGCATAACTAAATCCTTGTAGTCTTCGTTATCTATTGAAAGCAAAAACCTATTAAACTCAAGGTTTGAAAAATATAGCGGTTGTTTTTCTGGAAGTTTCGGTTTTTTGATTTTAGATGTTGGAGATACTGAAAGATAGTTTTGAGCAATGCCCCATTTGAAAGCACTTCCAAAATTTGCTATATCTCGTTTAACTGTATAAGTAGATAGTTTGATTAATCGATAATTAAAATATTCTTGTAATTTAGGAACTGTTAATTCGGATATTGAAACATTACCAAAGTAAAGAGTAGCTTCATTAAAAGTGCTCCTCAACGATTTCCAATGATTTACGCTGTAGATAATTTCAGCATACTTTAAGAACTGAAAAATAAAATCATTAAAAGGAATAATTTTTGTTCGATTTTCTTTTAACTCCACTTCAAAAGTTGATAAGAATTTTAAGGCTTCAGATTTGTATTTCGTTTTAGTAGTAACCTTGCTCCTTTTTCCATTAAACTG
>PCUD01000126.1:10210-20647 GCA_002786785.1 Ignavibacteriales bacterium CG18_big_fil_WC_8_21_14_2_50_31_20 | reverse complement strand
ACCGTCATTAGAAATTTATTCCTATCGACGGATTTGGGATAAAAAAACCTCCAAAAGCAGAACTTTGGAGGCTTAAATTTGAGTATTTGGATAAATGTATGAGCTATTATCTGTTTTTAAGTTTATCGTTATCTTCTAACTTTTTTCCAACAAGCGAAGCTGTTATAAAGCCAAGTCCAGTTCCAACAAAAATTAGAAATGGAATCCACTCATCAACGCCCGTATAAACTTCAATCAACATACCAATTCCTAAACCAAGACCAAAAAACAAAATAATTATTCCAGTTTTCAGTAAAGCATAAGGATATTCTTTCCTTTTGAAAATTTCTCTAATTACATCAATATCCAAACCACGCTCAATTACCATTTGTTTTTCACGCGAGCGGTAGAAGATAAATGTTATTAGAACAGCTCCAGTTACTATGAACATTACTATTGGTACTATAAACGGATCTTGCATTTTATTTCTCCTTATTTTGTGATTCAAAAACATTTTTTATTTCTTCAATACTTAGGACAAATGATTAAATGGAAAGGTTACAAAAGTGAAAAAAGTAAATTTGTAACCTTTTAGATATGGCTTTGTCTAAATGTTATAATAAATTTGTAATAATGGATTAATAATCTTATAATTTGAATGCAAAGTAAAATAGTTCAATGAAAAAGCTAACAGAAAATGAAATAATAGAATCAGTTAAAAAGGGAAATCATGGCGATTTTGCTTTGTTGATTGATATATATAAAGACCGTGCTTACAGTTTATTAAAAAAAATGCTCAAAAATGAAATGGATGCTGAGGAGGCTTTGCAAGATGCATTTTTGAAAGTATTTAATTCTTTAAATGAATTTAGAGGCGACTCAAAATTTTCGACTTGGTTTTACAGAATTGTTTATAACACAGCGCTTACAATAATCTCAAGCAAAAAAAGAAAAATTATAATGGAAATGAATTCTGTTGAAGACCATTTTGATTTGGGGGATGAGGATAATAAAATTTATGCCCAAACTGAAAACCATAATGAGTATATTTTGCAAATAGTTGATAAATTGCCAGTAAGGAATGCTCTAGTTATTATTCTGTTTTACATTGATGGATTATCGTTAAACGAGATTAGTAATGTTCTTGGAATCTCAATAGTTAATGCAAAAGTTTTGCTACACCGTTCACGTAATGCTTTACGAAATTTAGTGCTTAAGCACAATTACCAAGAGGTCATATTATGAAAGAATTAACTAACGAAATATTAAATAAATTGATTGACAATGAATTAAATAATTCTGAAATAGATGAACTTTATCATTTGATTAAACAAAACAATGAGTTGCAAGGACGTCTAAAAGCTCATCAAATGGTTGATTCGGTTCTAAAAAATTTAAAAATTGAAAGTGCTCCTGAAAATACAACAGAATTAATTATGGCAAAAATTAGTGCCAATATTTTAGTAAAAGAGCGAAAAAATGGGTTATTCAAATTTTTCATGTCTCTTTTTGGAATTATCATCATTCTTATTTTAGGTTTTATTATGTTTTCTGAACCGACTGGTCAAGAAATTATAATTCCGCAATTAAGTTCAGTTAAAAATTATTTTGGAAAAATTTTCTCAATATTTTCATTTCCTATAAACACAAAGGTTATATCAATAATTAGTAGTGCCGTAACGGTCATTGTATTAGTTTCTGGATATTTTATTTTTGAACAACATAGAGCATTTAAAAATAAATTGAACTCAATTTTATAACAAGTTTGATCAATTGGTTTTTAAAGCACAGATTGCTAATCTGTGCTACAAATAATTCTATTTATTTCACTACCTCAAATTATCTCTTTATATTTGTATTCTTTAATAATCTAATTATCTGCGAAAATTCCAAAAATATTTTGTGAAACTTTTTAGACCAATATATTGTAAAAGCAAAGTTGAATTTAAAAAATCATTAACATAAACAAGGGGACTCGAAATTGGAGATTACCGAATTAAATGAAAAAATAAAACAGGAAAGTCAATTTGTTGACACGTTGTTTAACGAAATAGGGAAAGTGATTGTTGGACAAAAGCAAATGGTCCAACGTCTTATTATTGGTCTGCTCGGAAATGGCCACATTCTGCTTGAAGGACTTCCGGGATTAGCAAAAACATTAGCAATCAACTCACTAGCATCTTCGATGGATGCAAAATTTCAAAGAATTCAATTTACACCAGATTTGCTTCCAGCAGATTTACTTGGTACAATGATTTACAATCAAAAAGATGGTGATTTTAGAATCAAAAAAGGTCCAATATTTGCCAATTTTATTTTAGCTGATGAAATAAATCGTGCACCAGCAAAGGTTCAATCGGCTTTGTTGGAAGCTATGCAAGAGCGCCAAGTTACCATTGGCTCCGAAACCTATAAATTGGATGAACCATTTTTAGTCCTTGCAACTCAAAATCCTATTGAACAGGAAGGAACTTATCCTTTGCCAGAAGCTCAAGTTGATAGATTTATGTTAAAAGTAAAAATTACATATCCAACTCGAGAAGAAGAACAACAAATAATGAAATTAAATGTTGGTGGAACTCTTCCTAAAATAAATAAAGTTATTTCACCCCAAGATATTTTGAAAGCAAGAAAGTTAGTACAGGATATTTATGTTGATGAAAAAATTGAACAATATATTCTAGATATTGTTTTTGCAACTCGTAATCCTGGCGATTTTGGATTGAATGATTTAGCCGATTTAATCAGCTATGGGGGTTCTCCTCGTGCAACTATAAATCTTGCTTTAGCAGCCCGAGCTAATGCGTTTATTAAACGACGTGGATATGTTATTCCAGAAGATGTTCGTGAAGTATGTATGGATGTGCTTCGTCACAGAGTTGCTGTAACATACGAAGCTGAAGCTGAAGATATTACATCAGAAAATATTATTGAAAGAATATTAAACACAGTTGAAGTTCCTTAATAGACTTAATCATAATCTTACTCTTAATTCTTATTCTGTTTTTTTTAAGTATAAAGGAGAAAAATGAACGAGAAAATATTTTTTGAAAATGAAAAGCTAATTGTATATCAAAAATTGTTACAATTGATAGAATTTTTTGAAATTGTTTTTGAAAGGAAAATAGGTTCTTCTTACCAAGCACAATTAGAAAGAGCATCTTCCTTAATTACTCACAATATTGCTGAAGGGAATGGAAAATTTACATCTAAAGATAGATGTAGGTATTTTGATATTGCTCGCGGTTCCGCACTTGAGTGTGCAGGTGGGTTAGATATTCAATTTATTAAGAAAAAGATTTCAAAAGAAGAATTATATAATGGAAAATCACTTTTGAAAGAAATTGTTTCCATGCTTGTTGGTTTAATTAAAAGTAATTCCAACGATAGAGTTTATGAACCAGATGTTGAATATAAAGTTGATGATAAAAACAAAATGGAAAATGATTAGGGATTAAGAATAATATTAAGAGTAAGACTAAAGATTAAATTATGTTAACAAAAGAATTGCTTAAACAAGTAAAACAAATAGAGATAAAAACACGGAATGTTGTAAACGAAGTATTCTCTGGTGAATATCATTCGGCGTTTAAGGGACGTGGAATGGAGTTTGCCGAAGTTAGAGAATATCAAGTTGGTGACGATATTCGCTCAATTGATTGGAACGTTACTGCACGCTCAGGTTCTCCGTTTGTAAAAGTATTTGAAGAAGAAAGAGAACTTACTGTTATGCTTGTAGTTGATATGAGTGGCTCATTAATGTTTGGAAGTGTTAATAAAACTAAACAACAAATTGCCGCCGAACTTGCTGCTATTCTTGCTTTTTCGGCAATGAAAAATAATGATAAAGTTGGGTTAATACTTTTTACGGATAGAATTGAAAAATTTGTTCCACCCAAAAAGGGAAGAAGCCATGGATTAAGAATTATTCGTGATATTCTATCATTCCAACCAGAAGGGAATAACACAAATATTAAAAGTGCGTTGGAATACTTAAACCATACTATTAAAAGGAAAAGCATTGCATTTTTAATTTCTGATTTTATTGACGATGGATATGAAAAGATCTTAAATATTGTTGGTAAAAAACACGATTTGATTGGCGTTGTTTTGAGCGACCCAAGAGAAAAGGAAATTCCAAAATCGGGGCTTATTAAATTCAAAGATGCTGAAACGGGACTTCTTCGTTACATTGATACAAACAACAATGATTTACGAAACAGATATCGTCATATTTTAGAAATTCAAAATGCAAATCGGAAATCAACATTTATTAAAAGTCGCCTTGATTCAATTGAGGTTAATACTAATGAATCATACGTAAAACCTCTGGCAAACTTTTTTAGAAAACGGGAAAAAATGCTTTGAGAAAAATTTATTTATTATTAATATTTTTAACTATTTCGTTACAAAATGTATTTGCGCAAGAAGTAAAAGTATTTGCAACAACGGATACTACTGAATATATTGTTGGTGATTACATTAAATATTCCATTGAGTTAAAATACCCAAAGGATTATAATGTTATTATCCCAATGATAAAAGATAGTATTGATAACCTAAGTTTTATCAATAATGGGGAAATTATTAGAAAAGAAGAAGCAAATGAAATTGTTGAAATTAGGCATTTCATCTTTTCAAAATATGATTCATCAGAAGTAACAATACCATCTTTTTACATCCCATATACTATTAATGGTGGCGAACCCCAATTTGCTTATGTTAATCCAGTAGATATAGTTGTTAAAACAATTGAAGTAGATCAACAGGCAGAAATTCAAGATGTTAAAGCCCCAATTCGCATACCGCTTGATTGGCTTCTAATTTCAATTATTGCTCTATCCGTTTTAGCATTAATTGTTGCAGGATATTTTGGTTATAAATATTACCGAACGAAAAACTCTGGGAAAATAGTTGAAAAGCCAGAATTAATTATTCCTCCTTTTGAAAAAGCATTAGCAAAATTGCACAATCTGGAAGAACAAAAACTTTGGCAGCAAGGTTATATAAAGGAATATCACTCAGAGGTTACTGGAATTATCCGCGACTATTTTGAAGACAGATTTAATTTTATGGCTTTAGAAATGACTACTTCTGAAATCATTATCAATTTGAAAAGCAAAGATGTAACAACTGAGGTCTTAAAAACTACTGAAGAATTTCTTGAAAATGCTGATATGGTAAAGTTTGCAAAATATCAACCCATGCCAACTGTTAACGAATTAATGATGCATGAAGCGTATTTAATTGTAAACGATACAAAAGATGATACATCAATTGAAAATAAAACTTCCAACGAGGTTGTAAATGCTGGGTGATGTAACATTTAAATATTCCTTTATACTTTATTTTCTTGCAATTATTCCAATAATGATGTTTTGGTATTGGAAACGAAATAAAAAAATGACTCCAGATATTACGTTTTCTTCGTTAAAAATATTTAATGAAATTAAACCTACAATTAAAGAAAAGTTAGTTCATCTTCCATTTGTTTTACGTTCAATAGCTGTGGCACTTTTAATTATTGCCCTTGCACGTCCCCAATCTTTTGCAACAGGCGAAAATGTTTATACAGAAGGGATTGATATTGCAGTTGTTTTAGATATTTCGGGAAGTATGCTAGCCGAAGATTTCAAACCAAATAGACTTGAAGCCGCAAAAGATGTAATTGATGAATTTATTGCTGGAAGAACTTCTGATAAAATTGGACTCGTTGTATTTTCAGGGAAAAGTTTTACTCAATGTCCGCTTACTATAGACTACTCAGTGCTTCGCAATTTGTTGGGTGAAATTAAAAGTGGAATGATTGAGGATGGAACTGCAATTGGGCTTGCAATTGCAAATGGAGTTAATAGATTAAAAGACAGCAAGGCAAAAAGTAAAATTCTAATCCTTCTTACTGATGGTGTTAATAATGCTGGTGAAATTGACCCAATTACAGCAGCAAATATTGCTCAAACTTTTGGAATTAGGATATACACAGTCGGAGTTGGAACAAGAGGTAATGCACCATATCCTTTCCAAACACCTTTTGGTGTTCAATATCAAATGGTACCAGTAGAAATTGATGAAGCTATTTTGCAACAAGTTGCTGATATTACTGATGGACATTATTTTAGAGCTACCGACAATAAAAAATTGGAAGAAATTTATAAAGAAATAGATAAGATGGAAAAGACTCGTGTTGAAATTACATCTTACAGAAATGCCAAAGAGCTTTTTTACAATTGGGCTTTGGCTGGACTTTTGCTTTTGTTTACAGAAATAGTTTTATCAAGAACGTATTTAAGAAGGCTGCCTTAATTATTAATTATAAAAATAAGAATTATAAATTATGTTTCGATTTGCACACATAGAATATTTGAATTTGCTTTATCTAATTCCAGTTTTGGTTTTTGTCTATTGGCTATCGCATAAGCAAAAAAATAAAATGCTAAAGAACTTTGCTAATACAACAATGCACAAATTATTGTTCCCTTTACGTAGTAATATTAAGGGGGGAATTAAGTTTGGCTTATCGCTATTTGCATTAGTTCTGCTTATTGTTGCAATTGCAAATCCTCAAGTTGGCTCTAAAATTGAGGAGGTAAAACAAGTGGGAATTGATGTTTATATTTTGCTAGATGTTTCTCTGAGTATGCAAGCTGAAGACATTAAGCCAAGCAGACTTGAAAAAGCTAAACACGATATTTCAAAATTGATACAAAAATTGCAAGGTGATAGAATTGGGCTTATAGTATTTTCGGGAGAAGCTTTTGTGCAATTTCCATTAACAACCGATTATTCCGCTGCTAATCTTTTCCTTTCCGCTGTTGATGTTAACACAGTTCCACAACCTGGAACTGCTATTATTCCAGCAATTCAATTAGCTATGAAATCTTTTAAAAAAGACGAAGAAACAAAAAAAGCGATTGTTATAATAACTGATGGTGAAAATCATGAAGGTGATGTAAAACAAATTTCTGAAGATGCAGCAAGTAAAGGAATATCAATTTTTAGTATTGGATTTGGCTCAGCAACGGGAGCACCTATTCCGATTAAAAATAATGCAGGCACACAGGTAGGCTATAAAAAAGATAGATATGGAAATGTGGTTTTAACTAAACTTGATGAAATTACATTAAAAGAAATTGCGAGTGTTGGTGGCGGAAACTATTATCTTGCTTCAAACAATGAAGATGAATTAAATAAAGTATATAATGATCTTTCTAAATTTGAAGATACAGAATATGGTGCTACAAAAATAACTGATTACGAAGATCGGTTTTATTATTTTCTAATTTTAGCAATATTACTATTAGTTTTTGAGTTCTTTATATCTAGTACTAAAAATAAGTTATTAATAAAATTTGATGAAATGAAATAATTTTTTGAATTTATAAAAAGAATTTATGTATATAAAAATGAAAAATATTACTTTAACCATAATTATTTGCAGTTTATTTACTAGCTTATTAACTGCTCAAGATAGGTCGCTAATTAATAGTGGAGTTGATAAATACGAGAAGGGCGATTTTAGCGGAGCTTCAGAAAATTTTAAGCAGAGCGTTGATAATAAATTTGAAAATTATGAAGGACACTTTAATCTTGGAGATGCCCTTTATAAACAGCAAAAATTTGATGATGCAATAAATTCCTATAAAAATGCTTTAGCTCTAACAAATAGGGATGAGCAGAAATCAAAAGTATATCATAATTTAGGTAATTCGTTTTTGAAATCTCAAAAATTTAAAGAAGCAGTTGGAGCTTATACTGAATCGTTAAAGCTAAATCCCGATGATCTAGATACAAAATATAATTTGTCTTATGCATTAAAGCAGATGCAACAACAGCAAAACCAAGACAAAAATCAAGATAAGAATGATAAAAACAAAGACGATAAAAAGCAGGATCAAAACAAAAAAGATGACAATAAAGATAAAGAACAAGACAAAAACAAAGACCAACAGAACAATAAAAATGATGAGCCAAATCAACAAGATGAGCAGCAGAATCAAAAGCAACAGCCTCCTCCTGAAATTTCGAAAGAAGAAGCTCAACGCATTCTTAATGCACTAAAGGATAATGAAAAAGATTTACAAAAGGAATTAAGAAAGAAAAAGGGAAAAGCAATTAAAGTTGAAAAAGATTGGTAATTTTGGTTATATGAAAAAAAATATTTTTAAATATGGTCTGACAGTATTATTTCTATTCAGTTTTTTGAGTACTTCATTTGCTCAAAAATTTGAAGCGTCTGTTGATAAAACCACAGTTCAACAAAATGAAAGATTTCAAGTCTATTTTACATTTGATGGCGGTGATAGAGCATCACTACAAAGTTACAGACCACCAAATTTCAAAAACTTTAGTGTTTTAAGTGGCCCAAATCAATCATCAAGCATGAGTATAATTAACGGAAATGTATCTTCAACAATTACTTATTCATATATTATTGTAGCTCCAAATGTTGGAGAATTTACTATTGATGAGGCTTCTGTTCAGTTAAAAGGAACTGAATACAAAACTGAACCCCTAAAAGTTAGTGTAGTTAAAGGCTCAACTTCCGCAAAAAGTCAAGTTAAACAAAATAATAATCAAGCAATGAGCAATGATGAACTGAACGAAAATGTTTTTATTAGAGCTATTGCTGATAAATATACTGCCGCTAAAGGCGAGCAAATTACAGTTACTTATAAATTATATACTAAATTAAATATTTCATCCCCTCAAGTTTCTAAATTACCACAATATAAAGGTTTTTGGGCCGAGGAATTAGAAACTGGAAATAACATCCAATTTGAAGTTGAGATGTACAAGGGAGTTCGTTATCGTTCGGCTACACTAAAAAAAGTTGCTTTGTTTCCTACTAAATCTGGACAATTAACTGTAACTCCTTTCGAATTAGAAATTCCAGTTGTTGTGAAACGTACGCAGCGCTCAAGTGACCCATTCGATTCTTTTTTTAATGATTCATTTTTTGGCAGAACCGAAACAATACAGTTTAAGGCAACTTCAAATAGTGTTGTTATCAATGTAAATGATTTGCCAACTGTTGGAATGCCCGAATCGTTTGCAGGTGCTGTTGGTGAGTTTACGTTTGAAGCAAGTTTGGACAAAAACAAAGTAAAGGCAAATGAACCTATTACTATTAAATTGGTTGTTTCTGGAAAGGGAAATGTGGAATTGATTGATTTGCCTAAAATAAAACTTCCAACGGGCTTTGAACAATATGAACCAAAATCATCAAATAGTATAAATAACAAGGGTAGTATTTCTGGAAGCAAATCGGAAGAATATTTAATAGTGCCACGTGTTCCTGGTATAAAAGAAATTGATCCTATAAAATTCAGCTATTATAATCCAAAATTAAAAAAATACGTTGAGCAAAGTTCACCAAAGTTTATAATTAATGTTGAAATTGCTGATGGTGAGTTCACCTCTTCAAATTCTGGATTTTCTAAAGAGGATGTAAAATTATTAAGTCAGGATATAAGATTTATTCAAACATCAAATTTTAATTTTACAGTAAAGGAAACTGGCAGCTTAATTAAATCATGGTTTTGGGGATTGTTGATATTTCCATTGTTTGCAATGCTAATTACAATTGGAATTAAAAGACGTCAAGATAAAATAAGTGGAAATGTTCAACTTGTTAAATCAAGAAAGGCAGAAAAAAAAGCTAAATTAAGATTAAAATTTGCTCAAAAAGCACTTACTGAAAATGATTTGGGAAAATATTATGAGGAAGTTTCTAAAGGTTTGTTGGGATATTTAGAGGATAAACTACAATTACAAAAATCGGAATCTTCGATTGGAAATATTTCTTTATTACTTGAAAAAAATGGAGTTTCAAACGAACTGATATTGCAAGTGAAAGATATTTTAGAAAAATGCGAATTCTCACGATTTGCTCCTCAAGCACAAACAACAGAAATAGCAACAAATTTTTATAATGAAACTATTAAAATTATTGTTAAAATTGAAAATTTAGTAAACACAAAGAAGAAAAAGTAGAATATGCGATATCTCAGTTTAATATTATTATTTGTTTTGAGCAGTTTAATTTTTGCATCCCAGCAAGATGAAATTATGAATGATGCAAATAACTATTATCAAAATAAACAATATGAAAAAGCCATTGAAAAATATAACTCCATTTTAGAATTAAATTTTGAGTCGTCTGCACTTTATTATAACTTAGGTAATGCATATTTCCGTACAAATCAAATAGGGAAGTCAATTCTTAATTATGAACGTGCGCTTAAACTTGACCCAAATAATGAGGATTTACAATATAATTTAGCAATTGTTAAAGCTCGAACTGCCGATAGGATTAAAGAAGTTCCTAAATTATTTATTATTGAATGGTGGGAAATGCTAATATCGTCACTTTCTACGGTAATGTGGCAAGTCTTGGTTTTAATATTTTATCTAATATTTCTTATGAGCATTACAATTTATTTCGTTACAAAATCTGGA
>PCUD01000126.1:1237-10169 GCA_002786785.1 Ignavibacteriales bacterium CG18_big_fil_WC_8_21_14_2_50_31_20 | reverse complement strand
TGGAATTGTTACAACACACACTATATCAGCAAAGCAATC
Organism: Ignavibacteriales bacterium CG18_big_fil_WC_8_21_14_2_50_31_20; assembly: GCA_002786785.1. Classification (GTDB taxonomy): domain Bacteria; phylum Bacteroidota; class Ignavibacteria; order Ignavibacteriales; family Melioribacteraceae; genus 1-14-2-50-31-20. The sequence goes on along the minus strand of PCUD01000126.1, from coordinate 10,130 downwards.
GCCAAACGAAACCAGCGATGATGTTTTTGTAATCCACGAAGGATTAAAAGTAGATGTTCAAGATGTTTTTAGTGATTGGTATAAAATAAAACTTTCTGACGGAAAAGTTGGTTGGCTTCCTAAAAGTTCAATGGAAATAATTTAAATAATTATATTTGTTGCACTGGACTCAAAATGTTAAGTCCACACAACAAATTAGATCACTTATTTACTTGAAAAGTTCTATCCCTTTTTAAATAAATTTACAATTTGTTCTACGCCTGCATTATCAGCATTTATAATTTAAAATATCAAAAGTAACTTTCATAATCTTGAAACTAATTATATCGCTTGGATATAAAAAGATAAATTTATATTTTAATATCACATAAGAAATAGGTGGTAGCTTAACTGTAACCTGGGTGTTAATTGAACTTCTACACACATTCAGAAAAATTATATTAAATCTAAAATAAAGAGAGGTAATGAGATGATTAGAATGCTATTAATTGCAATTATTGTGCAAATTGGGAATGTTTCCGCACAAACAAGTGCTCCAACTTTAAGAAAAATTGGGTTTTTAACAGGTAACAGAATTGGATTAAGCGCATATAACGATGGGGCAATTTCTGGTTTTCAACAAGGTATTGATTTAAGAGGTGAATGGCCACTTGGAAGCGGTGAAAACTATATTGGAGACATAACTCCATGTATTGGATTAGAATTACCAATTAAGGATTACAACGGTGATGGTATTGCCGATTCAGTTCATTCTGTAATTATTTCTCGTGGACCAAGATATGGACAAGGTGAGGAAAGAAATCCCACTCTTGGATACTTTTGGGGTTTTAATCCTGTAACAAATACTGTAAATGAAAATTCGGATAGTTTTCCACTTAGTAGTGACAAAAGTACTTGGCCTATTAATTGGGGTGGTGTTTGGCCTGGACTTTATAATTCAGAAGAAATAGTTGCTGATAAAGAAGCATTTTTCAAAATGGATGATTTTTGGGATGATGAATTTAACGGAATCTTCCACCCAATAGAATCAGACTTAAGCATTACTGGGCATGGAATTGAAGTTTCGGTGCGGCTTATGCAATTTAATTCACTTGGCTTAGAAGATGTGTTATTTAGAGTTTATGACATAAAAAACAATAGCGACCATAACTATGAAAAAGTTTTTTTTGGTAATGTTACAGGCACTCTCATGGGTGGCGATGGTGATAGTGGCGATGATTTAAGTTATTTAGATGATAGTACCGGAATTATATATTCATGGGATGCTGATGGTATTGGAAATGTTGGACAACTAACAGCCACAATGGCAGAAGCTTTTATCGAAAGCCCTTCATTTAATGATTTTGGAGAATCTAATTTATTTTCGCAAAGTGGCAGTCCTGATATGAGCAACGATTCATTATTATGGGACAGATTCACCAAGCCAAACATGTATTCACAGTTTTTACCAATGCCTATGGATGGCGATATATTGTATAGCACTAAGTTATTTTCCCTTAATTCAGGAGAAACAAAACGAGTCGTTTCAATTATAGCTTTTGATTATTTAAAAGATAGACTTGAGGACAAAATATTTTTAGCTGAAGCTTTATGGCATAATCAGTTTAATACTGAACAATTACAAAGTAAAATTAAAGTCAATAATTTTGAAGAAAATAGTGAGTTTTCAAATGTTGTACCCATAACGTGGCAAAGCTCATATACTGGTGGTAAAGTTGATTTGTATTACACAGGTGATTTTGGGGAAACATGGAGTTTAATAGCAGAGTCATTAGATAATACAGGCAGTTACAATTGGGATTCGCAACTTTCAAATATTGAAGAATCTGCATTTGGTCAATTTAGAATTATTCTGAAAGATGAAAACAATTATCTAATTGGTTATTCTACATCAAATTCATTTTTGCTTGATAAAAATGGAAATGGGAAACCCATATTGGAAATATTAAATGAGGAAGTATTGTATTCAAAAACACTAACGGAAAATAATATTGAGTTATCAATAATGGTTGGGGATTCTGAAAAAGAAAATTTGGGATTAAATATATATTATAAAAATTCTATCAATGGCTCATATCAATTAATAGAAGGATTGGAATATCCATTCTCAAATGTTGCTCATCAATATAATTTAAATCTTTTAACTCTTCCTAACTCTGATGAGCTATTTATTAAGTTTGAGGTGAAAGATTCCAAAAATGAATATATATATGTTACAAAAAAAATAAGCAAACAAAACGTAAGAGAATTGACTTCAAATGAGTATTTAACAGTGATTTCTGGGTATTCTAAAAGCCAATTTAATGTTTATATTGCTGATAAAACAGTATTATTGCCAGTAAAATATCTAATAACGTTTGATGATACATCTTCAATTGAAAACGTTTATTTCAATGTGAAAAAAATTTCAGATGATACTTCTGTTTTAGAAAATGAATTATTTTTACCAAATATTGAATCAAAAATGTTTAATGGAATTGTTTTTGAAACGGATTTTGTGAAAACTAAATTAGACTTAGAGAAATCAAAATGGAATTCTAATGTTTCAGCGAATTTTAATTATTTGATGCAACCATTTGTAAATCATGATGGAATGGAGGATAATGGTTATAGTTTGCCAAATGATTACAAAATTGTGTTTTATGATAGTGTTGTTGATACTTCAATTGCTGATACATTGATTAGGAAACTGCCACCATTTAGAACTATAATTCCAACTAAAGCTGTCAATTTTAAGATATGGAATATTACAAAGAATAAAGAAGTTGATTTTACAGCATTAGAAAGCGGAACAATTACGTCAAATTTAATCATTTGGTTACACGAGGAAAATTTGTCTAAAAGAAAAAGGACTTGGAGAATAGATGTTTCTTTATTGGAGCCAAACCTATTTCCATTAGGAAAACAGGGAGATACTTTATTTTTAGCTTCACAAAAGGGATTCTCTGTTTATGATTCCTTAGTTATTGAGAATTTAGTAGTAGGAGTAAATAGTGGCGATAACATACCAACTAAGTATTCACTTTCTCATAATTTCCCAAACCCATTTAATCCTTCTACGACAATAAGATATACAATTCCATCAAATGTGAATGGTGAAGCTGTGAATATTAAAATAGTTGTATTTGATGTTCTTGGTAGAGAAGTTGTAACATTAGTGAATGGAAATCAAAAATTTGGAGATTATGAAGTAAATTTTGATGCAAGTAATTTAAGCAGTGGTGTATATTTTTGCAGATTGAATGCTTCAATAAATTCAGTAATAAGATTTTCTAAATCAATCAAGATGTTATTAATCAAATAATTATTTTGTGAAACTATTGATAAGGAAGCAATTAATACAATTGCTTCCTTAAATAACAAAAAAATCACTTATTAACTTGAAAAGTCTTATCGCCATTTTTTAAGAATTTTACAATTTGTTGTGCGGCAGCAATGCCTGCATTCACATTTGCTTCTTCAGTTTGTGCACCCATTTTCTTTGGAGTAAAGTAAACACGTCCAGCAAATTTAGATAAAAGTTCTTCTGCATTATCTGGTGCAATATCAGAAACATATTTGAACTCAGTTCTTTCGGTCATTAATTTAACTAAATCAGATTCTTTGACAACTTCTTTACGTGCAGTGTTTACAAGTGTTGCGCCCTTTGGCATTTTGTTTAATAACTCGAAGGTAATAGAATTTTTTGTTTTGTCATTTGCTGGAATATGCAATGAAATGTATTCACAATTTGAGTAAAGTTCATCAACTGAATTATAAACTTTTACGCCGTCAGCTTCAATTGCTTCGGCAGAAACAAAAGGATCGAATGCTGCTATTTTCATTCCAAAACCTTTTGCGATAACACCAACTAATTTACCAACATTACCATATGCATGAATTCCAAGGGTTTTGCCTTTTAACTCTGAGCCGGATTTACCATTAAACAAACCACGAGCTGCGTAAACCATCATTCCAAGAGCAAGCTCTGCAACTGCGTTTGAATTTTGTCCAGGTGTGTTCATTGCTACAACTCCTTTTCCGGTGGCTGCTGCTAAATCAATATTATCATAACCAGCACCGGCGCGGACTATAATTTTAAGATTTTTGGCAGAATCAATTACTTCTTTTGTAGCTTTATCGCTTCGGATAATCATTGCATCAACATCAGCAACTGCTTCAAGTAATTGCGAATTATCAGTATATTTTTCTAATAATGCTAATTCAAATCCAGCATTTTCAACTACTTCTTTAATTCCATTTACTGCAACTTTTGCAAACGGTTTGTCTGTTGCTACTAATACTTTCATTTTAAGCCTCAAAGTTAATTTTTGTAAATATTTTATAATATTGATTTAAGGATGAATTACTTTTATTGTTTTATTGTTTTATTGTTAAAAAACCAACATCAACAATTTAACAATTTAACAATTAAACAACGTTCTTTGAAAAACATATTCTTCTAAAAGTTAAAATATATGCCAATATTAATCATTAAAATGAATATTATTTCATCATTGGAATTTTTATACCTTTTTCTTTCGCATTTTTAATTGCTCGTTCGTATCCAGCATCTGCATGACGGACAATTCCCATTCCAGGGTCGTAAGTAAGTACTCGTTCTAAACGTATTTCTGCTTCTTTTGTACCATCAGCAACAATCACCATTCCTGCGTGGATTGATTTACCAATACCAACTCCTCCGCCATGATGAACAGAAACCCAACTTGCGCCGCCTATCGTATTTAACAAAGCGTTAAGAATGGGCCAATCTGCAATTGCGTCACTTCCGTCTTTCATAGCTTCAGTTTCTCGGTAAGGTGAGGCAACCGAGCCGCAATCCAAATGGTCGCGACCAATAACAATTGGGGCTTTAACTTTTCCATCGGCAACAAGTTGGTTAAATATTTTGCCAAGTTTTGCACGGTCGCCATAACCTAACCAGCAAATTCGAGTTGGCATTCCTTGAAAATGTATTTTTTCTTGTGCTAATTTTATCCAACGAATTAAAGCTTTATCTTCTGGAAATGCCTCCATTACAGCTCTATCTGTAACATAAATATCTTCTGGATCACCAGAAAGGGCAGCCCAACGGAAAGGACCTTTACCATCATTGAATAATGGACGAATGTAAGCGGGAACAAATCCAGGAAAATCGAAAGCGTTTTCTAATCCATTTTCTTTTGCTTCGCCTCGTATGTTGTTCCCATAATCAAAAACAATTGAGCCGCGTTTTTGGTACTCCAACATAGCCTTAACATGAGTTACAACTGTTTTGCGTGCTTGTTTAATATATTCATCTGGATTGGATTTTCTTAGTTTACGTGCATCTTCAAAACTCATTCCCATTGGAACATATCCTTGTAGCATATCGTGTGCAGATGTTTGGTCTGTTACCACATCTGGCAAAATATTTTTCTCTAAAATTTGTGGAAGTATTTCACCAGCATTGCCAACTAATCCAACAGAAAGCGCTCTCTTTTCTTCTTTGGCTTTTAAAACTAATTCAAGCGCTTCATCCAAATCTTCTGTTAAAACATCAACATATCCAGTATCAATTCTTTTTTGAATTCTTGATTTGTCAACATCAATTCCAAGACAAGCAGCTCCATTCATAGTAGCAGCAAGTGGTTGAGCGCCACCCATTCCGCCAAGTCCTGCAGTTAATAAAAATTTACCAGATAGAGTTCCATCAAAATGCTGATTCGCGCATTCTGCAAATGTTTCGTAAGTGCCTTGAACAATCCCTTGACTGCCAATGTAAATCCAACTACCAGCAGTCATTTGACCGTACATTGTTAATCCTTTTGCCTCAAGCTTTCGGAACTCTTCCCAATTTGCCCAATCTGGTACAAGCATTGAGTTTGAAATAATTACCCGTGGTGCATTTTCGTGAGTTCTAAAAACTGCAACGGGTTTGCCAGATTGAACAAGCATTGTTTCATCATTTTCAAGATTTTTTAGTGTTTCAATAATTGCTTCGTAGGATTCCCAATTACGAGCAGCTTTTCCACTACCGCCATAGACAATTAAATTATCGGGGTCTTCTGCAACTTCTGGATCTAAGTTATTCATAAGCATTCTCATTGCCGCTTCTTGAATCCAACCTTTGCAAGATAAATCTGTGCCTTTGGGAGCATGAATATTTTTTATCATTTCAATACCTATTTTTAAAATTAGACAAGTTAGCCTCGAATTCGCTAATAGATTTCCTAATATTTCATTCGCTTATTCGCGGCTATTTTTTTTCGCTTAATCCGAAAAATGTGTCTCCAACAAATTATTATATTGATTAAACATAGCTTTGTAAAACCATTTCTTCAAAAATCCACTTTTAGCCATAGTCATTTTTAACTGATTTCTATTCTGGGTTAGCTGATGTACTAATCTTGTCTTTTCATCTTTTAGCAATTTAACTTGAGATGGATTTTCAGAAATTTTATCTTGAATTGATTCGAAAGCTTTAATATCCTTATAAAAATCTTGGTTAGAACTCATTTGTTTAATTGCTTGTTTACAAAAACTAGTTAAGACTTTAGCTTCGTTCTTATCAAAATCGTATGTGTAACTTTTAAATAACTTTTTCATTAGTAAATATCCTTCATTTTAAGCTTTTAATGAGAGAAGCTTTTCTCTCATCTTTTGGTATCCTGGTTTAATAACGTTATATATATATTCCAATTTTTCGTAGTGATTAGTAAATGCAGATTTCATAGCATTTATATTTAACTTTTCAATATCGTCAAAAGTAATTCCAAATTTTTCTGTTGCAGTTAAATATTCATCAGTTAATGTAATATTGCTCATAAGTCTATCATCGGTATTTAAGAATACTCTGAACTTTGCATCATATAATTTTTTGAACGGATGATTTTCTAATTTGTCAATTGCACCAGTATGGACATTACTATTTAGACAAATTTCCAGCGGAACGCGCTTATCCAAAATGTATTGTGCTAAATCGCCAAGTTTTAAAATATCACCGTTTGAATCATAAACAATATCCTCTTTCAAACGAGTTGCATGCCCAATGCGATGCGAACCGCAAATTTGAATTGCCTGCCAAATTGATTCTTTTCCAAAAGCTTCGCCTGCATGAATAGTAATATTAAAATTTTCCCGCATAATAAATTGGAAAGCTTCTAAATGATTTTTTGGGGGATAACCACCTTCTTCACCAGCAAGATCAAATCCAACAACTCCTTTATCTCTAAAATTAACCGCAAGTTCAGCTATTTCAAGTGAGTTTTTCATGTTACGAAGTGAACACAGAATAACTCCAAAGCCTACCCCAAAATCTTTTTTCCCACGTTCTAATCCATCAAGAACTGATTCCATAATATCATCATAATAAAGTCCGTTGCTAGTATGTAAAACTGGAGCAAATCTCGTTTCAACATAAACAACTCCATCTTTGTGCATGTCTTCCATCATTTCGTAGGCAATTCGTTCAAGATTTTCTTTGGTTTGCATAACGGCAATTGTATGTTCAAAGCCTTGCAAAAATTCAACTAAATTACCTTTGTTTGCTCCACGGAAAAACCATTCGGCTAATTCTTTTGGGTCTTTTGTTGGAAGTTTTTTATAACCTATTTGTTCAGCTAGTTCAATTATTGTTTCTGGACGTAAACCACCATCTAAATGGTCGTGTAGAAGCACTTTAGGAACTTCTCTAATAATCTGTTCTGCATTCATTTTTACCTCATAATTTTTACATCAAAAAATATTCTTTTTGGCAAGTAATAGCAATTGGGAAGTAAATCAAAAATAAGAATTGCTAATATTTATCATTATTTATCAATTATTTATCAATTATTTGTATTTATTTAGTATTATAATTCCAATAATAATCAGTGCCATTCCAACAAAATGTAGAGGGAAAAGTGATTCACCATCCAATATTCCCCAAGCAATAGCTACAATAGGAATTAAATAAGTTGTGGAGGATGCAAATACAGCGCTTGTGCTTTTTATAAGTTTGTTAAAGATTGCGAGGGCAAATGCTGTTCCTATTGATCCTAATATAAATATGCTTAAAAGAGAAAGTAAAGCATTTGGATGAGAAGTTATGCGTGTTGTAAAGTTTGACGAAAAAAGTATAACTAATGAGATTGGCGCAGTTAGTAATGTTGCCAATGAAACAAGCACCACAGGATTAAAAGTTTTAACATATTCTTTAACCATATTTCCCGAAATACCATACAATAGAGTTGCTAGTATTACAAAAAGCGCGTAAAAATTGAAATTGCCAAGTTCACCAGAGCCTCCAACAAAACTAAGTACAAAAGAGCCTGCAAACCCTAATCCTAACCCAAGGGCTATGGGTAAACTAATTTTAGATTTATAAAAAAGAACTCCTACAATTGTTGTCATTACTGGTGTTAATGCGTTTAGCATTCCAGCCAACGAACTGCTCATTTCTGTTTCGGCAGTTGCAAATAATATTGCAGGAATCAAATTAGAAATTAGCCCAAGAAGAAATAACTTTTTCCAATGGATTTTTATGATGCTACTCATATTCTTTATAGCAATAGGTAGTAAAACAATGCTTGCAAAGAGAATTCTAAGTGTACCAACTTGAAGTGGGGAATAAGCCAATAATCCTTTTTTGATAAGGATAAATGAACTGCCCCAAATTAGTGATAAAAATATTAACACCAATATTGGGAATGATTGTCTCTGTTTTAAATTTTGAATTAGCATCAGCAAATATTGATTAATATTTAATTTTAAGCTGGATTTATTTAATATTCAATTCTAATTCCAAAAATGGATTAGAGATTAAACCCTTCCAGTGTTTTTAACATTTCTTGTTTTCTTACATCATCAGCAAAACTTGCTTCAAATGAATTTTTAACAAGTTTGTTAATATCATTAATTGTCAGTTGCAAAGCATCTGCTGTTTGAATAAAAT
>PCUD01000126.1:0-1216 GCA_002786785.1 Ignavibacteriales bacterium CG18_big_fil_WC_8_21_14_2_50_31_20 | reverse complement strand
GCTTTAATTCCTCTATCCAACATAATTTTTAGCGGATGATTCTTTAAATCATCAATAACTCTAAGCTTTAAATTGGATAATGGACAAACGGTTAGAGCAATTTGTTTCTCTACAATTCTATCAATTAACTTGTTGTCGCTCAGTGAACGATTGCCGTGGTCAATTCTGTGTACGTTAAGTAAGTCCAGAGCTTCCCAAACATATTCTGCTGGACCTTCTTCGCCGGCGTGTGCTGTTAGTTTTAACCCATCACTAAAAGCTCTGTTATAAACTTCCTTAAACTTTGTTGGAGGATTTCCAACTTCGGAGGAATCTAATCCTAAAACATCAATTTTGTCTCTGTGATTAAAATAATTTTCGTATATCTCAAATGCAGAATCTTGTGTCAAATGGCGCAGAAACGACATAATTAGTTTTGATGATATTCCAAAATCTTTTTCAGCATCTTTAAGTGCTGCATGAATTCCATTTATTACGATATCAAAAGCAACTCCTCTTTCAGTATGAGTTTGAGGGTCGAACATTATTTCTGTGTGAATTATATTATCTTCATTTGCCTTTTTTAGATATGCCCATGTTAAATCGTAAAAATCTTGTTCGGTTTGCAAAACTTTTGCACCGGTGTAATATATATTAAGAAACTCCTGAAGATTATTAAAATTATATGCGGCTCGTAACTCCTCAACAGAACTATAGTCTATTTTAATTTTATTCCTATCAGCAATTTTGAACATCAATTCTGGCTCAAATGTGCCTTCTATGTGCAAGTGCAGTTCTGCCTTTGGAATTTTATTTATATAGTCTTTAACTAAATTGTTGTCCATAATATACCTTTTGTAAAATTTTACTAAGATAGTCAACATTTTAGAAAATTGAAAATAAAAATATTATTGATTTTTATATTTTTTAACCTTTTATAAATATTTTTTGGTTACTTTGCAATTAGTGATACGGACAATTCTCAATGTTCTTCCTGTCAAATTTTGCAAAATTGGATTAAAGGAATATAATATGGACTCTATTTCAAACAAAAACTTTTATAATGATGTTTCTGAATATTATGACAACATGATTAATTTTAAGCAATCCTTGGAAAATAAAACCGCAAATCTTAAGGGGTTTTTGTCACCAGAAATTAAAAATGCTGCGGATATTGGCTGTGGTAGTGGAATTGATTCCATTGCGCTAGCATCGCTTGGCTTGGAGGTTTGCGGAT
>PCUD01000085.1 GCA_002786785.1 Ignavibacteriales bacterium CG18_big_fil_WC_8_21_14_2_50_31_20 | reverse complement strand
TACAGAATGACTGCAAAAGAGTAAAAAAGTATTTTAACCACCCGGAGATTAAATATGCCGCTTAATTACGGTTTATCGTCGTCGGATTAATAGTGCTACGCAAGTTTCTTTTATTCCCTCATTCATTTGTGTTTCAAATAATTTGAATTTAACGAAGTTAAATTTTGAATTGATATTACTTTCAAGTGCTTCGGCTTTTGCCATTGTATATTTTTCGAGTTCAAAAAGTCCTTTTTCAAGGTCTGCGATTTGATTTGCAATATCTGTTTCTTGATTTGAAAGCTCTGAAATTCTTAAGTTGCGTTCTTTGTTTAGTAAAATATTGTTTTCGATTCTTTTGATTTCATCAAGTGAAGATTCGATTGAAGATTTTTGATTTAAGAGTTCATTTTTTTGATTACTTGAATCATTATTTTGGAGTTTTGCTTCAAGATTTGAGATTTCAGATTTTAAGATATTGTAGTTTTCGGGAAATTCTATTTGAGAATTTTCGATTGCGGAAATTTTATTTTTTGTAATTTCTATAGCATCATTCAAATCTGAAATTTCGGCGTTAAATTTTGCGATTGAATCAAGATAGCCTTCAATTGCTATTTCGTTTTGCGAAATGGTCTCTTTTAGGCTTTTGCCTTTTACGTTGATTTTTGCAAGGCTGTTAGCTTTATTTGAATTAAAATTAGCTAAAAGTTTACTTTTAGCGTCTTCGATTTCAGAAGCTGGCAAGGTTTGTTTACAAGTTGGGCAAATTGAAAGGTTTTCATCAAAAACAAAAGTTACATCTTTCTGTAACTGAAAGTCTTTTTTGAGTTTTTCAATTTCATCATCAAGTAAAAAAGTTTCAGAAGTCAATCTGTCAAAACTGCTTTGGTCTTTTGAAATATTATATTTTGCATTTTGTAAAGAATTGAGCTGCTGGTTTAATTTCTCTTTAAGTTCTGAAAGAGTTGAAAATCTTTTGCTTTTTGCGGTAAATTCAAGATTACTTAATTCTTGACGTTTTGCGGAAAGAATTTGTTTTTCTTCTTGGAATGAATCAGAAAAAGAGAAAAGCGAATCGTTTATATCTTTTAGTCGAAGTTTGAGAGCTTCTTTCTCTTTAATTTTTGAATTATCTATTAAAACTATAGAATTTGAGACTTCATCGATTCGGGCTGGTATTAGTTTTAGTTCTTCATTAAGTTTTTTCTTTTTGAAGTTTAGAGAATCTTTAAGCTGTTTTTCGGTTTTATCTGATAAAAGCTGTTGTAAATAGTCAGAAATTTCGACATTAACATCATCAGCAAAATCGATTAAAATGTTTCTTCTTTCTTCCCATTTTAATTGATTGGAAAAGTAAAACGGATTTGTGATTATTTTGAAAATATTTTCATCTATCAAACTGTTTATATAATCTTGATATTCGGATTTTTTGAAAGGAACATCATCTATAGTATAGATAGTCTCGTGAGTAGTTAGAAGTTTTTCAGCTTCATTTCGTTTTTTGGTCCAGACCTCTCTATATGTTTTAGAAAATGTTTTGATTTTGTCAATAATTTGCAAGTTTGCCGTTACGATATGGTCAAGGTTATGGATTACTTGATTGTTTTGATCAAGTGTTTTTATTTCAAAATCTTTGCGATTTGTAGAATCTTTATCAAAAAGAAGCCATAAAAAAGCGTCTTGGATTGTAGTTTTACCGGTTCCGTTTTCTCCAGAAATATCTGTTTGGTTGGAAAAATCGATTGTTAGGTTTTTGATTCCTTTGAAATTTTGCAAGGTTAATTGTTTTAATATAATAGTGTTCATCTTATACCGCCTTTTGAAGTTCGTTTTTGAATGCCATTGTGTTTTTAACAGTTTCTTTTCCAAAAGCTGTCAAAATAAAATTAGTGTTTTGTTTAAGTGTTCGGCTGTTTAACTTTGTTGGTCTTGATGTGTGGATGTGGATTAAACCAATTTTAGCACATTCGTTAAAACGTCCGACAACTTCATTGATTGGACGTTTTAGAGTGTCTGCGATTTCTTGCGTTGTTCCCTCGCCATAAATCCAAAGTGGAGGTAAACAGTTTTCAAACTGTTTTTTAGTAGAATTCGAATAAAAGGAAGTGTTGCGTATTTGTTCAGTTGTCTCCATGACTTTTTCCCTTATATATGTTGTTAAAAAAATTACATTTTGTTCCAAAATTCTTTTAGTGCTATAAACGAAGCTTTGAGGATTAAAATCCAAAAGTTTTTAGCTTCGATTTTGTAGATTTTGATTCCTTTTAAGTAATAGATATTATTTGCAGCTGCATTGACTACCATTTTAAGCCTCCGAGTTCTTTGATTATTTTTACAACATAGAAAGTTATAAATGGGCTAAGAACTGCAATTATTGCGATTAGGAATAGGATTATATCAGCTTTATCCATTTTCTCCTCCAATGATAGAACTTTCTGGAAATCCCTCTTCCCTTCTCAAAAATTCTTCTAAAGCACCAATTCGGACAACCAACTTTTGTCCTTTTGATTTTGGATGAGTTAAATCCACTACAGGAATTCTTTTTGACTTAACAAAGCTCATAAAAGAGCCGTGTTGAATTCCCAATTTTGCTTCTGCTTCTGAAAATGAGCAAGTTAGTTTTTCAGTTTTCATAGGACCATCTTAGCTTCAGTTTCAAGCCCTTTAATTATGATACGTTCAGAAACAGCTTTAATTGTTCTCTGTTCTTCCATTGCCATTTTTTTAAGAATGGTATGTAAGTCAGCAGAAATTTTAAAGAATTTTCCGTCTTGCTTTTGTTCTTGGTTTTTCATAATTTTTAATCACTTTTAATAATATTTAATATCTTTATATGAAAGTTATTGAATTGTAATTATTTTGTCAAGTGTTTTTTATAATATCTTTATAATAATTAATGTAGGTTTAAATTTTTATGAGAAAAAATAAATTTGCAGAAAACGAATTAAGGGATGCAATAATAATGGCGTTTGGTAGTATTGATGAATATGCAAAGAAAACAAATGTAGCAAGGGCTAATATTTATCAAAAAATAGAAAGGCAATCATCAAAGTTTTTGAAAGAACTTAAGGACAATGGAGTTATTACTAACAGTGGCGGACAAATAGGCAAAATGGACGCAAATAACAACAAAGGGACAATTAATATTTCCGCAAGTAATGAGATAGAAAAATTAAAAAATGAAATAGAGAAACAAAAAAACGAAATAGAAATGCTAAAGGAGTTGATAAAAGCAAAGGATAAGGTAATCCAGTTGCTTGAAAATAAATAATGTTCAAATACAAGGGAGTTTAACACTATGGAGATCAGAAAGCTGAATTTAGATAAGAACAAAGGAACAGCTAATATTACTAATAACTATTACGTTAACGATGTGGCAAAAGATTTAATTATAGAAAATTTAACCGAACAATTAAAAAGTAAAGATGATTTGATTGGGATGATAATTGAAATTTATAATTGTATGGTTTGCGAAAAAGAGAACAAGAATCAATTAGATTTATTCAATAATTAAAAAAACAATAAGATTATATTTTGGGGACCAGGTGGTTATATAATGAGTAAGCTAAGACTCCCAAAAGGTTTATTTGAAAAAAACAATCACATTTGGTATAGTGTTTATAATAGTAAAATAGGCAAAACAGAAAAGAAAACGACTAAACTAGCTGCAATTAGGGCAAACTTAAATGAAGCAAAGTTAATCCGAACAAACTACTTAGAAAGTTTAAAAGAGAATAAAGTTGTTATTCGCCCCATTAAAAGTAATATAATTTTACTTAGGGATGCAAAATTAGCATATAAAACTGCTCGTGGAATTACTGGAGAGCAAAATCATATTGATTATGCTGTAAAAATTGCAGTTTCTCTGTTCGGGAATATGGATGTTTCAAATATTACTATTGAGCATGGCGACCTATATAATATTCATTTACGCGATTACTTAAGTTACTCAAAAAATACAATAGCTAATTATTCAAAAGCAATGACTTCCCTATTCACTTTTCTGCTTAAACGTGGCAAAGTAAGTTTATTACCATTTGAATCGACTCCAGGAGTAAAAATAACTCCAAAAGCTATAAATAGTGAAGATTTAACCAAAATATTTAACCACCTAAGCACCGAGCGGAAAATAAAAAATAGGACTATCCCCCCAAATTTAGAAGCGGTTAAATTACTCAAATTACTTTTGTATACTGGTTTAAGAATTGGAGAAGCTGTTAAGGCAAAATGGCGTGACGTTGATTTTGAATTGGGGACAATGACTGTTGGAAGCATTGAGGAAGGATTTGCAAAACAAAGAACACAACCTGACATAATGCCATTAACTTTCCAGGCAATAGAATTTCTTAAAAGCATTTATCAAGGACAATCAAAAACCGAAAAGATAGTTACTTATATAAATCGTAGTCCAAAATTTTTAGAAAGAGCTTTGTTTGATATATTTGGTAACTCAAGATATTATACACTACATCAATTTAGGAAAACATTTATTACAAATCTTGTTGAATCTGGAATGCGTCCTGAACGAACAATGATGTTTGCCCGCCATAAAAAATATCAAACAACATTAGACCATTATAACGAAAGAAAATTGCAAGAAGCAATCACAAATGCAAACGAAGTAGTTAAATTATTTGATGTATGAAATTAGTCCATTACTTAGTCCACCAAACAGTCCACTGTTTTACATAAAAGTAGGATAAAATAGGATAGAAAACGTTAATAAATCGGATTGTAAATAATAGAATAAATATAAAAAAAGTCTTTTTTATTGCAAAAAAGACTTTTCTCTAGTGGAGCTAAGGGGGTTCGAACCCCTGACCTCTTGACTGCCAGTCAAGCGCTCTCCCAACTGAGCTATAGCCCCAATTTTGAAAATTGAGTGTGTAAATTTCTTAAAAAGCTTCACCAATTGCAAAGTGAATTTGAATTAAATCATTCCAAAATGGTCTCTTCCAAATACTTGTATTAGAATTTGGGTCATAAATTTTTACAGCAAAATCAACTCTAAACGGAATAAAATCGGTATAATAACGTAAACCAATACCAGCAGAAACCGCAATTTCATCATATCTAAATGCATTGATATTGCTCCAAGTATTTCCAAAGTCAATAAATAAAGCTGTTCCAATATTCCCTATTATTCTGTTTCGCGTTTCAATACTTCCTTCAAATTGAAATAAACCTCCCGGAGTTGCTTGATCCAGAAATATTGCTTCTAAATCTGATGGGGATAACGAATTTAAGTTCAAATCACCAAAGCTAAATTCTGGAACTAACTCGCGCGATTGCCAGCCACGCAAAGAGTTACTTCCACCACTCGTAAATCTTTGATTATAAGGCACAGTGGTTTCAACTCCTTCGTATACAAAAATATTACCAGCTCTAAATTTAATTCCAAAAGAATTTTCTTTTGAATAATAAATTGAAGGAAATATGCTAAAATCAATCTGAACTTTATAATAAAGAGGGCTATCCAAATTATAGTTGAATAATTTGCTTGAAATTAATTGTGCAAAATTGGCATTTGCTAATAAAACATTTGATCTGTAACCCTGTGTTGGGAATGTGTAATCGTCAGTTTTATTTATTCCAATGCTAAATGACAAGAGAGTATTAAAACTTTTAGTAGATTTTGAAATATTTTTGGCAAATACAGAAGCTGACGAATCAACTTGCGCAGAATCTAAACCTAATCCTTGGTTTTCAATTACTTTTACAGAAACTTGTTTAATATAATCCTCTTGATAAAGAACACTTAACTTTTCCAAATTCCAAGAAGAAGCAAAAGAAGTTAAATAAACGTAAGGAGGCAGTTCAAAATTTAAGCTTACTTTAAAACCACTTGCAATTGTGTTGTATTCTTCTTTTCTTTTTTGAAGAGTTGAATATATTTCATAACGAGTATCAATATTTTTGCCAAATAAAAATGGCTGATCTAATATCAATCTTAAATCGGCATACCCAATTACTTGCGTATTTGTCACTGACATATTTTGAATAAAATCGAATACATTTTGTGCAGCAATAGATGAATTTAATGTTAATGTTCTAGCGTTTCCCAAAAAATTTCGTTTGGAAAAACCCAAACCAAGACCCAGATTAAATCTACCGTCTTCATCGTTCATAATAATTTCGGGAGATGCTTGATACATGTCTCCAATCTCAGTATATATTTTTAGTGGAACTTTATTTTCTGATGTATCTTTAATTTCGGTTGTAATTGTTGCAACATTAAATAATTTTGTTTTATACAGTCTTCCCTGGCCTAATTCAATGTTATATCTGCTATAAGTTTCATTTTCTTTTATTCCAACAAGTTTATAAATAAGTTCTTCTTCTACCTCGTCCTTCCCTTCTCCAGTTTTTTCAATTTTTATATCTGATATTGTATATTTATCGCCAAGATAAAAGTATATTTCTGCATTTACTAAATTTTTAACAGTATCAATAAGTATCAAAGTGCTATCAATATTGGCAAACATATATCCATTATCTTTTAAATAGGTCAATACAGTAATATTCATATAAGATATATAATCATAGTTATAGTTTTCTGTAGTATCAACAACAATGACTTCATTAACAAATTTCTTTAAACTACCTTTTAATGAATCTAATCCAATAACATCTATAGTTTCATATTTATTTGCATTTGATTCTTGGATATGAAATGTAATTTCGGCTGTATTTTCATTGAAATCAATTTTGTGAGTTACTTTAATTGATGTGCTAAAATATCCATAATTAAAGTAAAATGATTTTAATCTTAACAATTCAGAATTTAACGAAAGAGAGTCAAAGTAAACAGCTTCTTCGCCCAAACCAATTAAACTATTTAATGCTTGCGAAATTGCACTTGGTGATTCTTTAACAGCAACTACGTCTTTCAATTCTGAATCGGAAAAGAAATTATTCCCAATAAAATTGATTTTTTTTAGTTCAATTAAATTAATACTTTGTGCAAATGTTGAAGTAGCATTAAGTAATATAAAAATTAATAGTATTTTTTTCATTCAATAGAAATTATTTTTGATATGCTAATCTAATGATTAACATACTTTTTTTCACTGTATAAAAAGAATTTATAAGCAAATAAAATTAGATTAGATATTATACATAATGTAATATTTAACTAGATTATTCATGTTTTAATATTTAATAATTTTGATAGACAATAATTCTATTATTTTTTGTTAAATTTGAGCTACAAAATGGATAAATAAAATGAAGTTAATATTAATAAATAAACGAATTTTGTATAAAATTATAATTTCTGCATTTTTAATTATTTTAATACTCCTTGTTGGATGTGATGATACATTAAACGAAAGCAATATTGATAATATAATAATTCCAGATAAAAATGTTAGTTATAACGAATATATTCAACCCGTTTTAACCATTAAATGTTCAACTTCTGGATGCCATGACGATGAAACACGTGCTGGAAATTATAGTGTTACAAACTGGGCAAATGTAGTTACACCAGGCATCGTAAATCCAGGAGATGTTGAAACCAGCATTTTAGTCTGGCGAATTGAAGGAATTGGGGTTGAAATTATGCCTCCAATTGGTAATTTAGTTTCAAAGCCACTTAATAAAAATCAAATTGACGGAATTAAAACTTGGATTGAAGAAGGTGCAAAAAGCAATTAAAAATATTTTCACAAATTATGAATAATTATGATTCAGGGATCTATATTCTTGAGCTTTTTGCAAAAGAGAATTTTTTAATCGCAAATAATAAATTTAACAATGTTACATTTCCAAAAGGGTTTTATTATTACATTGGAAGTGCTCAGAAAAATCTTAAATCAAGAATTTACCGCCATTTAGCAAAGCAGAAGAAAATACATTGGCATATTGATTTTTTATCAACTCACAAATCCTTAAAAATTTCTAATGTATTTGTTATTCCAAATGCTTTAAAAGTTGTTGAAGCCGAAATTGCAAATAGTTTTGTTGAGTATTTTAACGCAAAAATTATTGCGGAAGGTTTTGGAAACTCTGACACAAAAGAAACAAAAACTCATTTATTTTTTAAAAACAAGCAATTATCGAATTCTGTTTTTGAAAAATATTACAATCGAGTTGTTGTTCACAATAAGTAAAATTTAATGCAAATTAGATTTTCAAAAATTATTTTCCCTAAAAATTAGCATATTTAATTTTTTTTTATTATTGTAGCCCTCTACAACACTGTTAATTTAAGATTTTGTTGTATTTATTATTTGTGGAATTTTACGGAAATATCTGAAATGGAAAGAAATCGATACTTTTTACTTAATTTATCTTTGTTTTTAATTTTATTCTTATCAACACAAATATTGGCACAATTGCCAGATTCTGCTGTTACTCAAATTGATTCGACACATAAAACAATAAAAATAATTGATGAATACAACAATAATTATAAAGAAACCGAAATTATATATTCGACTGCAAATTCAACTATTGAAAAGCCACTCAAAGTTAAAATTCTCGATTTCCAAAATAACCCTATTGAAAATGTTCCAGTATATTATTCAATTATTTATACTCCTCAAAAATCAATTGGGACTAAAATAATAGAAGATACTGTTTTTACCAATCAAGATGGAATTGCAAAAACTGATATTAAATTAGGCTCAGAAAAAGGTGATTACGATTTTTGTGCCAAAATTGATAACAATAATGGAAAAGAAAATATTGTTTATTTCAAAATTTACGCTCGCGATTCAAGTTGGGTATTTTATCTTATTGTTGGTCTAATTGGAGGTCTTGCCCTTTTCATACTTGGAATGGAAATGATGAGTGATGGTCTTAAAAAAGCTGCTGGCAGCAAAATGAGAAATATTTTAAGCACAATCACAAACAATAGATTTCTTGCAGTTATCGCTGGTATTTTTGTAACAATTGGAATGCAAAGCAGCAGCGCTACTACGGTTATGCTTGTAAGTTTTGTACAAGCACAACTGATGACATTTTCTCAATCGCTCGGAATTATACTTGGGGCATCAATTGGAACAACAATAACCGCGCAATTAATTGCATTCAAAATTACAGATTATGCACTTCTAATTGTTGGAATAGGCGTTTTAATAAAACTTATTGCAAATACAAAAAAACTTAAAAATATTGGTAGCGGAATTCTTGGTTTCGGAATTTTATTCTTAGGAATGTGGTTAATGTCCGATTCAATGTTTCCATTAAGAACATATAAACCTTTTATTGATTTACTTTTGCACCTCGAAAATCCAATTATGGGTATTTTAATTGGTACAGTTTTTACTGCCCTTATTCAAAGCAGCGGGGCTTTTATTGGTATAGTAATTGTACTAGGCTCGCAAGGATTAATTACTCTTGAAGCAGCAATTCCCCTTTTGTTAGGTTCAAATTTGGGAACAAGCATTACTGCAATTCTTGCCAGCATAAATAGCAGTAGAGAAGCAAAAAGAGTTGCATTAGCTCACTCCATTTTCAAAATATTAGGAATAATTCTATTTGCATGGTGGATTCCTTCTTATGCTGACCTAATAAGAACATTTTCGCCAGCAACTGGATTTGATATTACATCTCCAGATAATTTTGATGCACTACCACGACAAATTGCAAACGCTCACACTTTCTTTAATATTATTTTAACAATAATTTTATTACCAGGCATTAATATTGCAGCTAAGCTCATTACAAAAATGTTGCCTGATATTCCAGAAGAAGAGGAAGAAGAACACTTTAAAACTAAATATCTTGAAGATGATTTAATCTCCACCCCAGCGTTAGCTTTAAGTTTAACAAAGGCTGAAATTATTAGAATGGCATCAAAAGTTAAAACAATGATTGAAGAAATTCTACCAATGTTTTTTACTTACAGTCAGGAAAAATTAGATGAAATAATTGAAAAAGAAGAGGAAATTGATTTTCTAAGTGTTAAAATAAATAGATATTTAAGGAAAATTAGTCAGGAATCAATTATTGAAGAACGGTCTGATGAAATTTTTCAACTTATGCATACCTCTACTGAAATTGAGCAAATTGGAAATGTAATTGCTAAGCGATTAGTTCCACTTGCAAAAAAGAAAAATAAAAATGTTATCCATTTTTCAAATGATGGCGAAAGAGAAATAAGAGAATATCACTTAAAAACAATTAAACAAATGAGCCGATCAATAGAATATTTTAAAGATATAAATCTTCAAGATGCAAAGCACATTAAGCAGAAATACAAAAAATATAGATTAATGGAGCAAGAACTAAGACGAACTCATTTTGATAGATTACTTGATGAAGTGCCAGAAACAGTTGAATCAAGTCAGATACATTTGGAATTGATTGAATTGTTAAAAAGAATTAGTAGTCACGCAACAAATATTGCCAGTATGCAATTAGAATCACACGAGGAAAAGGATAAAGAACTTTCACTAAAAGCTGAACTACACAATATTGAAAAGAAAAAGAAGAAGAAGAAAAATACTGAGGAATAAATATCTTATATATGTTTTTGTCCTTGTTCAGCGGAAAATGGACTTAAGTTTAATTTAAGAGACTGTAGAAACCTCTACAAATTATTTCACGTATTTTAACAATGATGTTAGGTGGCAAAATACTTATATTATAACTCTAAATTTGAGACTGTACCATATTTTGTGTAAATGGCAGAATTCTTATTTGATAAACCCCAAATATGCATTAGAAAAGCATTAATGCATATTCGACTAACTC
>PCUD01000039.1:11248-21807 GCA_002786785.1 Ignavibacteriales bacterium CG18_big_fil_WC_8_21_14_2_50_31_20 | reverse complement strand
TGAACTTGATTCTAATGAGCCAAGATTATTTGCAGCATCTCCTTCATCAAATGCTGTTACAGAATATAAATACTGCCAACCATTTAACAAATTTTCAAATTCAAATTTGTACCAATATTCTGTTGAATCTTCTGGAAATATTTTTGGCTCGTTCAATTCAATAAAATCAAAACCAGTATTATAACCAATATCATTTCCTGTGCTATCAAACTCAGCAGCTAATGTTAACGATTTCATAATATCTTGCGATGAAGTTAAATCGAAACCAACATTAGTTCTATAAATTCTGTAACCTTCAAAATCTTTATTTCCACTTATTGGGTCAATTGATTTTTCAGCTCTTTTATCCCAATAAACAGTTACTTTTTCATTTTCTGGAACAACACGAATACTTGGCGAAAGTGGTGGAGCTGGCAAAATGTAACGAGTAATTTTTCCATCACTATCTAAATCCTCGCCATCATCTAAAATATTATTTCCATTTCTGTCTTCGCCATTATATGCTCTAATTGCCCAACCAGCATTGTTATATAAATTGGATTTTTGAACTTCTGTATCAAGAGCAGGGTCATCAAAACCAGCCTTTTTTGCTGCAACATAAGCAAACACAATATTTATTGAATCGCCTGGAGCTAATGATGTATATGGACCTGCCGTAATTAAAACAGATCTATTACTTGCATTTTTAATATCAGCAGCAATTGCATCATTAAATACAATACCTTCTGAAAAATAACCACTCATTTTTTTATAACGCTGAACATCATTCTGAGGAGCAAAATATTTTGCGTCTGTTGTGTTTCTAAATTGCCATGTTACAAATTGAGCTTTATCTTGTAAAGTGGAAGACCCAAGAAATTGAATTCCAATATACGAATCAGAAAACCCAACATCTCCAGTAGCATCAAATTCATAAGCAATTTTTAAAGAATCATTATATCCGTTTCCACCTTTGTTAAAAAATGGGGCTCCTGTGCGTGGAGAAGTAATATTAGTATTACGAACTACAGTATCATTCCATAAACCAACGTAAATTGAATCGATATGTTTTTGGGAAGTATTTTTAATCCAATAATTAAATATCACAAAGAAATCTGCAAAAGGATAATTCCATGAGTAGCATTTTTGATTAACAACAATACCAAGTGGAACGTGGTCAACAATTACTTCACCATTATTTAGAGTTCTGTTGGTATCCGTAAAATTTATGTTAAAATCTTGGTGCGAAATAGCTGTAGGAGAAAAAAACTTTGAATCAATTAATGATGATCTTTCAACAACGGTAGAAGAAACTGCATTTGTATATTCAAAACCACCACCACGGTTACTAACTGAAGAAGCATCAACAGCGCCTGTTGTAACAAATGGTCCAACACGTCCAGATCCATTTTCATCGTTACTTAAATAACCGCCAATCCAAAGTCCGCCATCAAAAAGATGTTCAATGCCACTACCAAGTGGATATTCACAATTTGGCTGCTGTGGCCAAAGACCAAATCCATGCCCAACTGTACCAAAATTTGTAACTGTAATTCCAATATTTCCAACATTTGTATAATGGGAGTTATCGTCTTTTCCAATTTTAGTAAGTTTTGAGCTTTTTAAATCATCCTGTGGAGTGAATGACAATAGAAATATTGATATGATTATTACAAGTAAATTAAATTTCATAAAAGATATTAAATCGTTTTTATTAAAGAAATTTGTCTAACTACTCCATTAAAAATGGGATTGCAAGTTAGAAAATGTTTTTTTTAAATGCTATAAATATTTTCATAATTAATAGTTTAGTAACATTCAAATTTATATTGTTTTAGATTTAATTTTGCAACGTACAAAAAAAATTAAATCTTAATATTACTTACCCTCACAATACAAAATGTTTAAAATAAATTGTATTAACATTATTAATTGCTTATTTAATTAATTTCTAAATTTTCTTTTTTCAGTTTGTTTAATGAATTGATGGCGCATTTCTGTTCTAAAATTTACTTCAAAAACAATTAGTTCTGCAATTTGTTTTTCTGTTAAAATATCGCTTAAGGAACTGAAAAAATTTTCCCTGTGCTTCAGCATCTCTGTTTCAACAGCAAATATTTCACTAATTTTACTATGATAATCAACTTCATCTTTGGAATTAAAAGTTTTATATAGTTCATCATAAAGCAAATCTCTTTTATCCATCAAGCTTCTTTGTTGATCGTGATGTTCATCTCTTCTTGAAAAAAATGTTAATGTTGTTTGTTCATCTAAATCAAGCAATTCAATTATTTTAATTTTCTCCAATTGTTCAATTTTTCCATGTTTTCTGCTCCATTTATTTTCTCTATCATCATTTTGAGCCAGCGTAAAAGAATTAAATAAGAATAGAATTGAGATAGATGCTATTACTACTAACTTCAACGAAAATATATTGATTATTTTTGTTTTCATCTGTTCATAATTATTTGCTTTTATCAGATGGGACTTGCAACCATAATCATTTTCTTGTGTGTAAATGTTTTCACTTGCTCGTTTCATAACATACTCCTAAAATATTTTTTTATTTTTAATATTTTCATAAACTTCATCTAATTCTCTATCCGATAATTGGTTAATATCATTAATGATAAAACGACTACTTGAATATTCTATTTCGTTTTGTATGTAATTAACATAATCCAAATCAATTTCTTCATCCAACACACTTGATAAATATTCCTCCTCTTCAATCCAAATAGTAGTTTCCGAAAAATAGAAATTTGAATTAAAAAAAGTAAAGCTTTCGTTAAAATTGAATAATTGATAAGAAACTATAAAACTAATAATAAATACCATTGCGTATGCTACTGATGGATTAAATTGGAAAAATGGTTTGTTCTTTTTATCTATTTTAGACAATGCAATTGAACTAATACTATCAAAATATGTGTTATTATTTTGCGAGTTTTTATAGCTTTTATAAACCTCTAATTTCTGAGATAACCTTTGTTCCAAAAGCTCAATCTCTTCAAATTTATTATTCTTTTTCATTTAATAACTCCGTTATTTTCTTTAATGCGTGAAAATAATTAGCTTTTAATCCACCAACGCTTTTCCCAGTGATTTCTGATATTTCTTTATAACTCATTTCCTCAAAACTTTTCATTATAAATACTTCTCGCTGTTTTATTGGTAATTTTTGCAATGCTTTCTCAATTCTTTCAATTTCATCTTTATGTTCAAAGTTATTTAGAATATCACTTTCTGATTTTAAATTATCATATTTTTCATCAAAAATTGAAAACAATTCCTTAATCTTTTTCTTTCTAATAAAATTCAATGTCCGTGTGGAAGTTATTCTGTATATCCACGTATATAAAGCTGAATTAAAATTAAA
Organism: Ignavibacteriales bacterium CG18_big_fil_WC_8_21_14_2_50_31_20; assembly: GCA_002786785.1. Taxonomy (GTDB): domain Bacteria; phylum Bacteroidota; class Ignavibacteria; order Ignavibacteriales; family Melioribacteraceae; genus 1-14-2-50-31-20. Next base: position 18,449 of record PCUD01000039.1, on the reverse strand, counting down.
AGTGTGCAATTTTTTATAAAGAACAATAATTACTTCTTGAGTTACTTCATCAGCGTCAAAATGATTATTCAACATTCCACGTGCATGCCAATAAATTTTTTTGGAATATCTATCAACAATTGTTCTGAATGCAATTTCATTTCCATTTAGAAATTCTTTTACTAAATCTTTATCTTCCACAAAATCCATAATTCAATTTAACTATTGCTTTTGACAAATATAACTGATTAATGGTTTAATCGTTTGAACAAATATATTTCTAAATAATCTATGAATTTTTATCAATATTTTCTTTAATAATCTTAACACTTTTCATTTTATTGAAAAAATAAGACCAATTAAACCCGAAACATGCATTAGAAAAGCACTAATACATATTCGACTAACTCGCTCTAAGCGTTTATGCCATTGTTCACTTAACCTTTTGGGTACAAACGCTAAGACCGAGTATGTCGGGGCAAGTTCGCTTCTATATTGATTGTTCTTTTTCTAAAATTGTTTATTTTAATCCTATTGCATTATCCAGGTTAAACAAAATCAATTTTTGAGAAATTTTAGAAATTATAACATTTTTTTTGAATTATTTAAACCATATTTGGCATTTAAATGTCAAAGTGTCAGAAACTGTAATTAACCAAAAGGAGTAACAAAATGAAACGAGTATTTTTTTTATTAGTGATGGCATTATTAATCGTAGGAACTTCTCTGAACGCTCAACCTAAAAATGGGCAGGGTGATAAAATGTTTAACTTAAAGCACAAAATGGGATGTGGTAATTGTATGCAAGCTCCAAATGAAAGAATGAAAGCCAATTTAAACTTGACTGAAGAACAAGTTCTAAAAATTAGTGATTTACGATTTAAAAATGAAAATCTTGAATTAGACGCACAAAACGAAATTCAAAAAAACAGATTAGCTATCCGTAAGATGATGGTCGATAACAAAATAGATTCAAAAGAATTACTAAAACTAACCAGCACAAACAGTGACCTAAAAGCAAAAATCAAACAATCCAAGATTGCATTATGGTTAGATATTTACAACATGCTTGACGATACACAAAAGTCTAAATGGACAAAAATTTATGCAATGTTTGGTGAGAAAGATGGGAAATTTAATCATCAAGGGAAACGCGGTTTTAAAGGTAACGAATGCAATAGTTTCAGAAATAAAGAATATAATTAAATAAAATGTATGGTTGATTATTTTGAAATAATCAACCATACAAAATGATAATTTACAAATCACCACCAATAGGTCTTATCGTAATTTCTTCAGGTACCAGAGTAGAATCCAAACTGTAAATACTATAAATAAAAGAAGCCAAATCTTCTGGAGACATCATTTTAGCTGCGTATTTATTTAGCATCTCAGAAGACCATATTGGAGTTTTTGTAGCGCCAGGTAAAATATTTATTACTTTAATATTGTACTTTCTAACTTCTTCTCTTAGAACATTTGTGTAAGCTAATAGCCCAGCTTTTGAAGTAGAATAAATGCTGCTATTAGTTAAAACTTTTGTAGCTGCAACCGAAAGTATATTAATAATTGTTCCACCACCACGTTTTTTAAAATGTGGAATTAAGCTTTTGATTAATGCAATTGCTCCTATTAAATTAATATTAATGATTGATTTAACTGTTTCTATTGTATCTATTTCGGCTGGTGTAAATGTTGAAATTCCAGCATTATTAATTAAGCAATCAACATCATATTTATTAATCATTTTGTTGGTTATTTCAAAGATTTCATCAGTCTTTGAAATGTCAAGCAGCAAAAGTTCAATATTTTTTGAAATGGCATCATTTTCATTTTTCATTCTAAAAAGTGCATCTTCCCTTCTTGCAGTTGCAAGACAGAATACATCATTTTGTGCAAATTGATGAGTAATAGATTTTCCAATTCCAGAATTAGCACCAGTAATCCATACATTTTTTTGTTGTTTCTTCATTATAATCTATTTCTCGAAATTAAATTTAGAAATTCTAATCTAGTTTTTTCTGCACGGAATGCACCGTGAACAGCGCTTGTTGTTGTTGTTGAATTTTGCTTCTCAATTCCGCGCATCATCATACACATGTGAAAACCTTCAATAACAACGGCAACCCCTTTTGGATGCAATTTTTCATCCAAAATATCTGCTATTTGTTGAGTTAATCGCTCTTGAACTTGCAATCTGCGGGCAAACATTTCAACTATTCTTGGAATTTTGCTTAATCCAACTATTTTGCCGTTAGGAATATAAGCCACATGCACCTTACCGTAAAATGGTAACATATGATGCTCGCACATACTGTAAAAATCTATATCTTTAACAATCACCATTTCATCATATTTTTCTTCAAAAATGGCTCTATTAAAAATTTCATCCACATTTTGATGGTAACCTTTTGTTAAAAATTTGTATGCTTTTGCAACTCTTTCTGGAGTTCTTAATAAACCCTCTCTTTCAGGATCTTCACCTATTTCGGTTAAAATGTCCTTTACTTTTTCGGATACATTTTCTAAATTCAAAGCTCAACCTCCTTTATATTCAATGTAGTTGTTTTCAGTTTCCAATAATTTAACCGAATACAACCTGCCTTCTTTAATTTCGTTTACTAATTCATTCCAAATTCCAACAGCAATATTTTCAGTTGTTGGAATTATTCCTTGCATAAAATCGACTTCATAATTAAAATGCCTGTGGTCAACTTTAGAGATAATTTTAGTTTTTATAATTTTTTTTAACTTTTTTAAGTCAATTACATATCCAGTTTTTGGATTAATATCACCAGCAACAACTATTTCCAAAGTGTAATTATGTCCGTGTCCATAAGGATTATTACATTTATCGTAAATATCAACATTTTCATTATCGGTTAAATCAGGATTTGTTAATCTGTGAGACGCACTAAAAACTTCTCTACGTGTTACATATAACATTTTTACCTCTCATTTTTTCGATAAATAAGCCAAAATTTCCTCAACATGACCAGTAACTTTAACTTTTGGAAAAATCTTCTCAATTTTTCCCTTTTCATCTATTATAAAAGTTGTTCGCTCAACTCCGATATATTTTTTCCCATACATACTCTTTTCTTTCCAAATACCATATTTTTGAATTATTTCGGTTGATTCGTCACTTAATAATGTAAATTTCAAATCATATTTATCTCTAAATTTTATGTGCGATTTGGGTGAATCTTTACTCACTCCAATTACTTTTGTCTTAATTTTATCAAATGCTTTAAGCGAGCTGTTAAAATCGCAAGCTTCGGCTGTGCAACCAGAAGTATTGTCTTTAGGATAAAAGTACAAAATAACTTTTTGTCCTAAAAAGTCCTTTAACGAAATCATATTTCCATCACTATCTGGCAATATAAATTGCGGAGCTTTTTTGCTCTCAGAGATTTCCATCTATATATTCCTTATATCTATTTTTAATTGAGATTGTTAAAACGATTTATTGAGTATTTAACATTCTTGTTTAAGAATAGTTTTTTTTAACTCAAAACGATAACTTAAGTTAAATCAAACTATTATTTTTATTTTAAATATACATTTTATATTAATTAAAAGTAATTCTTTGATTCTCTCAATTTCGACTTTTAACAATTTAATAACAGTAATATGATCATATTTCATTTATCTTATTCAACAAAAATTTAATTATTTCGAGACTTGATTATAAATTTTAATTTTATAAAATTAAACAAATAAATTTTTATTCATCTGTTATTTATAAATAATTATTTCCGATATTAACCTACAATACATATGAAAAATAAATTGGATTTTCTTAATAAGAATATGTTTTTAGCAACACTTTTATTTATTGTTTTTAGCTTAAATTTTAATATTATTTCCCAAAACAGCAAAATTGATAGCCTAAAACTTGCTTTAAGCGAATCAAAAATAGATTCAAATAACGTAAAAATTCTGAAACAACTTTCCAATATCGCTAACAAAACAGACAAGGATTTGGCGATAGATTATCTTATTCAATCGTTAAAATTTGAACATGATAAACAAAAAAGAGCTGTGATATTTAATAATATTGGCATTTATCATTGGCAAAATGGAAGTTATATAGAAACAATCGATTATTACAAACAAGCCTTAACTCTATTTACTGAATTTCAAGATAGTATTTGGTTAGGACGAGTTTATAATAATTTAGCTTCGGCTTATTGGGGTTTAGGAAATAGCAATGAAGCGCTTGAAAATTATCATAAAGGATTAAAAATTAGGAAGAAAATTAAAGATTTTAAAGGTGTTGCTCTTGTTTTAAATAATATTGGAATAATTTATCAGGATTGGGAACTCTATGATGAAGCTCTAAAATGGCATTCCGAAGCATTGGATATTTCTTTAAAAATAAATGATTTTGGTGCAATTTCTTATTCGTATTCAAATTTTGGCAAATGTTATTCCTTCAAAAAATATTATGAAAAAGCATTACAATACTATCAACTTGGGTATGAAGCAATATTGAAAAAAGAGGAAGAGAGCCGCTCATTATCATTCTTTTTCACCCAAATTGGTGATGTTTATAACAAAATGAAGGACTATAAAAATGCCCTTTTATATTTCACAAAAGCCTTGAATGAGGCAAAAAGAATAAATAATGATAACAGAATAGCTACTTCAGAATACCATCTAGGACAAAATTATTTTGAAATAAATAAAATTGATTCGGCAAGTCAATACATAAATCTAAGCTATGAAAGATCGCTTCAAAATGGTTATATTGCGTTAATTAGGGATAACAAATTTATGCTTTCCAAAATTGAAGAGAGGAAAGGTAATATTTCTAAAGCGTTTGAATATTTCAAAAGTGCTTCAGCATTAAAAGATAGCACGTTTAACAAAGAGAAAATTCAAAAATTTATTAGTCTGCAGATTAAAAATCATACAGAGCAACAAACTCAAGAAAATTTGATACTTCGTAAAAATAATGAAATCCAAAAATTGACAATTATGGATCAAAAATACATTGGAGGTGTACTTATTGTTTGCGGTATTTTCGCTCTAATAATTTTGGTTTTAATATCTCGTAGTAGAATCTCTTTTAAAAAGTTAAATAAGAAATTGATTAAATCAGAAAAAGATTTATTGGAGTTAAATGCAAATAAAGATACATTTTTTTCAATAATTTCTCACGATTTAAAAGGTCCTTTTAATGGAATTTTAGGAATCTGCGAAATGTTGGATGAGGATTTTGACGATTTACGTCAAGATGAGATTAAAGAATTAATCAAAATAATCAAAAATTCAACTTCAAATGTTTATGAACTTTTAGACGGTTTATTAAAATGGGCACAAACTCAAACTGGAAGAATGGAATATTATTTTGAAAATATTGATATTCATAAAAATATAACTAAAATTATTGAAATTTTGACTACAACTGCAACTAATAAAAATATTGAATTAAAAAGCAATGTTACCGAAAATACTCCTGTTTTTGCTGATTCGAAAGCAATTAGCACAGTAATCCGTAATTTAGTTTCAAATGCAATAAAGTTTACAGAATCTGGTGGCAAAATTGAAATTGATGCTAAAACGATGAATTCTGAAGTTATCATTTCTATTTCTGATACAGGAATTGGTATGAGCCAAGATAATATTTCTAAATTATTTAGAATTGAAACTCACAAAACAACACTTGGAACAAACAACGAAATTGGCACTGGACTTGGATTAATTCTATGTAAAGAGCTTATCGAAAAACATGGTGGAAATATTTGGATTGAAAGCGAAATTGGAAAAGGAAGCAAATTTAATTTTTCGCTTCCAAATAAAAGTAATGTTAATTAATACAAGAAATCCTCTCAAATTGAGAGGATTTCTTTCAATACACTCAAAATTATAAAACACTATTTGTTCATATTTTTATGAATAATAATTTCTTCTAAAACATCGAGTTGAAAACCAGATTCCACAGAAGATTCTATTAGGTACTCATACATATAGCAATAAAATGAAAGCAATTCCCTTTCGTTAGTGCTTTTATCTTTTGTTAATCTATTAATCATAAAAATATTAATTATCCATTTAGCAAATTCCTCAAATCTTTCTTTATTATAATAACGAGTATCTTTATAAATATTCACTTCTAAATATCTATGCACATAATTGTCTTCAAATAATTTTCTAACAAATTCCTTTTTGGAAGAAAGCAAATAATCAATTATGTCTTTTTTCTTTTTTACATCAACTTTTGCGTAATTTAAGCCAGTTGAAATGGTAGTAAAATCTTCCAATAAAACTTCCAAAAGCGAAATTGTTTTAACAACTTCTTCGTAACCTTTGCCTGTTCTATAAATGGAATTTGTAAAAACCTTGTTTAATATTTTATTTGTTAATTGCTTAGCTTCATTTTTGTTCACAATTTGAGATTCAATTTCATTTTGAATTATCCACGCAAAAAATATTTTGGAATTCTCTAAATAATCCGAATGAGTGCTAAGTATAAAATATTTTGAAAGATTTACATTGCGTTTTTTCTCCTCAGAAACCTCTGATTTGATTAAAAGGTTTAATTCTCTTACAATTTCAAATTTTGCTAAAATGTTCTTTTCAATTTCAGTGAACAATATTTTCAATCCAGTATGCAATGATATTGCATCTGCATAATACTCAATTTTTTGAAGTACTGAATTAAACTCAGTTTTTAAATTATCCTTTTTAGAAGGTTTCAAAATTAATTTATCAATAAAATTGACGATTTCTTCTTCTTCAAATAATTTTGAAAATGTGTTATAAACTGGGGCAAGTTTTTTGTCATCCAAAACTTCCAAAATAGAATAAACTCCCTTTCCATTTAATTCTATATACAAATCGTAAATTTTACCGTTTGTATCTACTACTTCTCGGATGTTGGTAAAAACACGTCTTTCAAAACCATTTAATTCAAAATAAAAACCATTTTGCCATAAATCTGAGCCTTTATAAAGATATTCCAAATTAGCTGATAAATCCTTAAAAATATAGAAATAATCACTATTCCCATTTATTTCAAGGGCTTCATTGATATTAAGTTCTTTTAAATATTTATTGTTATCGTCTATTTTAATTAGTTTTGGTGTTGATTTCTGAAAATTTCCATAAACTTTATCATATTTATTATTATATAAAACTAACGATTTTTCACTACCCGCTTTGTTGGAATAAACAAAAACATTGTCATTAAGATTTCCATTTAAGTCATAAAAAT
>PCUD01000039.1:6870-11241 GCA_002786785.1 Ignavibacteriales bacterium CG18_big_fil_WC_8_21_14_2_50_31_20 | reverse complement strand
CCAATCTTTTGGTTTTTCATCATAATAAGCGCGCTTGTATTCCATTCCGTACTTTTCAGTAAAACCTTCAATTTGTCCGTGGGCAAACATTGGAAGTCCTGGTAAAGTAATCATCAAAGTTAATACACCAAAGTATTTATCATCAGTACCAAATTGTTGAATTGCAGTTTCTTCATCTGGATTACTCATAAAATTGACATATCTTTTCAATATTTCTGGCTCAAATTCGAGTGTGTTATATATCAATTCACGATATTTTGAATTCTCTTCTTTCATCATCATGTGCATAAAGGCTGAATTATAAACACGGTGCATTCCAAGTGTGCGTACAAAATATCCTTCCATTAACCAAAATGCTTCAGCAAGCAGAAGGGTTTGAGGCATATCGTGATTTATTCTATCAACTACTTCGCGCCAAAATTCTATTGGGAAAAATGAATCGAACTCCTCACGCGACATTGAATGATCTGCGCGCGAAGGAATATCGCCGCCCATTCCAGGTTGTGGATACCATAAGCGAGAAAAATGTTTTTTAGCAAGAGTCATTGCAGCATCAAAACGAATAATAGAGAACTTACGTGCAACGTCAAATATTTTTTGAATTACAGCTTCGCGGACTTCATGCTTTAGCATATCAAGTTGTGCTGTATCATTCCAAGGCATGTTTGTTCCATCATTACCATGATAAATATAGCGAACATCATTATACCTCTTATCAATTCTACGAAATACAACAGCAGCATCACGTTTTTCCCAATATCCATCCTCAATTTTAATTTCAATGTTAGGGTCTTCCGATAAATCCTCACCATTAAATGAATAATTAAATGGAGGTTCTGAAACTTGCACAAAATACTCAGGATGATTACGAACCCAATCAGAGTGAATTCCAGTATGATTGGGAACCATATCGCTAGCCAAACGAATTCCTCTCGCTTTGGCTCTTGCGTTAAAATTATTATATGCTTCTTCCCCACCAATATCCCAAGCAATTGCATAATCGTACAACGAATACGCCGAAGCAACCGCATCAATATTACCCATAATGTGTTTAATTTTTTTGGAAGCTGAACTTCTTTCCCACAAACCAATTAGCCAAAGTCCGTTTATATTTCTACGCGCAAGTTCTTCTAATTCTTCATTAGGAATTTGGTCTAAAGTCTTTATTTCTCTCTGATATTTTTTAGAAAGTTGGTCAAGCCACACATAAATATTTTTTGCCATCAAAACTACATTTGGCATCCAATGAATATCGGATGTAAATTGTTCTGTTTCTTCGTAAGTAGTATTTATATTATCTGCATAATTGAAAAGAGATTTTCCTAATGTAAAACCATCTGTAGAATCATATTCACCCTTGTATTTAGGAACGATAGTAGGCGCTGAACCTCCGCCTCCACCGCTATAATCAAATGTAATTTCTTCTTTTACCAAGTCTTTGTTTGAAAGAACTCTGTTTAAGAATTTATCTCTTAAAATGATATCCCATTTCTCTAATATGTAGTCTAATTGTTCTGCTAAACTAGTTGGTCTGCTTAAAATTGGCTTAAATAAATATTCAAACAAATCCATTTTTTCACTGCCAATTGCCGGTTCGCTCTTAAAAAATGATTTTAGTCCATTTATAGTTTTCTTAAATATTTCTTTGTTTTTAAAATAATTTTCATCAAAAAGTTCTTTAAGTTTTTCATTTGCTGGATTTATATTAGCAAAGTTCAAAAGGAACATTTCTTCTATTGTTATTTCTTTAATGGATTTTCCTCCAGTGTATGAGCCTAAATATTCAAACGGAGTTGCTTTGCCTTTGTAAACATCTACTGGTGGAAATAGTTCTATAAATTCGAAAAGTAGTTTTCTAAATTCATCTTCTCCAATTTCTTTTTCAAGATGCTCAATAGCTCGGCTAAATACTTTAGGGTTAAGTTCGTCCTCATATTTTCTAATTACATAGTGAAATATTTCATCTATTAAGCCAGCAGCGTTAACTTCGCTTACTTTTATTTTTTGACTATCCTTCTTGGATTTATTAAAATTATTTACAAATTTTCTTACTTGACCAATATTTGCAAAAATAATATTGCCCGATATTGAGAATAGTTCATCGCTTACTTCATATTTCTTTCGCAAATTAGCAGCAATATGGAATTCAAAAGTTGGTGCGTTTTTGTTACTTCCACTTTGGTTAGAATCAATTTTGATATACATAAATCACTCTTTAATTTTAATTTTTTACTAAATAACATAACTAAATTATTAAATAATATCCTCTCTAAAACTATTCTATAATAAGGTACTTTTCAAAAGGTTTTCTATACTCTTCAGTTAATCGAAACGGTTTTCCTGTACTTCCTGTAATAAACAAACCTTTTTGATTTGCTGTAGCCGCCAAAACTCCATCATTTTTATAAAACCTAAATTCAACAATTGCAGAAGCTTCGTTCAATTTTGAAATCCAAGCTTCGCATGTAACCTTATCACCAAAGAAAATTGGCTGCTTATAAGTAATATTTGTATTTACAAGAATTGGAAAAATATCTTTTTTTGTTAACTCTGTAACTGGCAACTCCATTGCTTCCAGCAATTTTATTCTTCCAATTTCAAGCCATTCCACATAAATAATATTGCTTAAATGCCCCACAATATCAATTTGGAAAGTATATACTTCCAATTCAAATTTTAATTTATTCATTTCATCTCATAATTATATTTTTAATATATAAACATACAAAGACTAGAAATATTTTTTTTAGTTCTTTAGCAAAAAGAAAACCGCCCTATAGTATTAGTATTTTTCTGTTAAACATTAGGTATTTATAATTGTCGTTGGAATTAAACAAGATTAATAATTATTATTGATAAATATCGCTTTAACAAAATAAAAATCTGTATAGTTGATGAGCGTACTCATCAACTACTTAACAGATATGAGTAAATTAAGTTTTTGGATAATACTCTATGAACGTTGAACAATACCAAGTTTTTCTAATAGTTGTGGTTTACCCTCAAGAGCAATGTGAGCAACAACAATAAAATCAGCTACCCATTCAAATAATTGATCGGCAGCATTATCTCTTTCAAGTGTTGCTTGCTGTGCTTCGCCTTTTTCTTTTTCTTGAATTGCATTTTTAGATTCTGTTTCTTCAACAAGAGTTTTGCCAGCTTCTAATTTTGCTTGTGTAATACCAAAAGAAGATAATTTAGATAAAACAGTTGCATCAGCTAGAGCATTAAAATAAAATTGTTTTGCTTGAGCCAACCATCCAGAAAAAGATGATTTTCTTTCTCCGTTTAAACCAAGTTTCTGTGAAATTGCCAACTCATTTTTAAGAGCTACACGCGAAATTTTAATAAAACGCATATATTCACTATAAGCGCTATCCCAAATGCTATTTAAAGAGTTTGTTGATTCAAATTGATCTCCATATTCTTTTTGCTGAACTTGTTGTAACTGATTTACGCTATCCAGCAATGCTTTACCCTCTGCAAGGCGAACATCATCGTAACCGTAATCTGTTAATAATGCCTTAATTTCCACATCCGATATTGCGTTATCGATTGCAACTTGTGCAGATAACAATTTTTCTGCTAATGTTCTTTTTGTTGTTGACATTAGAGACTCCCTATTTGTTTGTGATTAGTTAATTAGCATATAATTTTCATTAAAATTATATGCTTTGTTTTTTCACTTAAATATATGTTATTATAACTTCGGGGAAATTCCACGAAGTGCGCTTATTTTAACATACTCAAAAAAAACACACCCCCAACCCCCTCTCAAGAGGGGACTTTTATGGGAAATGATTTAGAATATCCCCTCTCGAGAGGGGAAGATGCTTTAGCATCAGGGGTGTGTTCTTGTAAAACAACAATTTCATTCTAAACTCATTTAAATTTATATTTTACTATTATACATTTACAAACCACCATTACAAAACCATTAAACAATGTTGGTTAATAATTTTGTACAGCCGATTACTCATTTTACCTCGCCGTTTTATCATTTTGTTATGCTGGTTTACCGTTTTTCCTTGCCGTTTAGTCATTTTTCCCCAGTAGTTTACCATTTTTCCATGCCGTTATACCATTTTTCACTGACGTTATATCATTTTTCCTTGCTGTTTAACAGTTTTGTAATGGCGGTTAATCATTTTCCCTTGCTAGTTTATTGTATTGCTTACCAACTCTTTTGCCAAATTCATTTGCTTTTGGGTTATTATTTGGAATTCTTATAGTGCCATCTCTTTTGAAAAGACCAGTTGAATATAGCGTTCCTAAAATATCTGCTTTGTCATCAATTGGAAAACCAGCTTTTTCCCAATAACTAATTGCAATTCTAACAAAAGCAGCTGCATAAAGTATATTTAGCGAATC
>PCUD01000039.1:5570-6845 GCA_002786785.1 Ignavibacteriales bacterium CG18_big_fil_WC_8_21_14_2_50_31_20 | reverse complement strand
TCAATCCAATAAGCTGTTTTTAACTTTACTTGACAGAAACCGATTGAGCTGTTTAATCCAGCTTCTGCAAGAATGTTATCCATAGCATCATCTTCCCAAGTAAAATTTAGTGTGCGTTCAGTAAATATAATTGCTGTAAGTATTTTACTGTTAATGCCAAATGTTTTGGATGCCAATTCTATTAGCTCCGCTCTCTGCTTTAGTTTGGCAATAGTTGTATCCGGGTGCTCTGCAAAAGCAATAGTTGATAATAATATTAGTATTGTAATTATTTTCATTTTATTATACGTTAATCGAGAATCGAAAGTCGTAAGTTTTTTATTTGCTATATTGAAGGGACAAGTCGCGCGACTTGTCCCTTCAATTATTTAATCCCTTAGCGTCTTTGCGACTCTGCGGTTTACTTTATTTCAACATCAAAAGTTTAGCTGTTTTTTCAAATACTTTATTACTTCCATCAATGGAAGTTGCCTTAAATCTGTATAAATAAACACCACTTGAAACTTGGCTACCTTGCTGGCTATTTCCATTCCAAACTATATTTTGATAACCAGCTGACTGTCCACTTTCACTAAATACCTTAACAACTTTACCAGTAATGTCATAAATAGTTAGCTCAACATTTGAGCTATATGGCAAAGCATATTTTATTGTTGTACTTGGATTAAACGGATTTGGATAATTACCAAGCAGCTCGTATGTTTTTGGTATTTCTGTTATTTCTTCATTAGGAGCATTTTTTGCTAGTAGTGGTTCTGTTGGTTTTACTACATCGTTTCCAAGATGTCTTTGTGAAGCATAATATGATTCAGATTCTGGGAATAGCTTTCCTAATTCGGCAGAAGTTGTTTTTGCTAATTCAATATTGTTTTCTTCATAGAGATAAAACATGAACTTTTGAAATAGAACATGTTCAACAAGAGGAGTATCTTTATATTTTTCTCCTATCACGTCTAAAACTGCTACTCTTTCTTTTGAATCTGCTGTGTTCGCCCTTTCACTAAAAGCTAGCATCAGTTCAGCAACACCGTATAGCTGTTTTTTAACTTTTGATTTTGCTTTATTATCAACGTATTGTTTAAAAAGTGTTTTATCATCATTTTTACGTGATTGCCATAATAAATCTAATGCTAAATATGACCGTGCAGAATCTGGGAATTCTGTTATTACACTCTCACATATTTTTGCTGCTTGGTTATACTTTTTAACTCGCATTAAATTTCTTGCATAGAGTAATTTCCATTCTATTTGCCAGCTTTCGTTATAACCAGATTT
>PCUD01000039.1:0-5533 GCA_002786785.1 Ignavibacteriales bacterium CG18_big_fil_WC_8_21_14_2_50_31_20 | reverse complement strand
TATTATTAAACATTTCCTCTTCTGGAGTGATTTTAATTTTGTTTTGACTCATTTGTGGTGGCGAAGTTAAGAAGGGAGTATCATAAACATAACAACCTGTGCCTTTATAATATGAGCCAGGACCACCACCCCAATAATTATTTTCTGCATAAACAGTACAATTGTTATTTAGATTTATATCTTTTGTCGTATTTAAATCTATGATATTATTTCCACCAAATGTTAAGCAAGAGACTCTTCCAAGCCATGGATTGGAATTATAATCAGCCATAAGACCAAAACTATTTGTATGAATCCAATTATAACCAACGGATACTGAGTTATTACCATCTGGGGCTAGGTACGGTGAAGAACCATAAGTACTTAGTGCAATATAATTGTGGTCAATCTGATTGTGTGATAAATGCACATCAGTAGAATTATAAAAATCTATACCAACGGTTTGTTCATATATTCTTGTGTTGGTTATGTAAGTATCATTATTTGAATTATTTGTATTATAAAGCAGAATTCCACTATAGCCATTTCGGATTAGAGAATTGTCAATATTTAAAGCTCCACCATTAACATAAACTCCATTGTATGCATTTCTAATTTCTGCATTTGAGATATTAGCTGTTCCACCAGAGTTTATTTTAATACCATTCATAGGTGGGTTTTGTGCATATTGGAAATCTAAAATTACTTTATTGGTTGTTGTGCCACTAATATTTAACGTGCCATTAACAATTAGAGCTGAACCATTTTGGAAAGTAATGTTTTGTTCAATGTTAAAACAGCTAGTTGTTGGTAATAATAAATCGCCTAACACGGTCCCACTAATTTTTTGTGCTACAGTAGAACTTCGTTCATTTGCTAAAGGCGTATTTCCCAATGCCCCAATGTTGATCCTACCACCATTAATGCCAAGTTCATTTGTATAATCCATTGAAGGATCACCTAAATCAATGCACGGCGAATATTGTTGCAATTGAGAACTAGTATTAGTAATAAAAAATGGTTCGGCAATAAAATTCCCACTATTAGAAAAATTAGAGTATATGCTATTATTATAAGGGTAGAAGCAATTATATGTTACATCACTATATTCACTAGAACTAATAGAAAACTGACTACAGTTATAAAAGACATTGTTTTTAATTTCCTCAACTACAATTCCAGTAATATTTATTTTGCCACTTTTAAAATCATTATTAATAAATGACAACCTTACATTTGCTTGTAATGTCAAATCTGAGTTATAAAAAAGACAGTTAGCAAAATTATGAGAGTCTTCAGCAGTGTTAGTATTTAGGTTATAAATTGGCGAATTATCAAATTTACAAGTGAAAAAATTAATATGAGTATTTGCTTCTTTTATACCATTTAATTTAATTGTATTCAAATTACTTCTAAATGTTACTTTTTCTATTTGAAGGTTACTATTGTGATTTAAGGTAATAGCATCATTTGTATTTTCAATTAAGAAATTGCTTCCTTCTAATTTTGAGTTTTCACCTTGTAGTTGAATGCCTTGCCATTTATAGTAGACAGCAGCACTTGTAAACAAAACTGGATTAGTATTATTATTCGCAATTTTTAATGTTGCACCATCTTGCACAAGTATGCGTTTGTTTTGATTAAACTTTAGAATTGCTCCATCTTCCAAAGTTAGGGTATTACCACTAAGAATTAAAAGGTCCTTACTAAAATTAGGTTGCTGAGTATTCCATGTTGTGTTTTGGTCAACTACAACAAAATTATCATAAGAAGTAGAAATATTTAAAGTACATTTTTTATTACTATCCCATCGAATATTGGTAAACTCAATTCCACTATCAGTTATATTTCTAATGCTATTGTCAGGTAAAGTACTATGTGTAAGGTTCTTCCCACTTACACCATCAGTCGCATTATAGGGGAATGGAAGATGTGCAAAATTGTAGGTCAAATCATAAATATTACTTGCTGATTTTATTCCAACTCTATCATCATTCCCATTATCTTCATCAATTGACCAAACCAATAACCCGCCATCATTATAATTGTATATATCTTTTGGATCGTTTGTTGTATAGTCTTCATCATTTGGGGTAAATCGATCAAAATTATCTCTTAATCGATTTTCAATTATAAAATATTCTGAAGGGTCTTCAGGGGTATTTATTCTATAGTAATTGGGTAAGCTAGAATTATATTCAACTACATAATCTAAATATTCTGCTCCATTAAGGGTAACTGCATTATCCCAAGTCCAATGAATTGTCCAGTAGGGATTTATTCCAGATGGACATGCACCATTTTGATTTGGTCCATTATAATTCCCAGCATCCATTAAATCAAAATAATAAGTTGCAACACTTCCATTATATTCATCTTCTGCTCCAAAATAGTGTCCTATCTCATGGCAGTAAACACCAATATTGGTAAAATAATTTGGATTAGTGTACCATCTTTCACTAACAAAAATATGGTCTAAACCTGGGGCAAAGTGTGGGTGTAAATTATTACTAAAAAGGGTTACACCAGCATAAATGTAAATAAACAAATCATATTCATCCCAATTAACCGAGCCAAATTGTTCTTCATATTTCTGTTTTATTTCAGCATCAATTGACGTAGTAAAACCCGTTTGTAACTTATCCCAATAATCCTTTGTTTCATCTAAATATACCCATTTAGGAATAGTTGGAAATAAGGGATCTATTGGATTCATTATTTCCAACGAACCGTTTTTGCCTGTTAGTTTTACTTTACCGTTGGATTGATCATCATAATAGTTTTGAACAGAACCATAAACATTTAAATTCTCAGGATGTGTAAATGGTTCATCAGGATTAGTATCGAACCAGTCATTGTAAGAGAAAAACATATTATCAAAATAACTTTTTTTGTAACCATTTGGGTGAGACCCCTCTTGATAGTGCTGATTATCAGAAAAATCGACAAGTATTACTGCAATTTTAACTTCAAGCGGGTTATTCACAGTAGCAGTTGCCATATTTGCAACCATTAAATTATCTTGTACTAATAACCCCGCTTTGAATAATTCTTTATCTGTATTTACCAAATTTTCTGAAGTTGGTGATTGCTGAATACTGTAGGATACCGCCGGTGGGGAATCGATACCAACTTTTAAATTGGTTAAAATTATTTCTCCATTACTTTCACTTGCATAATAAAACCAGTCATCGCTTCCTTGCCTTATCTCATAATTATATTGAGTATAAAACTGTATGTAAAATTCATCACCTACCATTCTAGCATAAAACGTAACACCATTTGGTTGTTCCCATTCTATCATTCCAGTATCAATTGGAACAGCAAAATTTAATAAAGGGATAAATACTAATAAAATTAAAAAAAACTTCCTCATTTTAGATCCTCCTATTTTAAATAAATTGATTTGATTATTTTATTTTTGTTACTTACTATTAACTGTATATAGTATATACCACTGGGTAAGTTAGAAGCATCGAATTTAACTTCATAATTACCAGATTTTTGCTCTTTACTAAAAAGTACTGCAACCTCTTGCCCGAGTATATTATATACAACCAATTTAACATTTTGAATCTTTTGTCCTGTGCCTCCAATTTCATATCTAATTATCGTACTACGGTTAAATGGATTAGGGTAATTTTGTTGCAACTCAAATTTTGGGAAAACTAAATTGTTACCTTCCTTTACATTTGTTACTACTTTCCCTAATTCTCCATATTTATTAATTTGCTGTAAAAAAACACCATGATTTTCCCAATAAGCTATTATTCCTCCAGCACCGTCTGAAATTTCATAACCTCCATTAGGCAAGGCCAAACTATATAACGCTTCCCATTCTTTTTCTCCCAAGGAATTTACTTTTGTTGCAAAACCTATAGATGAATCAGTTATTGTTTTTTTCCACACAACAATGTTATTTATAATACCATGAGCATAAATCGGATTCAAATCATTTGAAATATTTTCTCCTCCGTTTGGGAAAAACAAATCACCACTTGACTCAATTATTTGATATCTGCTGCCAAATGGAACAAATAGTTTTTCATTATCTGTAAACTCCAAATGTTGTGCAAATGAATTCCACGAAACATCTTTATAAACTACAATTCCATCTTCTCCCCAAGTTAAGTTCCCATTTTCATCTATTCTGTAAGCAACAACATTGTAAATTGAGTCCATATATCTTACTATTGACCATGCTCCTCCACCTTTCACGTCGGAAGTTATTCCAGACAAAATACGTGGTGATATGATTCTCCATTCTATTGTTTCATCTCGATTGATACTCTCAATTATAGCCGTTGTGTAATTTTGATCTTTATAATATGCTAAAAATATTCCATCTGGGTTCCTTTTTGATAAATATTGTGATGACGCACCACTATTATAGACACCTTCATATAATAATCTTCCTCCTCCATCAAATAGCTTTTCTCCATTCTTTGAAATATGCTGCAAATAACTTTTTATTGTATCTTTATCTGTAGAATTATATTTATATGTCAAATTTGAATTATAAGAAACATAAACCCCTCCATCGTCATCTGCTACTGCTGTAAAATTTTCTGCTTGTGCTGTATCAACCTCAATAATTTTTATACCTTTTTCTCCCCACAATAAATTGCCTAATGAATCTATTTTATTAGCATATATATGGTATCTGAATACCGGTTGATATGTTGGCGCAGGTAAAAATCCTATTGTATCAACTGCTTCACTATAAACTACAATTGCACTTCCTTTTTCTGATTTAATAATCTTTGTTGTGTTGTAACCTATTGTTATATCATGTCCTTCTATTCTTTGGGGATAGTCCCATTTTATATTTCCATATTTATCTACTCTTTGTACCCAAAGCGTTTGCACCCATGGCGGGTATGCTAATGGTGCTTGTATTGCTATAAAAATACCTCCATCACCATCCGTACATGCATCTCCAATATGCCCCCAATCTGTTATTTGTAAAGGATTTTCTGGGGTTGTTGACCATTGTGCAAAAACTATATTAGCTAAAAGAATAATTAGTATTATTTGTTTTATCATTGGTTTACTCAGTATTTAAATAGTTTTATTGGAATTATAAAAAATAAGAATTGTGTGCCAAGGGTTTTAAGTAAAAAGGTTAATGTTAAATGCAAAAAAATTAAAACATTTTCTTTATGGGAAAAGTTTGTAAAGGAGAAAAAAGATATGTGCCTATTTGTATTTACCACTAAAACCTCTTATTTGTTTGCAAGTTAAAAAACAATAGTTTAAATGGCAAATTGTTTATAATAAAATTATTTTAGCTCATATTATTTTACATAAAGCAAAGTAATAGCAAGGTGGAACTTTCCATTGTTATTTTAAATGGTGAGGCAGTTTCAATGGTCCACAACATCAACCAATCTCTAAGCATACAAATACTAAAAATATTTTTTGAAATATCTTTTGGGAAACTAATAATCTTGGTAGCAAATTAAATTTGTTGTAATGTTAATGATTTCAATACCAAAGAATTCAGAGGCTGTGTGAACAAGAAAAAAGCACAATCTCAATCAAACTACAGTCT
>PCUD01000120.1 GCA_002786785.1 Ignavibacteriales bacterium CG18_big_fil_WC_8_21_14_2_50_31_20 | reverse complement strand
AAGATTCGGTTTCTACACAATGATAGCAATATTTGTTTTCTATTTACAAGAAAGTTTCGGATGGGATCAAGCTACTGTTACAAATATCTATGGAATATTTTTAGCCGGAGTTTATTTTACTCCAATTATTGGCGGATGGATTGCAGATAATGTTCTCGGATATGGAAAAACTATTATTCTCGGGGCAATTACTATGGGAATTGGATATTCAATGATGGCAATTCCTACATCAGAACCATATTTATTGTTTGCTGCTTTAGCAGTAGTTGCTATTGGAAATGGTTTATTTAAAGCAAATATTTCTGTTCTTGTGGGTAATTTATACAGCCATTCGCAATTATCTTTAAAAGATTCTGGATTTAACATATTTTATATGGGTATAAACATTGGTGCATTTTATGCTCCTTTTGCAGCAGTTGGAATAAAAAACTTTTTTGTAGAAAATTATGGCGCAACTTTAGCACAAGGATATAATGCCGGTTTTGCTGTTGCTGCAGCTGGAATGGTCATTTCTCTAATAATTTTTACAACTTTCAAAAAGTATTATAAAGACGCTGATTACCAATCTAAACATGTCACAAATGATGAAAAAGATTTAGTTTTAACAAAAGAACAAGAAAGAAGCAGAGTTTTTGCGTTGCTAACTATTTTTGCAATTGTTATTTTCTTTTGGATGGCTTTTCACCAAAATGGTGCAGCACTTTCACTTTTTGCACGCGACTACACAGACCCAGAGGTTGGCAAATTTCTATTCCTTCTTTTTGATGTTATAGGATTGCATGCAATTCTTTTTATTATTCTTGGAACTACTGTTGCATTAAAAAAATCTTCTTCTTCCAAAAGTAAATCAATTGGTGCAGGCTTTGCTATTGTTGGTGTTTCTACCATAATTTATAAAATTAATACACTTCCTGAAATGGGAAACATTTCACCAGAACAATTTCAAGTCTTCAATCCAATGTTTATTGTTTTAATGACTCCAGTTGTTGTAGGAATATTTGCATACTTAAATAAACGTGGTTTAGAACCTTCTTCACCAGCAAAGATTGGAATTGGTATGTTAATTACTGCATTAGCTTATGTAATAATGTTAGTTGCAGCAATAGGATTAGCTCCTGTTTACTCACTTAATGGTGGTCAGTCTGCTATTACCGTTTCTCCATTTTTCCTAATTTCAACTTATTTTGCTCTAACTATTGCAGAACTAAATTTAAGTCCAATGGGACTTTCATTTGTTTCAAAAGTTGCTCCTCCCAAAATGAAAGGTTTATTAATGGGCGGTTGGTTTGGTGCTACTGCAATTGGTAATTATCTTGCAGGATTTGTTGGAAGATATTATCAACAATGGGAATTATGGCAGTTTTTCTTAATCCTCATTTTCTTTGCAGGAATGGCGTCCTTAATGGTTCTCTTTGCTTTAAAAAAATTAAAAAAGGCAATTGAATAATTTTTGTTTAATTCAAAAAAGCTCAATATTTTTTGAGCTTTTTTTATTTTAGTATTTGTAAGGATTTTCAATGATCGATTCAATCTGTATTTTTGAAGATAAAGGATATGCTAATTTACTGCCTTTAGTTTATTCAAGACCAATTTATGACTTGTTAAGTGGAATTTTAACTCTTCGTGAAAAAATCACATATCATTTCCCTACTCAAATTGTTACATTGCATTCACGGAAGTATTTAGAAAAACTAATCCAAAAAGAAAATCCTAAGGTTTTAGTAAACAAAATGAATCAAAAAGTAAATACTTGTTTATTTATAAATGGACGAGTCATTTTAGATTCAAATTTGGCAAAAACCCTTCTTCAATTTGAAGATAATACTCTTTTTCTATTTAATAACCAAGTAATTGCTGCAAAAGTCAGTGGTCATAATTTGGAAAAATTTAGGGTAAATTTACCAGAAACTTTCTCGATTTCTGATTTTCAAAATCTAAATAAAACAAACATTGAAGCAGTAATAATAAATTATCCTTGGGATTTAGTAAACAGAAATGGAATTGAAATATTCAATGATTTCAATTTATTAGTTGATAAAAATGCCAAAATGGTATTAGGAAATATATATGAAAGTGTTTCTTTTTTAAATAAAAGTTATATTTTTATTGGCGAAGGAACAAAAGTTAAACCTGGAGTTGTGCTTGATGCTGAAAATGGTCCTATTTTTATTGACAAAAATGTAACAATAATGCCAAATTCTGTAATTGAAGGACCTTGTTTTATTGGAGAAAATTCAATTATTAAAATAAGTGCTAAAATCTATGAAAATACAAGTATTGGAAAAGCATGCAAAATTGGTGGCGAAGTTGAGCAATCAATTATTCATTCATATTCCAACAAGCAACACGAAGGGTTTTTAGGTCACGCATATCTTGGACAATGGGTAAATCTTGGAGCTGATACAAATAATAGCGACTTAAAAAATAATTACAGCAACGTAAAAGTTATTATTAATGATAGTGAGCCTATTGATACAGGTTCCATTTTTGTTGGATTAATAATTGGTGATCACTCTAAAACTGCAATTAACACAATGATTAACACTGGCACTGTTGTTGGTTTTTCTTCAAATATTTTTGGAGGTGGATTTCCTGATAAATATATCACTTCTTTTGCCTGGCGTGGTTCAGAATCTACTTCAACTTATAACCTTTATAAAAGCATTGAAGTTGCTAAAAAAGTAATGGAAAGAAGAAACAAAGCATTTACTAAAATTGAAGAAGATGTTTTTAATGAAATATTTAAACTAACTGAAGCAGAAAGAGCAAAAAGAAATTTGTAATTAAACCATAAGATAATTTTATTAAAAAAATAACATTAATTTTTTGTGATATAGCATTTATTAAATAAATGCTATATCTTACACATCCTTATAAATCATATTTATTAAGATAAGTTATATTTTTCTCAAATTTTTAGGAGTATTTATGTATACAGCAGAAGATATAATAAATGAAAAAAGTTATGATATTATTTCTACTTCTCCAGATGCAACTGTTGCCGATGCTTTAAAAATAATGTTGGAAAAGAAAATTGGTGCAATTGCAATTAAAGATAATGAAAACTATGTTGGAATTTGGACTGAAAGAGATTTAATGCTTAACGTTGTTACTGAAGGTTTCTTTTCTAAAACGTCTAAAATTAAAGATGTTATGTCAACAGAATTAAAAACAGCACAGCACAATAATTCTGTATTTGCTTTACAAGATATTATGCTTGGAAAAAGAATTAGACATTTATTTATTGAAAAAGAAGGCAAAATAATTGGAATATTATCTACAGGTGATATTATTAAGACAATTCTAAATGATAAAAATAAAGAGTTAAAGGAGCTAAACGCAATTGTTAACTTTGATTATTATGAAAACTGGAAATTTGAAAAGAAAAACAAATAATTATTACAAATGCTCCAGTTGTAATAAATTGGAGCATTTTAATCACAAGGTCCCAATCTAAATGGAAATAACACCCACAAACGAAACAAAATATTCATCTGATGTACATCATGTTAAAATAAATGGAAAAGAATTTTTTATAATTGGCACAGCTCATATTTCACAAAATTCGGCTAACTTAGTTCGCGAAGTTATATCAAATGAAAAGCCAGATGTTGTGTGCGTTGAACTTGACCCACAGCGTTTTAAAGCTTTATCGGAAAGAAAGCGTTGGGAAGAATTAGATTTAAAACAGCTAATAAAAGAAAAACAACTAAGCACACTTTTAATAAATATCTTATTAGCATCCTATCAAAAAAAACTAGGTGAAAAACTTGGAGTTAAACCAGGTGTTGAACTTTTAGAAGCTACAAAAGTAGCAAAAGAATTCAATATTCCAATAGAACTTGTTGATAGAGATGTAAGAATTACTTTAAAACGTGCATGGAACTCAATGAGTTTTTGGCAAAAAACAAAACTAATGACTGTAGGTTTAGCATCTGTATTTGAGCAAGAAGAAATTAGCGAAGAAAAGATCGAAGAAATTAAGCAAAAAGATGTACTCAATGAAATGATGGCAGAAATGGGTAAACAAATGCCTGTTCTAAAAAAAGTTCTTATTGATGAACGTGATAGTTATTTAACCCAAAAAATGAAAGAAGCAAACGGTTATAAAATAGTATCGGTTGTTGGTGCTGGACATGTAAATGGAATTATTAAAGCATTAGAATCAGATGCTGAGCAAAATCTTGAAGAAATAGAAGTTATACCACCTGCATCAGTTGCAATTAAGATAATTGGATATGGAATTCCCACGATAATTATTGCTTCCTTATTTTATATTGGCTTTACCAAAGGAGCAGAAGTTGCTGGAGATAACGCACTATTTTGGATTTTGGCAAATGGAATTCCAAGTGCTTTTGGTGCTCTCATTGCTTTAGGTCATCCTTTAGCCATAATTTCGGCTTTTCTTGCAGCACCAATAACCAGTTTAACTCCAGTTATTGGAGCTGGATATGTTGTTGCTTTTGTACAAGCATATTTTCAACCTCCAAAAGTAAAGGAGTTTGAATCTGTAACAGAAGATGTTTCGCATTTCAAAAAATGGTGGGAAAATAGATTGCTGAAAATATTATTAGTTTTTCTTTTAAGTGGAATTGGAAGTGCTATTGGAACTTATGTTGGTGCTTATAAAATTATTAGTAATTTATTTTAATAAATAAGAACAGATTGCTCTTTAGTTTGTTCTTATATCATAAAGCATTACAAATTCATTAAATATTTTTTGAACTCTTCATAATCAGCAGATAGAAATCTGCTGTTTTTTTCTTTTTCAATTGCTTTTTGCAGAACTTTGGGAATCTCAATATTGCAATCTAGCGAACTATCAACAATATCTTTAAATTTTGCTGGATGTGCAGTTTCAAGAACAACTCCACAATAATTATCTAATTTTTCTTCAGTTACATATTGCTCCAATGCAAGCAGACCTACTGCTCCATGAGGATCAATTATGTAATTATATTTTTGATAAATCTCCTTCATCTTCTCAATAGTCTGCATGTCGTTGTGTGTATTTGATGCAATATCTTTTAAAATAACCGAATGTTCATCATATAGTGATTCAATTCTGGCAAGGTTACTTGGTGCACCAACATCCATTGCATTTGATATAGTTTTAACAGATGGTCGCGGTTCATACTTTCCACTTTGAATGAATTCTGTAAAAATAGAATTAGAATTTGTAGCACCAATATATTTTGAGATTGGTAATCCCATTTTTTTTGCCATTAAACCAGCTGTTAAATTTCCAAGATTACCAGATGGAATAGAAAAAATGATTTCTTTGTTCTTTTCAGTAATCTGCTTATATGCATTAAAATAATAGAATGATTGCGGAATTAAACGCGCAATATTTATTGAATTTGCAGATGATAATTTCATTTTTGAATTTATTTCATCATCCAGAAAAGCTGTTTTTACAAGTTTTTGGCAGTCGTCAAACGTTCCTTCAATTTCAATGGCAGTTATATTTTTATCGAATGTTGTTAATTGTTTTTCTTGGATTTCACTCACTTTTCCACTAGGATAAAGTAGATAGACATTTATTCCTTCAACACCATAAAATCCAGACGCAACAGCACTGCCAGTATCACCAGAAGTTGCTACAAGAATGTTCAACTCAACTTCAGAATTCCGAAGGAAATACCCCATTGTGCGTGCCATAAATCTTGCGCCAAAATCTTTGAAAGCTAAAGTTGGTCCATGGAATAACTCGAGAATTGATATCTTGTCATCAAGTTTAACCAGCGGAGCATCAAAATTAATTGCATCATCAATAATGTTTTTCAAAACATTTTGTGGAATTTCATTACCAATAAATTGTTTTGTAACTTCTAATCCAATTTCCCGTATAGAGTATTTTGAAAGAGAATCAATAAATGAATCTTCCAATTGAGGAATAAATTCTGGCATGAAAAGTCCACCATCTGGTGAAAGTCCTTTCATTACTGTTTCTTGAAAAGAAACATTTAGTTTTTTGTTATTTGTACTATAATATTTCATTTTTTTTCTTTATGTGTGATAAAATAATTAGACATTGTCATTCCCACATACTTCTAGTGGGAATCTCCTCAATTTCTTAAGATTCCGGCTAAAAAATTACCGTAATGACAGCTAATTTAATATCTTCGGTCCTACTTGATTTACTTCAGAAACATAGGTTACACTTGCCAATCCAATATTAGTAACAACTCTCTTTGTTTCTAATGCAATTCTATTAGCAACTTCCTCTGAATTTGATAATGCAAACATAGATGGACCTGAACCAGAAATGCTACAACCTAAAGCCCCTGCTTCCAATGCTGCTTGTTTAATTTCATCATAACCAGTTATCAATTTTGAACGATATGGTTCTACAATAACATCTTTCAGAGATCTGGATATAAGTGAATAATTTTCTGTTGCAAATCCATAAATTAATGCTGCAATATTGCCAGTTTGAGTAACAACACTTTTCATTGGAACTTCCTTTGGAAGAATAGCGCGGGCTTCACTTGTTTTAATCTCAATATCTGGATAAATAATTGTACAGAATAAATCCTTTGGAGTATTGATTTTAATAATATCAATTGGTTCATATCCACGGATTAAAATAATACCGCCATAAAGTGAAGGTGCTACATTATCAGCGTGAATTGCTTTGCTAGCAACAAACTCCCCTGCCAAAGCATGCTCAAGCAAATCTTCTTTGCTTAAGTTTAATTCAAATAATTCATTTAAAGCAAATACAGCTCCAACAGCACTTGCGGCACTAGAACCAAGCCCGCTTCCAAGTCCCATCTTTTTATTCACTTCAATGGACACTCCATCAGTAATTTGGTATTTATCCATTAAAGATTTTATCGCAACCGATGCAGTATTTTTTAATATATCAAAAGGAAGTTTTCCGCCATCACCAGTAATACTGGCAATTTCAATCTGAGAGTTTATTAATTTCTTAAGAACAATTTCATCGCCTGGTTCATTAAGAGCAAATCCTAGAATATCAAAACCAGGACCAATATTTGAAACAGAAGCTGGGGCAAAAACCTTTATGCTTTTTTCACTCATGCTATTTTATCCAAATAGCCTTGAGCCTTTAGCAATTCTGCATTTAAAATAGTTCCACCAGCAGCCCCACGTACAGTGTTGTGAGAAAGAACAATAAATTTGTAATGGAATAGTGGGTCTTCGCGCAAACGTCCCACAGAAGCAGCCATACCGTTTTCAATATCACGCTGTAACTTTGGTTGTGGTAAATTATTTTGTGAAAAATAGTGAACTGGTTTTACTGGCGCAAAAGGTAAATTCAATTCTTGTGGAACACCTTTGAAATTTTCCCAAGCTTTAATAATTTCTTCTTTAGTAGGTTTATTTTCAAACTCAACTTGCACAGTTTCCAAATGTCCATCAATAACTGCAACTCTGTTGCACTGAGCACTGATTTTAATGTCATTATCAAAAATTATTTCACCATCGCCAAGTTTACCTAATATTTTTCTCGGTTCTGTTTCCATCTTTTCCTCTTCGCCACCGATATATGGAATCACATTATCAATAATATCCATACTTGGAACACCAGGATACCCGCCACCAGAAAGAGCTTGCATAGTTACTACATTTATTTTTTTAATTTTAAATGCATCGTGCAGTGGCTTAAGTGCTAGAATCATCCCAATAGTTGAGCAATTTGGATTTGTAACAATTCCACCTTTATATGGTTGTGAATCTATCAATTTTAGGTGATCAGCATTTACTTCTGGAATCATCAAAGGAACATCTTTATCAAAACGGTGATTTCTTGAATTTGAAATTACAAAATATCCAGCGTTTGCAAAATCAGTTTCTATTTGCTCAGCAACAGATGAATCCAAACCAGAAAATATTAATTTTGATTCATAATCTGGAGTACATTCTTTTACAACAATATTGGCTACTTCTGGCTGCAATTGATTTTTCATAATCCAATTTGTTGCATCAATATACTTCTTGCCAGCAGAGCGTTCAGAAGCTCCAAGTTCTGAAATTTCAAACCAAGGATGGTTTTTTAATAACTCAATAAATTTTTGTCCTACACTACCAGTTGCACCTAAAATGCCAACTTTTATTTTATTTTCCATGATTAACCCTTACTATTTGCAATTTTCAAAATATCCGCTAATACACCAGAAGCTGTAAATTCTGGGCCTGCCCCTGGACCTTTAATAACAAGTGGTATTTCATTGTAATATTTTGTTGTAAATGAAATAATATTTTCAATTCCATTTAAATTAAAAAATGGATGTTCGCTGCTAATTTCTTCAATTTTTACAGTAGCTTTTCCATTTTCATACTTGGCTATATAAGCTAAAACCTTATTATTTGCTAACGATTTTAACCTCATTTCCTCAAACTGATTATCGTACTTTTCTAACTCATTCAAAAATTTATTACTGTCTTTTATTTTGCGAAGTTTGGTTGGAACAAGATTCTCAATTTCAATATCGTTAAGCTCAATTTCCTTCCCAGATTCACGAATTAATATAAGTAATTTGCGGGCAATATCAAGTCCACTTAAATCATCACGAGGGTCTGGTTCAGTGTATCCCCGAGTTTTTGCATCTTTCACAACATCCGAAAACTTTTTACCTTCCTTTAACGAATTAAAAATGTAACTTAAAGTTCCAGAAAAAACTCCTTCAATTTTAATAAGCTTATCACCATTGTTTATTAAGTCGCGCAATGTTTCAATAATGGGTAATGCAGCTCCAACATTTGTTTCATATCTAAATTCACAATTACCTTTTGAAGCTGATTCTCTAATTTCTTTGTACAATTTATAATGGTCTGAATTAGCAATCTTATTTGGAGTAACAACTGATATTCCGCAAGTAAGTATGTCACAATACTTTTTTGCTAAAATGCTACCAGCAGTAGAATCAACTAAAATTGAATTTTGTAAATTCATTTCTTTAATTGAAGCGACAAATTTATTTATATCAGAATTAGTTTCACTCTTTAATAATTCGCTCTTACAGTCAAATAAATCAATCCCATCTTTATTGAGTATCATTTTTTTACTATTAGCAATTCCAACTAAATGAAATTCAACATTAAGTTTTGTTCTAAAATAATTAAGTTGTTCACTTACTATTTTTAATAAGGCTGCACCAACAACTCCAGGTCCAACAAGAAAAACATTTACCTTTTTCTTTTTCTTTAGGAACAACGTTTCGTGCAAAACATTTAGTGATTCTGCCAAATTATTTTTTGAAACCACAAGAGAAAGATTTAATTGTGAGGAACCATGGGCAATTGCGTTTATGTTTATTCCACTTTTTCCAAGTGCTTCAAATACTTTTCCAGTAATTCCTGGAGTTTGTCTTAAATCTTCGCCAACAACAGCAATTATTGACAAATTATCTTCAACAATTACCTCATTAATTTTTCCATCAGCAATTTCATTTTTGAACTCTATTTCAATAACTTTTTTTGCATCCTTTGTATGCTTTGGTAATATTGCAAGACAAATACTATGCTCGGATGAACCTTGAGTTATAAGAATAATATTTATTTCTTTTGAAGCCAATGCAGTGAACAAGCGTGAAGCAATACCAGTAACACCAACCATTCCTCCACCTTTTATTGTTAAAAGTGCAATATCATCAATTGAAGAAATGCCTTTTAAATTAAATTTAATTGTATTATCTCTTTTAACAATTACTGTTCCTGGATATTTGGGATTAAAAGTGTTTTTAATTCTAATTTTAATTCCACTTTTTAAAGCTGGCAGCATTGTTGGTGGATGAATTACTTTAGCTCCAAAATGTGACAATTCCATTGCTTCTTCATAAGTAACAGCTTTGAGTGGATAACTTTCTTTAACTTTACGTGGGTCTGCAGTTAAAATACCATCAACATCTGTCCATATTTGAATTTCTTCAACTTTTAATGCAGCGCCAAATATAGAAGCTGTATAATCAGAACCACCTCTTCCCAAAGTAGTAATTTCGCCATCATCATTTGATGCAATAAAGCCAGTTACAATCTGAGTTTTATCCGTATGTTCAGAAAAATAGTCTTTAATATTTTTATTTGTTTTTTCAAAATCTACTTTAGCATAAGTGAAATTAGAATCTGTTTTTACAACAATATTAGCATTTAAGAATTCACTTTTAATTCCCTTTGTGTTAAGAGCTTCTGCAATAATAAAACAAGATAATCTTTCACCAAAACTTGTAAGATAATCAAGTGTTCTTGGAGTCAGTTCACGAAGCAGATAAACACCTTTAAGCATTCCAGATAAATCATTAAACAAAAAATCAACATATTCATTAGATTTTTTTCTTTTTGATTTTGGAATAAGTGCTTCAATTGTATCAATATGTTTCTTTTTAACTTCATCTAATAATTTATTGTATTCTTCATTACTATCTTTAGCAAGTTCTCCTAATTTTATTAAATTATCCGTAACAGTTTGGAAAGCCGAAAATACAACCAATATTTTTTCATCTTTATAACTTTTAAGAATAGTTATTACATTTTCAATTCTTTCCGATGTTCCTACTGAAGAACCACCAAATTTTAATACTTTCATTGGATATTTATTCGCTTATTTTGTTATCTTATTCTTTTTAACTGCAATTATCGAAATAATAAACGCAGCTACTGTATATTTTTTAATTTTAATTTGAAATATAAGGATTTTAGTTTTAGAGGACAAATATTAATAGAAAACGAGGATATTATTCCCATTGCTTAAACTAGTGAAATTTTTGTTAGCGAGATTAGATGCTGAACACCAACTAGTAGCCTAATAAGAATCATTTATGAAAATAAAAAATCACTTACAAAGATTAAACCCCAAATATGCATTAGAAAAGCATTAATGCATATTCGACTAACTCGCTCTAAGCGTTTGTACTATTGTTCACTT
>PCUD01000005.1:2702-45585 GCA_002786785.1 Ignavibacteriales bacterium CG18_big_fil_WC_8_21_14_2_50_31_20 | reverse complement strand
AGGTTTTTTCCTCCTTTCCGTTAGTTAACCATTTCTTTTAACTTTGTAAATAACTTCTTTTATATAACATACAAGGTTTTTTGTCAAAAAAAAACCAGTTGGGGTAAATTGAAAAATAACCCGCCCAACAAGATGGCGGGTAAACTTAATCCTTCAAGCAGCGAACACTAAAACCGTAACCCTTGCTGGTGTTGCTAGAATCAACAATGGAATAATCATTGAACAGGTCCATGCTAATAGCATTAATGCCACTTTCCGTGGAGCTCCAAAAGTAAGCACGGGAACTTAAAAAAACGTAACTATCAAAATTGTCATACCGTAGGCCCGCCAATAATCCGGGAAAACCGGTCTCGTTAGTTGCAGATGTTGTTTGACCGACTGCGAGCAGTTGTTTGGCTTCATCGTTTACATGGATTTCTAAAATTTGATATTCTGCATAAGTTGGTATATGCCAGCCAGTTGGGCAAATGCCTTGGGCGCCTTCTGTTGTAGCATACTGCATTGCTTCCGTCCACTCATATAAACCACCATATACATCACAATTAGATTCATTGTTGTCATAGCAGTACTTCTCTGTGATGCTATTATCTGTTTGTTGATAACCACTAGTTGTGCTATTTATCATTGTGCCAACGTTTAAGTTCTCTTTAAGCCAACATTGAGTGCCTATTTGTATTGTGTTGTATGTTTGTCCATAGTAAGTTATGGTTGGAATTCCGAGACAATGCCATGGTGTCATTTCAAAATCAATTAAATTTGAACTCCCTGATAACACAAATTGGTTTTCATAAAAAAGAT
Organism: Ignavibacteriales bacterium CG18_big_fil_WC_8_21_14_2_50_31_20; assembly: GCA_002786785.1. GTDB lineage: Bacteria > Bacteroidota > Ignavibacteria > Ignavibacteriales > Melioribacteraceae > 1-14-2-50-31-20. The sequence continues at coordinate 44,787 of PCUD01000005.1, read as the reverse complement.
AAAACTCCTTTTGTGCTGTAAGTGTATATGAGCCAGGTGCAAAATTTAGAAATTCAAAATAACCATTATTGTCTGTTAGAGTTGATTTACCATTAATTGATATTTTAACATCACTTATATTTGCTTTTGTTTAACTATTACTTACTTTTCCAGAAATCTTTATTGAACCAATCATTTCAATATTTTGAATAGCTGATTCACTAGCTGATATAGTAATAGGTTTTTCAAAGATTTCATAATCTAGCTTTGATGCTTTAATTGTTATTTCACCAGAAGGAATACTTTCAATAATATAAGAGCCATCCTCTTTGGAAAATGTGGATAATTCTCCAACTTCAATTTTTACATCACTAATGGGAAGGCTTTTATCTTTTAAAGTAATAATACCAGATAGACTATTATTTGAATTAATAATAATGATTTTTTCTGTTTGAGCAGTTTCTTTAACATCACTCACTACTACAATAATATTAAAAACACCATCAACGCTAGGTGCTTTCCAATTTACAGATGGACCGCTTGCTCCATCTGGGAATGTACCAAAATCTGAAGACCATATATAAGTTAGATCGTCACCATCAGCATCAGTAGCGACGCAAGAAAGAGATATTGTTTCATCAATTTTAATTTCTGGTGGACTAACTGTTATACTAATAATTTTGGGTGGATTGTTTTGTGGTTCAGTTGGTGTATCTTCACTACAACTAAGTGAAAATATCAGTAAACCAACTGAAAATAAAATGCACAACTTTTTCATAACTTACCCTTTTTTTGTTATTATATAATACTCATTTATTTTTTACCATCTAAATAATACAATTAATTATTTTTGTTAAACTACAAAATAAGAGTGTTTTATCAAATAAATAAAATGGCGAAAGACTTTTGGGAATTTTGGAATAAAAAGCCAAACCTCCAAGGTTTTTAAAAATCTTGGAGGTTTTTTTAGTTGCTTTTGGAATGATGTAATTTTAGTTTGCAGTGGGTTGTTTCTAACACTAATTTAAAGCTATAAAAATAATCCCAAAATCTGCATTAGAAAATCATTATGCATATTTTCGACTAACTCGCTCAAAGCGTTTACACCATTGTTCACTTAGCCTTTGGGGTACAAACGCTAAGACCGAGTAAGTATGGGCAAGTTCGCTTCTTTATTGATTATTCTTTTTCTAAAATTGTTAATTTTAATCCTTTTGCATTATCTAGGATAATCAGATTTCGCATCCTAAAAATTTAGGATACGAAATCTAAAAAAAGATTAATCGACGATTGGTAAATCGGCAAAGTAGCGCATAATTACTTCATCTGGTAGTTTATAGTCTTCCAATTTATTATCTATGTAAGAACCATAGGAACCTAAATCCAAAAATCCATGACCAGAAAGATTAAAAAGAATTGTTTTTGCCTCATTTTTTTCGGTACAAATTTTTGCTTGTTCAATTGCACCTTTAATTGCATGTGCACTTTCTGGTGCAGGCAAAATTCCTTCGGTTGTTAAAAATAATTTAGCCGCATCAAAAACTTCAATTTGATGATAATTAACAGCTTCAATAATTTTATTTTCGTAAAGATTTGAAACTATTGGCGACATACCATGATAGCGTAATCCACCCGCATGAATTGCAGGGGGAATAAATGTATGACCGAGTGTAAACATTTTTAATAGTGGAGTAAATCCAACTGTGTCACCAAAATCATAAGCAAATTTTCCTTTTGTTAAAGTAGGGCATGAAGAAGGTTCTACAGCAATTACTCTTAAATCTTTTTTCAATCCAGAAAGTTTGTCACGAAGATATGGAAAGCTAAGTCCCGCAAAATTACTTCCACCACCGGCTGAGGCAATAATAATATCGGGATACTCTCCAACTTTTTCTAATTGCAAACGAGCCTCTTCTCCAATAATTGTTTGGTGAAGCATAACATGATTTAACACTGAGCCAAGCGCATAATTAGTGTCTTTATTTGATGCTGCAATTTCAACTGCTTCACTTATTGCAACGCCAAGAGAACCTGGTGAGTTTGGATCTTGAGCTAAAATCTGTCGCCCAGAATTTGTTCTATTTGATGGCGAAGCATATACTTTTGCATCGTGCAACTGCATTAATGTTCTGCGATATGGTTTTTGTTCATAACTAACTTTTACCATATATACTTCCAAATCAATTCCAAAATGTTGAGTTGCAATTGAAAGAGCACTGCCCCATTGCCCTGCACCAGTTTCAGTAACAATTTTTTTAATTCCCGCTCGTTTATTGTAATATGCTTGTGCAATTGCTGTGTTTGTTTTATGGCTGCCTGCAGGATTGCTTCCTTCATACTTAAAATAAATTTTAGCTGGTGTTCCTAAAGCTTTTTCTAAACGGAAAGCTCTGTGCATTGTAGTAGGACGGCTTAATGAATATAACTCTAGAACTTCTTCTGGAATATCAATAAACCTTTCTTGACTCATTTCCTGCATAATTAATTCTTCGGGAAAAAGGGGAGCTAAATCATCTGGGCTAACCGGTTGTTTAGTTGCTGGATTTAATGGCATAGCCAATGCTGTTGGTAGATCGGGAAGAATGTTGTAGTATTTTGTTGGCATTTCACTTGGGTTAAGATAGATTTGATTGTCTCGCATTTTGTTCTCCATAATTTAATTGTGAATTAGTAAATAATTTTGTGCAAAAAAAAAGCCGTTTAAACAAACGGCTTTAAAACAAAAAAGCCGTGGATGGTATTCTACTATCCACGGCATTATTAAAATTTATATAACTTTAGGACAGCAGAACTAAAAGTACCACCACCACCAATTGTTATTATTTGATAATTGTATTTTCATAGGTGCTAAAATTGTTATTTATTTTTTAAAATGCAAATAAAAATATTAAAATTTAAATTTTTAGAATATCTATTCAAAAAAATATGATTTGGTACTACTGTTAAATTATCTAATTTTTTCTAAAAGGTAATTAAATAGTTTTTAATCTTGTTTTTCGCGCTCTAAAACCTTTTCTTCAATTTTTTTTGAAATTAAAGGATATTTTGGGATAAGCAAATCAAATGAATTTTTATCCAAATAATACAAATGACAAAAAGTAATTGCTTTTACACTTGCGTTTCTGGGTCTATTCTTAAATAAAGCAATTTCACCAAAAAAATCACCTTTCTTAATTTTGGCAATTTCTTTGTTACTGTTTTTTGTCAAAACGGATAATTGACCTTCAATTACAAAATATACTTTTTCGCCAAAATCACCCTCGTGAAACACAAATTCATCTGGCGTAATTACAGTTTCTCTTAAATTTTCAGCTAAATCTGAAATAAATTCGTTGCCAGCATCTTTAAATAAATTCACTTTTTCAATAAAATCTTGTTTTAAAAAAGTAATGACTTCCAACTTTAATCCATCTGGAAGCTTTTGTAAAAAACTACTTTCGTTATGTTCTAACCGATTTTTCCAAATATATAAGAAATATTGTTTTACTCTTGCTGTTAAACTCTTAGGTAAATTTCTATATCTCACCAACGAAGAAAGATTTTCTAAATTGCTTATAAAGTGTTCGTGTGTTGGGTCGCGTTTTGTTATTACAGAAACTACATTACCAATTAAATATCCGTAGAGACCAACACCGATAATCATAACAACAACCGAATACAGTTTTTCGAAATTAGAGTGAGGAACAATATCGCCATACCCAACAGTTGTTAATGTTGTGGTAGTCCAATATAATGCTGTGATGTAATTAGAAGAAATAGAATGCTGTTCATTGATACCATCAATTTTAATCCACCCGCAAGCAATCCAATGTGTTATTTGAATAAACCAATAAAGGAATTGCACAACAACAGCAAATGGGGCAAATTTTAAAATAATTTGACGAATAAATGAAATACGATTAAAAACCGAAAATATTTTGATTAAAGGAACAAATTGCCATAATGAGTTAGTTGGGAAAAGAGCAATTGGGAATATTGACAAGAGATCAAAAATAAAATAAGTTTTTAAATAATCTGCAAGACTCTCTTCAGAAAAGAGCCCAAGATTATTTTTTTTATTTGCAAGTAGAATTAGTTTTAATGCTAAATCAAAAATAAAGATTAGGTTTACAATCCAACCAAGCGAATTATAATAATTAGAGACTATTTGCGGAAATACTTGGTTAAACGGAACAAAAACAGAGAAAACAAAGAAAGCAATTATCATTACAAAACTGATGAAATTAGATGCTGATTTTATCAAAATATTTTTGTTCATCATTTATCCTAAAAATTGCATATTTGACTATTTATATACAGTGAAAATATAAATTATCTTGCTGAAAGTCATTATTTTGCAGAAACTCTATTATTATTAAACTAAATTAACACTATATCAAAAAGTAACAGCAAACCCAATTCTATTAAAAGTGAAAAATGGATTAATCCTTATTCCTAAACTTTCATTTTTGTGAGAATTATCGAAGTTGGCAACATATTTACCAACAAAAAATCCAATTGCGGCTCCAAGCGCAACATCCGATACCCAATGTTGGTTGTGATACATTCTTGAATAAGCTACCATAGAAGCTGAGCCGTACCAAAATACTTTCCAATAAAAATTGTCCAAATAATTAGCCATTACAGTTGAGACAGCAAAAGCAACTGTTGTATGACCACTTGGCAATGATTGATAATCGTTATTTGTAAACTGAAATGGTTTGAAAAACATATTACTATCCCCAGCATAAGGTCTTCTTCTTCCAATAATAATTTTAAAAATTCCAGTTATTATTCCAGAATAAATAAAAGCTTCCGCTGTTTTAAGTCCAAGTTGCCTAATTTTAGTATTTTCAGTAAATAATCCAAATCCATACAAACTAACTGGTAAAAGTGTTGTGTAAAAACTGCCATAATAATCATCTATTTTGAAAAGGTTATCTTGAAAATTTGTGTTATATGAAGTCGAAAATTCTCTTACATTTTTATCAACAGCAAAAAGACTAGTTGTGCCAAAAACAACAATGCCTGTTGTATATAAATCAGATGTTGTAAAATTGGATGGACTTTTTACTAAACCAATTCCAACACCAAAAAAGTGGTTTAAATCCTCACTAAATATCTGAACAATATTATTGTTTTTATTTTGAGGTTGTGCAAATAATATTGTAGCTGTAAAGCAATAAATTACAAGAAGAAAATTTTTTTTATTTTTCAATGTTCAGTACTTTTATTAAAATTTAACTAAATCTGCATTAGAAAAGCATTAATGCATATTCGACTAACTCACTCTAAGCGTTTATACCATTTTTCACTTAACCTTTTGGGTACAAACGCTAAGAATGAGTATGTCTGGGCAAGTTTGCTTATATATTAATTATTCTTTTTCTAAAATTGTTTGTTTTAATCCTATTACATTATCCATGTTTAATAGATAATTTCAAATGCGTTAAGTTCACAAATTTTTTAAACAATTGAAAGTCCCAATCTTGTAGAATCAGTAGTTGTGGCATCACCTAAGGTTATAAAAATTTCCCCATTTTTTAAATTGTGCTTAATTAAATTGATTAGCATATTTGATATAATTATTTTAATCACGAAAGAATTTATAATAATCGTAATATTATTATACCCAATGCTGGAAACATTGGTAACTAACAAGTTGTTAAAGAGCACATCAAGAATAAATGCATTTAAAAAATATAGCTTGATAAAAAATCTATGAGTGATTTGATAAAGAATTCATTAAAAAAGCAAGAAAGTAACAATATAATGTACAAGATTTATGAATTTACTTTTTAGGAAACAAAAGTAATGGAATCAAAATTTAGTTTAAGCGAAGAAAAATATGAAAGATGAAATCATTAATAACTTAGACAATCCTACGCAACTTGAAAAATTGTATCGGGATAACAAAACCACTTTTAAAAGAGAGTTCAACCTAATTTATCCAAGCATCCAGGAAAAAACAGTAGCTCAAATTTGGAATGAAAGACTGAATTTTGAACTTGATGAAATTTCATGGGGTACAAAAAACGAGTTAATATTTGTGATTGTAACTGCATTTTTTGCAGGACTCATAGTCAAAATACCTGAGTTGACTGGAATTGAAAAAGACTTTTTTTATCCACGAAATCTCTCATTTGTTGTTTTTCCTTTTTTGACAGCATATTTTGCTTGGAAACAAAAAATCGAACCCAAAAAAATATTTATTGTTTTGGCAGTCTTTCTAATTTCTATTTTATACATTAATTTTCTTCCTAATAATATCAAAAGCGACACACTAATTTTGGCGTGTATTCATCTTCCATTATTTTTATGGACTGCTTTGGGTTTTATGTTTGTTGGTGACCAATTAGAAAACTATCAAAAGCGTTTGGATTTTCTTCGATATAATGGTGATTTAGTGGTGATGACAACAATTCTACTGATTTCAGGTGGATTATTATCAGGCATTACATTTGGATTATTTGAACTAATTGATATTAAAATTGAAGAGTTTTACTCTCAATATATTGCAATTTGGGGAGTTGCTTCCGCACCAATAGTTGGGACATATCTTGTTAGAACAAATCCTCAACTGGTAAATAAAGTCTCCCCAGTAATAGCAAAGGTTTTTACACCAATAGTACTTTTAACACTCGTAATTTATCTTATTGCCGTAATTTATACAGGCAAAGACCCATATAACGATAGGGAATTTCTTTTAATTTTTAATCTTCTATTAATTGGAGTATTGGCAATTATTTTTTTCTCAGTAGCTGAATCCACAAAACTTTCTGACAACAGGATAGAAACTTTATTATTGTTTATGTTATCAATTGTTACGGTAATATTAAATGGAATTGCGTTATCTGCAATTTTATTCAGAATTTCTGAATGGGGTATTACACCAAACAGACTTGCGGTTTTAGGTGGAAATATTCTAATTCTGATAAACCTTATAATGGTTACATACAGTCTATTGAAGACACTTAAAAACAGAAATGAAATTATGAATGTAGAAAAAAGTATTGCTTCGTTTTTACCAATTTATGGTTTATGGACAATATTAGTCACATTCATTTTTCCAATACTATTTAACTTTAAGTGATAAATCGATATTGAAATATGACAATCCAAAACATCAATTTTAAAATTTGATATAGTAAATAAAATTAATTCTCTCTAATTAAATAAAGTCTATTGTCATTAACATTATAAAACATAGGAGCTACTTTAACTTTTGGATATCTTAATCTAAGACGTTGTGCTTCACTAATTACAAAATCTATTTCATTATCAATTTCAAAAATTGGTTCTGATGCTTCAAAATGCTTTTTGGCATCTTCTGCATTCCAGCCAGCAAAATCAACCAGTCCATCAATAAAAATGTTTTTTCGTGATTTAAGATTAACCATTCCACAGTTGTTATGTCCAATAATTGCAATATATCTAACACCCCCAACAGCAATTGCATAAGAAACTTTAAATTCACTATGACGCAAATTAGCTCCACCAGCTCGTAAAATAAATGAAAAATTATCAGGGATATGTAAATGTTTTCTATTATCCATACACATTCCAATCAACATTTGAGCTTCAGAATATGTATCATATTCTTTATTTAGATTGTGATATTCAAGTAACAATCCAATAGGGGTTTCTTGATATTCAGCTAAAATGTCGTTATAAGATTTTATATCTATTAACCTTTCCATTTACCTCCATTTTATAAATAATAAAGAACAAATCTAATTTATTATTAATTAATAAATATAGTTTGCCAAAATAAGTTTATTTAAATAATAAATTGACTGAATATTTTCAATTATTGTTTTTTTTCTAATCTGCCATCTGAATGCAATGCAAAACATGATTTTTTTCTATCATGTACTAGGTCACGTCTTGCCCATTGCCAACCTCCAAAATGATTTTTTTCATATTCGTCAAATGTAGATTGAATCTCTGTCTTTGTATTCATTACAAAGGGACCATATTGTGCGACTGGTTCATTAATTGGTTTACCTTGAAGTATTAATATTTGTCCATCGGAATCACCGCATTGAATATCAATTTCCATATCAGATTTTACAGATATAAAATTAGAACTGTTAATTTTTGTATCGTCAATATTAATAGAACTTCCCTTATAAAAATATAAAGCTCTGTTAACGAACGAATTTGTTTTTGGTATTACGAATTTTGCTCCCGCTTCCATTTTAATTGTACAAACTAAAACTTCATTTTGGGGATTTGAAGCCCAAGAATTTGGGGCTGGTGATAAAGATTTTACTCCTTTTATTTCACCAGATACTACCCTAATTTCTGTTAATTTCCCATTGCTATCTTCTTCACGCAAAGTTGGAACTGAAGAATCCCAAATCATAGCAAAATGCGGCTCAACTAATTTGCTTGCTTTTGGCAGGTTTAACCATATCTGAAACATTTCAAGTGGATTATCTTTATCCATATTTAAAAGTGGAAACATTTCAGAATGCTGAATTCCTCTACCTGCAGTCATCCACTGAATATCACCTTTCCCATAACGACCAGCACCACCAAGAGAATCAGCATGATCAACAACTCCTTTTTCAACAACCGTAATTGTTTCAAATCCTCTATGGGGATGACTTGGGAATCCAGGCACTTTATCGCCATGATACATTCGCCAGCCATCTTTTATTGTAAAATCTTCACCAATATTTCTACCTAATAATAGTGAGGAATCAGGTTCCATGTTTTCGTTTCCTTTTGGAAAATCGTCCTTGTGATATGCACAAAAAAGAAACGGATCTAATGTTTTCCAAGGAAAACCTAATGGTTCTATCTGTAATATTTTTTTATCCATTTTCCATATCTCTTCTTTAACTGTATAATAAATTCAAAAACAAAATAGCCTTAAAATTATAAAATTTAATTTCTGTCTGTCTTTTTTGTCCTTTCACTATTTCTTGAATTGCTTTGTTCAACTCTATTTTGTTTTGGAGTTCTTTCAGGATTACTATTTCGTTGAACTTCATTATTCTTTATTTCGGGTCTCCTCGTTGAAGGTCTAACTTGGCTTTTGTTTCTATCCCGAGCGGGTGTGTCATTTTTTTGAATTTCTCTATTTTTACGTATTTGTTTTTCTCTAATCTGGTTATTATCATTTTTAGCTTTTTTATCAATACGCGGAATTTTATCCATTTCTTTTAATGATGATGAATTTGGAGTCCAATCTTTTCGTACTTTTTTCCCAGTAAATTCTCTCATCTCTTTAGAATCACGTGCTCCATTAATTTTTCTAGTTTCTTCTAACTTAAATCTGTTTGTAATTCCTTTAGTGCGTTTAACAAAAGATTTTTCTGGATTTCTTTTTTCATAATCATTTCTTCTTAAATTTTCGTGTAAAACAACAGAAGTTTTGCTTCTGCGCGATTTAGCATAATTATAACGATTATCTCTGTTCACATAATTATGGACAAAACGCTGATATCTGTGTATTGGATATGGTCGCCAAGGATTATAATATGTTGGATAATAATTGTAATAATAAGGGGAATACCATAGATTGTATCCAGCATCCCAGAAATAAACAAAAAATACTGGGCGATGAATATAAACTGGCTCAATTATATAATCATTTCCATAAAGATAAACATCGCCAACAACCTGCACTTTTGTTTCACCAGAATTATCCTTTTCAACATCAATTGTTGCAACATCCTGATATAGGTCTTTTCCAATTACCGCTTGAATTGTAATAAGATGAGTGTTTTTTTCGGCTGTTTCCAGAACCCTTAGATAGTCAACTTCACCATCTTCGTTTAAGTCCAAGTTACAAATTTGAATGTCTGGATCATTTAATTTTCTTTCAAAATCTTCTAAATCCTCCGATTCACCAAAAATTGAAGCAACAGCTTCCAAGTCCAAATTATCACTTATATCTTTACTTAAAGCCTCAACCGTTGTTACATCTTGTGCAAAAATACCGCTAATAGATAATTGTATAAGTATTATTACAAGAAAAATAATTTTGTTTTTCATTTTTTACTCTATATTGTTATCAAATCAATATTGTCTTATTGGAAAACTAAACGAATTAATCGTTAAATTGCTAATTAAAATTATAAACTAAAAATTCACTTTAAAGACCTATTATGAATTATACTTACAAATGTAAAAACTGCAAATCAGAATTCGACTCAAATTTCATTGAAAATAACTTCCATTATCTGTGTCCAAAATGTGGAAAGGCAGAAAAAAATCTACCCCTGATTGGAGTTCTACAAATTGATTATGATTATGTTTCAATAAGTAAAAGTATTTTACGACATGATTTTCTAAATTTGGAAGCTGGTAAACCTTGGTTATATCCACAACTTTGGCCAATTAATTATAGTGAATTCACAAAAACAATTTTAGAAAAATTAACGCTTCCTGCTAATAACTTATTGACACAAACTATAAATGGAATCACTTTTTCCATAATGGATGAAACACGCAATCCAACCCTTTCATACAAGGATAGAGCTTCAAGTCTTGTTGCATTAAAAGCTATTGAACTTGGAATTAATGAAATAGCAGCAGCATCAACTGGAAATGCAGGCTCATCGTTAGCAGGAATTTGCGCACGACTTAGTTTAAAATCGCATATTTATGTTCCTAAAAATATCCCCAATGCTAAACGAATTCAAATTGAAGCCTATGGAGCCAATATTGTTGTTGTTGATGGCGATTATGATTTTGCGTTTGATAAATGCCTTGAAGATTCAAAAACAAATAATTGGTATAATAGAAATACAGCTTATAATCCATTAACAATTGAAGGCAAAAAATCAGCTGCTTATGATATTTTTATCCAAACTAATGGAAAGATTCCAGATGTAATATTTGTTCCAGTTGGAGATGGAGTTATTATTTCTGGAATATATAAAGGATTTTCAGAATTATTAAAGCTTGGATGGATTGAAAAACTGCCACAGCTAATTGGAGTGCAATCGGAGAAAAGTGATGCCGTAGTGCGATACATAAATAATAATGAATTTGTTTACAAACCAGCAACAACAATTGCAGATAGTATTAGTGCGGGTGCGCCTCGTAATTTATATTTTGCAGTAAATGCAATTAAAGAAAGTTTTGGTGAAGCAATTTCGGTCTCGGATAAAAATATTTTACAAAGCCAAAAAGAATTTATTGTTGAAACTGGAGTTTTGTGCGAGCCTTCAAGCGCCGCAACTTATGCAGCTTATAAAATATTTTTGGACGAAAATAGGCTACAAAATAAAACGGTACTACTTTTAATTACAGGAAATGGATTAAAAGATGTAGAATCTTTAAAAATTTAGCCAACAACACTGCGTTTAGTTAAAAAAACAATTATGAATAGAAGTTAAATGAATGACAAAATTATTGGTTTAATAATTGCGGCGGGTCTTTCATCCAGAATGGGTGATTTTAAACCGCTTTTGGATTATCGTGGAAAATCTTTTCTTGAAAATATTGTGGATAAATTAAATCCAATTTGTGATGAAGTGGTTATTATTACAGGGCATAATGCAAATTTAATTGAAACTGAAATTAAATCGTTCAAAAATATTGAAAAGATAAAGACCATATTTAATGAAAACTTTAAAGAAGGAATGTTTTCGTCACTAAAAACAGGATTAAGAAATTCATTGAATGCGGATTGGATTTTATATCATTTTATTGATCAACCAAATTTGCCAATATCGTTTTATGAAAATTTACTTTGCCAAACAGATAATTTATTCGATTGGATTCAGCCTGAATTTGAACAAAAAAATGGGCATCCAATATTATTAAATAAACGACTAATTAAAATAATTACATCATCACCGGTTACTTGTAATTTAAAAGAAATATCAAGCGTAAATAATATTAGAAAAAAACATTGGAATTGTGAGTATCCAGAAATCTTAAATGATATTGATAATATAGATAGTTATAAAGAATTAATCAGATACTAATTTTTGTTATTCATTATTGTGGGAATAAATACAATTTAATCTTACAAAGCTCTCCTTGTAATTTATTCTAATTACCAATATTTTGCATTACTTAAATAATTAATTGTAAATATTTTTAGAGGAAAAATAATGGCAAGCATTCCAGGATTTAAAGCTTATGATATAAGGGGGAAAGTCCCTTCAGAATTAAATACAGATATTGCATATAAAGTTGGTCGTGCATTTGTTAAACTAAACAATGCAAAAAAAGTTGTTATTGGAATGGACGTTAGAACCTCATCCCCTGAATTATCAAAAGCACTCGCTAATGGTTTAACTGATGCTGGATGCGATGTAATTGATTTAGGGATGTGTGGAACTGAAATGATTTATTTTTCAACTCCATACTTTGACGCCGATGGTGGAGTAATGATTACTGCAAGCCACAACCCACCAGAATATAATGGATTAAAATTTGTAAAAAAAGGCTCAGTTCCAATGGGCTATGCATCTGGGCTTGGTGAAGTTGAGCAAATGATTTTAAATAATGATTTAGGCAAACTTGCAACTACAAAAGGAAAAATTGAAAATAAAGATGTAATGGAAGCATTTATTGAAAATCTTAATCAATTTTATGATGCAAAAAAAATTGATTCATTAAAAGTTGTTGTAAATGCTGGAAATGGTTGTGTTGGTCCGGCATTAGACGCAATTGAAAATAAATTGCCTATTAAAATGATTAAGGTTTTTCATGAACCAGATTCAACTTTTCCAAATGGAGTTCCCAATCCATTGCTACCAGAAAATAGACAGCCAACTGTTGACGCAATTAAAAAACATAAAGCCAATCTTGGTGTAGCTTGGGATGGAGATTATGATAGATGTTTTTTCTTTGATGAAAATGGTGATTTTATTGAAGGATATTATATTGTTGGATTATTAGCAAAATCAATTTTAAGAAGTTTCCCTGGTGGAAAAATTGTCCACGACCCAAGATTAATTTGGAATACACTTGATGTAGTTGAAAAAGCTGGTGGAGAAGCTGTTGTTTCTGTAAGTGGACATGCATTTATAAAAGAAAAAATGCGCGAAGTTAATTCTGTTTATGGCGGTGAAATGTCTGCACATCATTACTTCCGCGAAAATGCTTATTCTGATAGTGGTATGATTCCATTTCTTCTTGTTATTCAGTTAATGGCAGAAGAGGGGAAAAAGCTTTCGGAATTAGTTGGTGATATGATTGCCAAATATCCTTGTTCAGGCGAAATTAATACAACTTTAGAAAATCCAAAAGCAAAAATTGCCGAATTAAAAGCAAAATATTCCGACGGCAAACTAGACGAAATTGATGGAGTTAGTGTTGAATATGATACTTGGAGATTTAATGTGCGTATGAGCAACACGGAGCCTTTATTGCGTTTAAATGTTGAATCTAAAGGTGATGAAGAATTAATGAAAGCAAAAACAGAAGAATTACTTACTTTAATCAGAAGTTAAATTTTAATTTTCTATGATTAATATTTGCTTAATCTTAATTTTTAATTCTCTTTTGTAATTAAAAAATAATTAGAAGCAAGATTATTGAAATTTCTAAAAATTAAGAAAAAGTGTAAAGATAACTTAATTTATATAATTGATAAACAAATACATATATTTATCGTCTAAAAACGACAAATAAATTTGGAGAGAGAAAATGCCCGATAAAAACGAAAAAACAATTGATGTTAACAAACTATTACAAAATAAACTTAAAGCAATTAGCATTGCCGATATTGAAAACGGAGTAGCAAAAGTTGTAAGCGGACTTGTTGGTGAAGATTACAAATGTACAATTGGCGATGTAAAATATACCATGTTTAGTGGTGCTGATTTCCATATAAAAATTGAACTTTCGTATAATCCAGAGGATTAATAATTTTAGCCCGATTTAATTCGGGCTTATATTACTCAAAATTCCTACTTGAATAAGTAACGTTTTTTAGGTTACTTACACATCATTTTTATTTAATTATTAAAACAAAATTTTATGGCAATTTTATTAAACCTACTGATTATAATTTGTACCATTTTCGGACTTTGGGGAGGCGCACACTTTGTTGTTGAATCTGCTTCCAAAATTGCTAAAAAACTTGGCATGTCTGAGTTGGTAATTGGCTTAACAATTGTCGCTTTTGCTACCTCCACCCCGGAGTTCGCAGTAACTGTTTCGGCTGCAATAGCAAACAAAATGGCAATTTCTGTTGGAAATGTTGTTGGTTCAAACATTTTTAATCTTGGAATTATTTTAGGCTTTGTTGCAATTTTTGGCACAGTTATTACTAATAAAACTTTGCTTTTTCGCGATGGTTCTGCATTAGTTATTTCAGGAATTCTTTTGCTTTTTTTCTTCCGAGATTTAGTCCTTTCTACTTTTGAGGGAATTATTTTCGTTTCACTCCTTGTAGGTTATGTAGTTGTTCTTATACGCTCAAAAGTTAATTTAGATGAGGTAATTCCAGAAGGAAATTTTAAATGGTATGATGTACCTGTTTTAATTGTTGGAGTTTTAGCAATTATTGGAAGTGCCCATTTACTTGTAAACTCAGCATCAGAAATTGCCCGCGAATTTGGGATTTCTGAATGGATGATTGGAATCACTATAGTTGCGGCTGGCACATCTATCCCAGAATTTGCTACATCTCTGGTTGCATTATTTAAAGGAAGATATGGTCTTTCAATTGGTAATTTAATTGGAAGCGATATTTTTAATATTCTTGGTGTTCTTGGAGTTGCTTCAATAATCCGTCCTTTAACAATTTCGCAAAGTGATTTTTACAGTTTACTAATATTGGCATTATATTTGGTTTTTCTATTTGTTTTAATGAGAATAGGATGGCGAATTACTAAAATAGAAGGATTTATTATCGTTCTAATCGCACTTTTTAGGTGGTGGATTGTAACAGTATTATAATTAATGGGCCATAAAATGATTTTTAATGACTCTTTAAGATATTTTATTTGAGAAAATATCTTACACCAAGACCAGCATCAATATTTAAATCAACATCTGGTATTAAATTCAATCCAGGCACAACTTCTACAAATATATCCAAAGGCAAATTAAAAAATTGATTATCTACTCCAATAGGAATTCTTGCAGTCAAGACTAATTCGTCAGCTAATGTAACACTCGTTCCAATTCCTAAATAGTACGGCAATTTTCCCACAGCTATTTCAAGACCAGGAAAGTGCCATAAATAGTCAGCTTGTAATCTTAAAGCATCATTTTTTCCAAAAGACCAAGCAATTGCACCCTGGAATGCAGTTGTATTTCCATTCCACAATTTTGCCGAAATACCAGTTGGTTCGCCAAACACTAATCCAATTCCAAAACCACTACTTTGTGCATTTATAGAAAAATTTAATGCAACAAATAATAAAACATTTATAATAATAGTCTTCATTTTTATCCTTTCAAAAAGTATAGATTTTACTTACAAATTTAATATTCAAATCTATTTCTACAAAAAAATATTAATTACCTTTTGGTTAAATTAATATTATATTTTTAATAAATATCTCTTATATTGTCCATTATCAAAATAATTTATTATTTCTAAAAGAAGAATTTTATGGAAGATATTATAAAAACCAAAAGTCTTTGGAAGGATTTTAGCAGAGAACTATTTACCAGTCAAAGTAAATCTGTTGTTGATATTCTAAAAAAAATTCCGCTTCTTAGTGATTTAAGTAGGCGTGAATTGAAAATAATTTCAAAATTTGCTTATGAGCGAACTTATGAGATTAACGAATTTATTTTTGAAGCAGGGCAACCTGGCGCTGCAATGTTCATAATAAAAGAAGGTGAAGTTAAAATTGTAAAAAAGAATGACGCAAATGAGTTTATTGAAATTGCTGTTTTTCAAAATGGTGATATTTTAGGAGAGTTAGCATTATTGGATAGTTCCCCACGATCTGCTGGGGCACTAGTTTCTAAACCTACAAGAGCAATTGCAATATTTAGAGAGGATTTAAATAATCTCCTCAAAACCCATCCAGATATTGGTGGGAAAATAATGATGCATCTTGCAATTATTACGGGACAGCGTTTAAAGACTACAACCACTCATGTTATGCAAATGGAAAATGAAATTAATAAACTAAAAGGATTGTTAAATGATAAACAATGATCGATTAAATAGATCAAGAATCTTCTATTTTTCATTGTTCCTTTTTTTGGCTATAGTTTTGGGCTACCTTTTAATAGTTTTGCAAAATTTAATTTTACCTATATTTATGGGAATTTTAGCAGCATATATCTCATTGCCAGGTATAAATTATTTAAAAAGAAAGGGCATTCCTAAAAGTGCTGCTATAATTATTCTTTTAGGTGTTTTGTCTTTTGTAGTATTTGTAATTGGGCAAAAGGTAGTATCTGCAATTCCTAATGAAAAAGAAAATTTGGAATTAAGAATACAACTTCAATATAAATTAGACGAAAATTTTTTGGCATTTCTTGGTAAAGAGGATTACTCTAGCGAAGGAAATATTATTGATAATTTAGTTGGTGATGAACTCTACCAAATTTTCCAAAGTGTAACTTCGTTTTTAGCATTAAACGAAATGGAAGTTACTGAATTCCAAAATTATATAGATAGCTCATTGGTATCTGAACGGATTCTGTTTTTTTACGTTGAAAACTTAAAACACCCTATTTTGCCAGCACCTAAATTAGAAGATGCAACGAGTACTAAAAATACATCTTCTGATAATTCAAATTTTAAGGCCAATTCTAAAATTGCTTTATTTTTAAATGCAGTATCAACATGGATTATTCTTCCATTCATTTTTATTTTTATATTAGTTGATGAAGGTGAAATTAAAAGTTTTTTTCTTGGAATTATTCCAAATAGATATTTTGAAATGGCTTTTGCAACTTTTGCCAATGTTGATAAAGCAATAGGAAATTATTTACGTGGAACTCTTTTACAATCATCATTAGTTGGATTAACAATTTTTCTTGGATTATTATTTATTGGTTTTAAAATTCAAGCAGCTTTGCTAATTGGAATAATTGCAGGTATATCAAATGCAATTCCATTCCTAGGTCCAATCATTGGATTAGGAACGGGAATTTTATATGCTATGATTGTTGAAGGTATTGATCCCATTTTACCTTTTTTACCAGATAACGCAGTTCTTGGAGTTTTAATTGTCGTTTCATTGGCTCAATTTTTAGATAATGCTGTTTTTCAACCACTAGTTTTAGGCAAAGCTGTTAATCTTCATCCATTGGTTGTGGTTATTGGGGTTACTGGCGGTTCAATTATTGCTGGATTTTGGGGGATGCTTCTTGCTATTCCAACAATTGTAATATTTAAAGTTGTTATTTCAACTGTTTATAGACAGGCGAAAGCATATTACATAATATATTAACGTTATTAAAAGTTGTTTAAATATGCTTTATTGGCTTGATTTATTTGGTGTTTCAGTATTTGCAATTTCGGGAGTTTTGGCTGCCGGTAAAAAACAGATGGATCCGTTTGGTGCTATTATTTTGGGAATTGTAACTGCACTTGGTGGAGGAACTCTTAGAGATCTTCTGCTTGGTTCCACACCAGTTTTTTGGGTTATAAATCCTACATACATAATTCTATCAATAGTAATAAGTTTTATAACACTGCTTATTTCTAATAAAATTAAATTCCCGTATAAAGTTCTTGTTGTTGCAGATGCCTTTGGACTTACGCTTTTTGCAGTTCTTGGTGTTCAGAAATCAATAATGTTGGGACATGGTGCTTGGATATCAATTATAATGGGAATGCTTAGCGGAGTAGCTGGTGGAATTACACGTGATGTATTGAGTAATGAAATGCCACTTATATTTAGAAAGGAACTTTATGCAACAATTGCACTTTTAAGTGGAATTTTATTTTATATATCTGAATCACTAAATATTTCCACTAATTTGGGAATGGTTTTAAGTGTCCTTTTAGGATTTGGATTAAGACTTTTTGCCTTGAAGAAAAAATTATCTCTCCCACGATTTGATTACAGAAAGGAATAATTACATCATTTTTTTTGCAACTTGAGCTGCAATTTCAAAATCCTCAATTGTATCAATTTCCATACATTTATATTCTTTTACATCTACTGGAAATATTTTTGCTCCACTATTCATGGTATCTTGAAAGGCTGCTTCGTAAAAAATATTTACTTCCTTTTCATCTAATATTTTTCTATCTAAAATTGTATATAATCGAAGAACCAATTCTTTAGAAAATTTTTCAATCCCAATAGATTCACCAACTGCTTCTTCCGGATTTATTAATTTTCCAATTTCTTTTATGCTGCCATCATTATTTAATAGACATTTAATTTCTTCCTCGCTCAAATTTTCTGATGAACGTAATGCTAAATTATTTTCATATTCCGAAGAAATTAACTGACCAATAATTCTGCTGTCAAAAATAATATCACTATCCATTAGCAGCATTTCATAACCAAGCATTTCAGATTTAGCTAGCCAAAGGGAATAAATATTATTTGTTGAATCATACTTTTCGTTAAAAATAAAAGTGAATTTAAGTTTTGGGTACTTTTGAGTCAGAAAATCCACAATCATTTCTCTCAAAAATCCAGTAACCACAATTATTTCACTTATTTTATTTTTAACCAAGTTATCAATTGTTCTTTCAAGTATTGACTTATCGCCCACTTTTAATAAGCATTTTGGAATATTGTTTGTAAGTGGTCTTAATCGAGAAGCCACACCAGCAGCAAGTATAACAGCCTTCATTAAATCTCGTCTAGTTTTATGTTTTTGTTAATGTTGGTTTGAATTATCAAAAGTGTAAGAGCATAAAAATTAGCAATAACAATCATTGTCCACATAAATAAATCAAGTCTGTTAAAAAATGATGTAATTATAATCAAAGTTAATTCAGTTGTTGGACCAAGATATGTCCAAAAATGGATAATTTGTTTGTTCTTTTTTAAGTAATCCTCTTTGTTGTAATTGGGTTTGCTAATTTTTGTATTTTTTGATGAAGCATTAACTTGTAAAGCGGAGTATTTTAAGTAAATCCAAATAATTATTCTTTGAAAATATTTACCACCATTTTTTTTTATTTTAGCTAACTCTAATTCAAATTCATCCAAATTTTCGCCAAGAGTGGAATTGCGGTGAAATGCAAAATCTAAAAATTTATTTCTGTAATAATCAAGTGTAATGGCATGAATAATATTACTTGCTCCAGCTAAACCAAGAAGCATCCAATAAAACAGTGGGTTTCCGGAATTACTTGCAAAACCAAATCCAATACCGAGATAAACAGTAACTGTAACAAAATAATCTGCAATTCCATCAAGGATTCTGCCAAAAAACGTTCCGTTTTTTTTAAGACGTGCAACCATACCATCGCTGCAATCAAGCACATCGTATATAATTAATAAAATGGCACCTATAGTAATTGCAATATGGGTATTGAAAAAGTAAAACACGCCTCCAATCATTCCAACAATTAAAGCAATTGTTGTAATTTGATTGGGTGTTATATTTGTTTTGTAAATTGTCTTTACAAAAACAAATGCAAGAGGACGGTAGAAAAATAAATCTAACACCTCTTCAACCTCAATTAATTTTAGCGAGGATTTATATTCTTGAAACCAGCTCATGAACTATAAGTTTTATAAAATTCTGTAATTGCATTAATTACACGCCTATTTTGCTCTTGTGTTCCTAGTGAAATTCGTAAATGAGAGTTTACTAATTTCTCATTCATAAATTTAACAACCAATCCTTTTTTTAAAAGAAACTCTTTTAATTTATTCATAGATTCTTTTGGAACTTTAACTAAAACAAAATTTGCATCAGATTTATAAGCCTTTAAGCCATCAATTTTATTTAATTCAGTAAAATAAAGCTCTCTATCGTCAGTCATTTTTTTTGCTATATCGTTATAATAATTTACAGAGTCCATTGCAGCAATTGCAATTTTTTCTGAAATTCTACTATAGCCAAGATAACGGTTTGATAATTTTTTAATCCGTTTTAATCCAGCACCAACTAATGCATAACCAATACGAATACCCGCAAGGGCGTATAGTTTCGAAAAAGTTCTAATAATTATTAGGTTTGGATATTTGTTTACAAGTGCCGTAGCTTTGCTATTGTTGTTGCTAAACCAATAAGCTTCATCAAGCACAACAATTGAATTTTCCATTTTATCAAGCACATAAGTTAATTGCTCATCTGATATAGAGTTTCCTGTGGGATTATTTGGAGAAGCTAGAAAAACGACTTCTGGATTTTCGTTTTCATATATTTCCATAAGTTTATTAATATCATATTCGTAAGAATCTTTGCCTTCTACAATTGGATATTCAATACTTGTACCTTTAACTTCGTTTGATATTTCTTTGTAATACCACCAAGAATGGTCGGGGATTAATAGTTTTTTCCTTTTTCTATTTAGATATGTTTGAACAACTTGTTTCAGTAAATCTTCCGCTCCATATCCTAACAGAACTCGATCTTCAGTAATTCTAAATTCATTTGCAAGTCTGTTGGATAATAAACTTTTATATCCTTCTTTGTAGGCTGTTGAATACATATAAAATAAATCTGGAGTTGCTGTTTTTAATACATCTTGGCATTCTTGTGATGGGCCATAATTGTTTTCATTCCTATCAAGATACACTGTTTCCACATTAAGCCTTTAGTTAAGTATTTAAATAATTTAAAGAGTAAAAATAAAGAATTATTTTATTACAAAGAAAAGTTTAATTAAATAGTTATTTGAACAATTATTATTTTAATAGCTGTGTATACTAGATAAAGACTAATGGCAAACAGGGTAAAACTTAAACTACGAATTATCCAATTTAAATAATTCATTTTAATAATAGTTCTATATTTAATAAGTAAGAGCATTAAAATATAAAGCCAAACAAATCCACCAGAAGCCAAAGAAAATGCATAAACTATACTAAGCAAAAGTGTGTATGTAGAATGCACCACGTTGTTTGACTCATTGTTTGAGTCAATAAATGTCGAATCGATTCCTTTTATTGCATCACCAGTTATTTCTTGAATTGAAGTAAGATTCTCTTGAACTAAAAGATCTAATCCACCTGTGTTTAAGCCGATAGATGAGGCAAATGAAAGTATAAGAAAAGAGGACGCTAAAATTCCGAAAAAGAGAGAAGGATTTGTTAGGTTAATAATTATACCAGTTCGTAATCCACCTCTATCTTCTGCTTTTACAATATCTATATCCTCTGTTGTTTCGTTAAAATCCTCTAATTTTAGTTTGCTCGAAAATATCTTAATTCCAACAAAAAAAAGAAATATTGAGCCAATTATTAATAGATAGGGAATTATTGAACTATAAGCTGAGAAAATAATGGTCATACCAAAAACTGCAACCAAGACAAAAACAAACTCTACTATTGTAGCGCCAAGTGCGGTTCTTATACAAAAGCGTCTGTTGCCCTTTAGTGCATTGGATGTTATAAGAATGCTAATAGGACCAGCAATTGGCATTGAAAAAATAAAGCCAGCAACAAAACCTATGAGTAAAACTGTAACTATGCTTTCTACCATATACTAATAATCAATTAATTAAAATATAAATATATTCTATCTGATTAGTAAATCAAACTATTCTGTTTAATAAAATTAATTTAATCCAAAATTGTTTTGGAAACAATGGGTTATTATTCTGATAATAATCTATTATTATTTCAACTGAAAAAAAATTTTTACTTCTCCTAACTTATCATTTTATATAAAATTATAAGAATATTTTTTGGTACAATTTCTGCATTGTAACCATTATTTAATTTTATGGAATATTTATGAAGTTGAAACTATTAATTCTATTCATTTCAATTATTTACATCCCATTGTTAGCACAATTAAAACCCCAAGATGCAATTAAAGAAATTAATAGAGGCATTAATATTGGGAATACTTTAGAACCACCAAACGAAGGTGAATGGAATAATGGTTTTCTTCAAGAGTATTATTTTGATGATTATAAAGAAGCTGGCTTTACATGCATCCGCATTCCAGTTCGTTGGGATAAGCATACAGCAACTTCTGCTCCTTTTAACATTAATGAAACTTGGTTTTCTAGGGTTGAACAAATTATTGATTGGGGACTAAAAAGAGATTTATACATAATTGTAAATGCACATCACGAAGATTGGTTAAAGCAAAATTATTCAAATGCAACGTATAAAGCACGTTTTGATAGCATCTGGAGTCAAGTGGCAACACGATTTAAGGATAAATCGGAAAAACTCTTTTTTGAAATAATCAACGAACCTTTTGGAATGACTACCGCAGAAGTTGATGACTTAAATTCAAGATTAATTCCAATAATTAGAAAAACTAATCCAACAAGAATTTTAATTTATTCTGGAAATGATTACACAGGCTCATCTCAAATGATGTCTGCGTCAATTCCAAATGACAAATACATTATGGCTTATTTTCATTCATACGATCCATGGAGTTTTGCTGGGGAAGGTACTGGAACGTGGGGAACAGTAGTTGATAGAAATGCACTTCAGGCACAATTTCAATCTGTTTATCAATGGTCGGCTATAAATAATATTCCCGTAATGATAAGTGAATTTGGTGCAGTTAAAGCTTGCGATTATAATTCAAGAATGTATCACTATTCATCGTATGTAGAGGAATCTTTATCAAAAGGAATTGCTTTTCAAGTTTGGGATGATGGGGGCAATTTTGGAATTTATGAAAGAGATACTCGAAAATGGAGTGGAGTAAAGGATATTTTAACCAAAACTTATCCCGATGGACCAACAAGATTAAATATCATTAAATCAAACGATACTACTTTAGCTATATTTTGGCAAAATAGAATTACAGATTCTGATGGAATTATTATACAACGTAAAATTGGAAATGAAGATTTTGTAAACTTTGCCGAACTTAATTCAACCGCAACTATATTTTATGATACAAGCGTAAAATCAAATAATACATATTATTACAGAGTGATAACTAATTTTAATGATAAAGAGGATTACTATTCATATCCAGTAAAATTTTATCTCCCCAATAAACGCTCTTCATTTTTAGGAAGTCCATTTAATATTCCAGGAACAATTGAAGCCGAAAATTTTGACATTGGTGGTGAAGGTTTAACTTTTCACGATACAGACGCAGACAATATTCCGGGTGCTTACAGGCCTAACGAATCTGTGGATATAGAATCGAGACCAGATGGTTATCAAATAGCATACATTTCTGCTGGAGAGTGGCTTGAATACACGGTAAATGTTGAACAAAGTGGGGATTATTTTTTAAATGTATTTCTTGCTTCTCTTGATGGAGGTGGTAAACTAAATATTAAAGTTGGTAATAAATTATCTGAAACAATTACTGTTCCTAAAACAAATAGTTGGACAAACCTAACGTCAGTTTCTGTGCCTATAACTTTAAATTTTGGGGTTCAAATTCTGCGAATAAATTTTATTTCGGCAGAACCATTTAATTTGGATAAAATTGTTTTTGTTGCCCAAAATCCAAACTCAGTTAAATTGACGAATAATTTGGTTGAATTTAATGTCTATCCAAATCCAGTGCGGGGAAACTTGAATGTTAAAATGAGCAACATTAAAGGTAATAGCGAAATAACAGTTTTCAATATACTTGGTCAAAAAGTCAGAGATATAAAAATTGCAAGTGAATCATCACAGATAGATTTAAACAATTTGGCGCGTGGCTTTTATTTTTTACGAATCACCACAAATAACCAAATTCTTCCAATAAGAAAAATAATTATTCAATAATTATATATGAGTATGTAAATTGAATATAACAAGTAAAATGTTATTTACGAGTTGCATTTGATATTAACATAGATTTATAAGTGGATGAAAATACTTAAAAACAAAAATCAAAATTATGATGCTTGGCTTCATTGGGATGTAACAAAGCGTTGTAATTTGGATTGTGAATATTGTTTTGGAAAAATTACTGATACTAGCATAAAAGTCAATTCAATAAAAATTGATTTGCTGCTTGAAACATTGGATAAAAATGGGAAAATTTACAAAATCAGTTTTACAGGTGGCGAGCCGACTTTAATTCCAAATTTTGTTGAAGTTTGTAAATCAATTACAAAAAAACACTTTGTTTCATTTAACAGCAATCTTATATCAAATAATATTGCAAAATTTGCTGCGGAAATAAATCCTGATAGAATTCTGCACATTCACGCTTCATTTCATTACGATGAATTATTGAAAAGAAAATTATTGGATAAATTTGCTCATAATTACAATTTGCTAAAAAATATGGGATTTAACATTTATTCCGAAACTATTGCTTATCCAAAAATAACAAATAGAATTAAAGAAATTTCCAAATTTGCTGAAGAGAATTCAATAGATTTTGCTTTTGCTCCATTTTATGGAAATTTTGGAGGCAAAAATTATCCTGAAAGTTATACTAATAATGATTTGGATTTGTTTGGAATTTCTCAATCAGAAATCTCTTGTTTTGCTCAAAAAGGCAATATTTGTAATGCTGGTTTTAATGCAGCTGTTGTATTTTCAAATGGAAATATTTATCCTTGTCATCAAATTAAGACAAAAATTGGCAATATTTACGAAGGATTTTCATTTTCTGATGAATTAATAAAATGTCCATCCAAAAAATGTGGTTGTCCATTAAATAGATATGATAGCTATTTATTTTGGAAAATCAACTAATTTTCCATTTAAAATGTGCTAATAACTTGACATAAGAATTACAAAAGTATATATTATGCGTATATATTTATGAGATTAAAATGGAAACAGTAAAAATATTTCAAAGTGGAAACAGTCAAGCAATAAGATTGCCAAAAAAATACCGTTTGGATGGAAATGTAGCAAATATTTCCAAAATTGGAGATGCAATTGTAATTTTCCCCCCAAAACACGGTTGGAGTAATTTTTTTAATAGCTTAGAACAATTTTCGGATGATTTTATGATAGAAAGAAATCAGCCCGAAATTCAAGAACGTGGGGATATATTTCAATGAAATATATGCTTGATACAAATATTTGTATTTATCTTATTAACAATAAACCAACTTCTGTTAAACAAAATTTAGAATCAATTCCTCCAGAAAATGTATTTATTTCTTCAATTACAGCTTCAGAAATTTGGTACGGAATTTATAAAAGCAAATTTGTTGAAAAAAATATTATCGCATTTTTAGGATTTCTTTCAACAATTAAAATTTTACCTTATGACGAAAATGCTGCAATAAAATATGGCGAAATTAGAGCAGAATTGGAGAAATCCGGTAATATAATCGGCTCAAATGATATGCTAATTGCGGCTCATGCGCTTTCGCTTGATTATAGTTTAGTTACAAATAATGAGCAAGAATTTAGAAGAATTAAACAATTAACTGTATTAAACTGGGTATAATTTAATTTGAAACTGTTTTTGCAATCAATTAAATACTAATTTTCCTTATTTAATTCGTTTTTCATTTCCCAAAACTCACCCCATTTTTCGAGCAAATCCCAAGTATAAATTCCATGGTCGTAATTATCTCCCCATGTTATTTGAATTGCATAACTTCCAACAACTTTAATGTTATTAACTTCATATTTCCCGGGTTTATCTGGTCCTTGTGGTTCAGGTTTGTAATGTGTCCAAAGTATTGTTTCGCCTTTATTACCTGCATCAGGTGATTCATCACGTAAAAATTTTAACGGAATTGTATGAACTCTTCCATCTTTCCAAGTTATTGTAATTGATTCTTGATCATTTTTTTTAATTTTTTGTGGACTTAACATTTATGTATGCCTTTCATTCATTTTGTAAATAATACTACTCTGTGCTACGTTTTATTTAAATATATCTGCAATAGAACTATAATCTGGGTCAAATAGTCTTTTATAATTTGTTAATGCGAATGCGTCAGTCATGCCAGCTAAATAATCGCAAACTAACCTTGCTCTTCCATTTTTAGTGTTTTCTTGCTTAATTAAATTATTTGTAAAATTTGGAAGAAGCTCAATTCCAGTAATTTCATTTATATAATTTTCGGCAAACACATTAAACATTTTAGTAATCATATTATTGCCTTTAAACTCCATTTGATGAAGTTGTGGCGAACGAAACACTAAATCGACAGCAATTTTTTTATACATTTCAATTCGTTGAAAACTATCTTCATCAACAGTAAGCAAATATTTATAGCGATTTGTTAACTTGTCCATAAATGATTCTCGCTCCTCAAGTTTACAAGCAAGGATAAATTTACCAATTTCGCTGCCAAATTTGGACTTATACGTGTCTTCTTTAATCCATTTTTCAATTTTGTTAAGCGATTCAATTTTTTGCTCGGTTAATGAATCAGCATTTACTTTTCTCCATTTTTGCAATTTTGCAATATTTATAAATCCACCAGAAATTGAATCAACTAAATCATTAACTGCATAAGCCGTATCATCAGCCCAATCCATAATTTGGCATTCAATACTCTTAAAATTATTTAATGCATTGGTATTATTTAGTGGTTCTGGTAAACTGTTATTACCAAATACAAAATTTATGTATTCTTGTTGATAATTATAAACAAAATGGTTCTTTGGACTATTAAATTTTGAGTGGATTGATTTATATTTTAATATTGCATCAACAAAAGCACGAGTTGGTTTCATTCCTCTTCGGCTTTCACCAATTGTATAAAAAGTGTCACAGATTAACCTAAGAGTTTGAGCATTTCCTTCAAATCCACCATAATCTTTCATTAAATTATTTAAGGTTCTTTCTCCAGCGTGCCCAAAAGGGGGATGCCCCAAATCGTGAGCAAGACAAGCAGATTCAACTAAATCTTGATCAATAAAATATGAATCACTAAAAAAAATAGGATATTTTTTAGTAATGTAATTTGTAATTGATCTACCAATTTGAGAAACTTCAATTGAGTGAGTTAACCTCGTTCTATAGTAATCGTTTTCACCTGGCAAAAACACTTGAGTTTTACCTTGTAGTCTTCTAAATTCTGACGAATGAATTAACCTATCACGATCAATTTGGAAAGGAGTTCTGTAATCTTCCTCACGTACGCTTTGTGAAATGCGTTCAAAATCAAAATCTTTATAAAAATTATTTTCCATAATTAAAAACTATTAAATTATATTCTTTTCTAAAACAAATTAAAATTATTAAATAGTTAAAATGCAAAAAATTGATTTTAACAATTAGCAATTAACATGTTTTTATTGATGTCTTCGCCACACAATTTTGTCACCAACATTTATTTTATATAGATCGGTATAACCTGCAATTACTTCCACAACTTGCGATGCAGGTTTTGTTGATGGGTAATGACTTGTATCAAAAGGAATTGCATTTTTATGAATAGTTACTATTTCATTATTTCTATTAACAAATAGTAAATCCAATGAAATTACTGTATTCTTCATCCAAAATGATTGGATGGATTCATAAGGAAACAAAAACAGCATCCCTTGATTTTCCACCATTGATAGCCTGTCCATTAATCCTTTTGTTCTCTTATCATCATCATCGGCAATTTCAATATCAATCGTTGAAATATATTTCCCATTTGAAGATTGGAAAGTAAGTTCACCATCTTTCTGAAATTTTATAGTTGATTTAGTCACGTTATTCTTTTCACTTTTATTTTTTTGTGGTAAGTTAAAAAAAACAAGGAATAATAAAAAAGCAACTATAATTATTCCACTTACAATTTTTGCATAAAGCTTTTTGGTAGTTGAATTTTTTTGAGTCATATAAAATCTTTAATCAATTATTTGTTTTATTTACAAATACAATTTACAATTTTTTATAACTTTGTGTTTTAAAGAAAATATAGCGAGGAAATAGTTATGGCAGCAAAATATTGGTTGGTAAAATCTGAACCTAGTGCATATTCAATAGATGATTTAATGCATGATAAAATAACACATTGGGATGGAGTTAGAAATTATCAAGCACGAAATTATATGCGTGACGAAATGAAACTTGGCGACAAAGTACTGTTTTATCATAGCAACGCAGAGCCTATAGCAGTAGTTGGTGTTTGTGAAGTTGCAAAAGAAGGCTATCCAGATTTTTCAGCGTTTGATCCGGAGGATAAGCACTTTGACCCCAAAAGCAAAATAGATAGCCCAACATGGATAATGGTTGATATTAAAATTATCGAAAAGTTTATACGACCTGTTGCATTAGATGAAATTAAAGGTAATTCAAAACTGCAAAATATGAAGTTAGTTCAAAGAGGAAATCGTTTATCCGTAATGCCAATAGATAAAAACGAGTTTAATGAAATTATGAAATTAAGTAAAAAGTAATATTTAACAGTAGTAATATTTTCTGTTAAAAAAGTAAATTTTACCTATTGGTTATAATTTTAATTCGTATTTATCAGAATAACCTTGTATAAGGTTTGGTTTATAGTATTTTAATAAATACTTTGGAGGGCATATTACAACAACTACAAAATATTTCAACTGGTATAGTTTTTGTATAAATCATACATATTTTTATTTTTAATTATTAAAGGAAAAAAATGTCAACAAAAACAGGAAGCAATTTGTCGCTTGAATTATGGAGGGAATTAACAAACACTTTTGAGTATATAGACAAATCACATGCTAAAAGAATAGCACATTTGAATTTAACAAATCCCCAATTCAGCGTCTTATCCTCATTATATGAAAATGGGGCAATGCCACTAAACCACATTAGCAAGCAGTTGAATGTTACAGGAGCAAATATTACTTGTGTAATGGATAATTTACAAAAAAGAAATTATGCAGAACGCATTCCGTCTACTAACGATAGAAGAATTATAAATGCTCAGTTAACAAAAGAAGGCAAAAATGTTGTTAAAAAATTAACCCCAATCTATTTAAAATCGATGGAAGAGGAAACAAAAAATTTAACAGAAGATGAAAAGAAAACCCTTGTTGAATTATTGTCAAAACTACATAATTAAAATCTATTCTTTAAAAACATTAGCGAAATTTAATTATCATTTTGCTAATGTTTTTAATTACAATCATTTAACATTTAAATATAAGCTGACTGAATTCTACTTTTGATTGATAAAAACCAAAGCAATCCATTCGCCCATGCGTTTTTCATCAACTAAATTAAATCCAATTCCAGAATAAAGTTTAAGAATATCTTCTCGATCTGTGTAAAGCAATCCCGATAATATTAATATGCCATTACTTTTTGAAAGCAGCATTATCGATTTTGAAATATCGATTAAAATATGTCTGTTAATATTTGCCAAAATTAAATCAAAAGGTTCATCTTTTACTTTGTCAATTTCTGCAAGACGAACTTCAACTTTTGATTGCACATTATTTAGTTCAATATTTTCAATTCCATTTTCGATGCACCATTCATCGTTGTCAATTCCAACAACATGTTCAGCTCCAAGAAGAGAGGCTGCAATTCCAAGAACACCTGTTCCACTGCCAACATCCAAAACTCTTTTTGAATTATTAATGTGCTTATCAAGTAGTTGTAAAACTAATTTTGTTGTTTCATGTTCGCCTGTTCCAAACGACATTTTGGGGTCAATGGTAATTACAAGCTGATTTGCTTTTGGTGAGTATTCTCTAAATGTTGGCTTTATTACAATTTTATCACTTACTTCAATTACATTTATTTTCTTTTCCCATTCTTCATTCCAATTTACTTCTTCAATATTGCTTTCTATCACGGCAAAACTTTCTATCAAGTTTTCGAATCGCATTTTTGAAAGGAGTGATTCAACTTCTGATTTTGAAACATTACTTTCTTCTTTAGCAAAAATAATTAGAGAATTATCGTCCTCATTAATACCTTCAATATCCAACTGCCAAAGAATACCGCTTAGTAAATCAACATTATATGGAGAAGTAGAAATATTAAATTGTTTGTGCGTCTTCATTATTCCTCCATATTTGAAAGAATTTCACAAATTTTATCTTGAAAATTTTGTGCCTTTCTTGCGCTTCCAATATAATTCTGTGTGTTAATTGAAAATGAAATAAGGTCACCATTTTTAGCTTTTAAATATCCCGAAAGCGAACTTACGCCACTTAATGTCCCAGTTTTTGCGTGCACGTTATTAAAAGCTTTGCCAGCTTTCATCCTACTTTTAAGGGTTCCGTCAACACCTGCAATTGGAAATGAGTGATAAAGAATTTGAAATAATTCAGGGTGATATTGATGCATATAAATCAAAATTTCGTTAAGCAACTCAGAAGATACCAAGTTGTAATGCGACACACCAGAGCCATCTACTAATCTATAATCTTCAGGATTTA
Organism: Ignavibacteriales bacterium CG18_big_fil_WC_8_21_14_2_50_31_20; assembly: GCA_002786785.1. Taxonomy (GTDB): domain Bacteria; phylum Bacteroidota; class Ignavibacteria; order Ignavibacteriales; family Melioribacteraceae; genus 1-14-2-50-31-20. The sequence goes on along the minus strand of PCUD01000005.1, from coordinate 14,581 downwards.
ATCCAACTTCAGTAATAAGACTATCAATTAATTCAATTCCTTTTTGCGCAGAAGCATATTTGCCATATTTATCAAAAGCTAATGCTCTTAAGCTCATTTCAGCACCAAGATTATCGCTATCCTTGTTTAAATTTATTATTACATTTTTATATAAACGGTGCTTTGAAGCAATTGGTAATGAATTTTCTGGAATAATTTTTATGCCACATTTTCCATTAAATGCAATTTCATTTTTTAACAATGTTTCTTTTGCTAAATGCAAAAAATATTGATTTGTATTTTTAATATTGATGTTTACAGTATCAGGTTCAGCCTCAAAAAACAATCCACCTTCAAAAATCAGTGAGTCACTATCATTTATCCAATCGCGAGAAATCAATAAATCGGTGGTATCATTATCCACTGTAACAATGTTGTTTACAAACTTAAAATAATTTGATTCAGGAATTAATTTAAGTTTAGCTTTTTGTCCAATAAATGATGGCTCAATGGCAACTTTCACTACAGTTTTATTAATAGGCAATGGAGTCAAGTGTGGAAAATCTAACGAAGGATCATCGTCCCACATCCAGCCCAATCCCCATTCCAATGAATCCATATTTGAGATATCGGTGTATAAATTACCATTAATTTTATTTATGCCTTCTTCTTTTATTTTGGAAATTAAAGTATCTAAATCTTCAGAAGTAAAATCTGGGTCAAAGCCGCCAACAAAATATAGATTTCCATTCAACACACCATCATTAATTTCACCATCATATTTTACTTGAGTTGTAAAATTATATTCTGGTCCAAGAAATAGAAGCGCAGTAGAAGTAGTAATTAATTTCATATTAGATGCGGGATGAAATAATAGCTTTTCGTTGTGCCTAAATATAATCTCCTTTTGGGAAATATTATAAGCATCAATTGAAATTTGACACCTGCTAAAAAATGGGTCTTTCAAAAGATATGATAACTCATCGGCTGTTGTAAACTGTTTTTCTTGTGCTAAAGAAAAAGTTTGAAATAAAATTAAGCAAAACACAAAAATGTTTTTCATCAGAAATACTCCCGTTCTCTAAAAGAAACTCCAATTTCATTTTTGACAAATTGTTTTGCATTTTCGGTATCCACCGAACTTAAGCCAACAATTGACATAACCACGTTAGTAAATTCCTTAGCCTTTTTTGCAAAATCAATCATCTCGGCGTGCAGACTTTCATCAACGCGCATTAGTTTGGCATATTGAGTTTTGTCAGTGGAATTTAAACTTATAGAAATTGTATCAATAACTCCCTTTAACTCGGGAGTTATATCACGTTTGTTAATAAAATTGCCGTGTCCATCACTATTCATACGAGTTTTACCACCATTTACTTTTACATATTTTGCAATTTGTTTTACAACATCCCATCTAATAGTTGGCTCGCCATAGCCACAAAAAACAATTTCTTTATATTTTTTGGGGTCGCCAATTTCTGAAATATATGTTTCAGCTTCAGGTTCTTGGGCTTTTGTCATTTTAAGACTATATCCATTTATTACGGCATCGCCTTTTCTGTCGCAAAAAATACAATCGGAGTTGCAGCGGTTGGTTACATTTATATAAAGTGATTCGCCAATTTGGTACGTAAAACTAAGTTTCATTTTCTCCCCTATTCCAAAAAGTTTATAGGCATTCCAGGAAGTTGTTCTTGCAACATCTTCAACTCTAAGATGCTGAGTTTCGGCAATAACTTGTGCTATTATTGGAATATTTTTAGGCTCATTCCTCTTTCCACGGTATGGTTCTGGAGTAAGAAATGGAGAATCGGTTTCCAATAATATGTTTTCGATGCTTACTTTTGAAATAACTTCACGAATTGAATTTGCTTTTTTAAATGTAATATTTCCAGTAAACGAAATAAAATGTCCCATTTCAACAAGTTCTCGTGCATTTTCAACTGATCCAGCAAAGCAATGATATTGTGCTTTAAGAGGAGTGTTTTTATACTTTCGGGCAAATTCCATAATATCTTCATTAGAATCACGATTGTGAATAATTACTGGAAGATTAAGTTCCAAAGCCAATTTAATTTGTTTATCAAACGCTTGATGTTGGTTATCTTTTGGAGAAAAATCATAAAAATAATCTAAACCTATTTCTCCAATTGCAACAACTTTTTCGTGTTTAGCAAGCTCGCGTAATTCATCAATTAAATTATCATTCCAATCTTTTGTATCGTGAGGATGAACGCCAACAGCAGCATAAACGGATGTGTATTTTTCTGCTAATTCAACAGCTTGTTTAGAAGTTGCAATATCAGTACCTGGAACTATCATAAATTTAATTCCAGAATCGATTGCATTTTGTATTACATCTGCTCTATCCTCATCAAAATTTTTAAAGAAAAGATGTGTGTGTGTATCTATAAACATATTTAGCTTTCTTTATATAATTTGTTAATTCTAAGTTTAAATATATTTTACTTAGTTAAATAGTAATTTGAAATTGAATTTTTACTCCACACTTCCAATTACAAAATATTTTTCATTCATATCTTCGGCAATTGATTTTAATTTTTCAACTTCATTTTTATCAACAATTGTTATAAGTCCAATTCCAAGATTAAATGCTTTTCGCATTTCTTCATCAGAAATATTGCCAGTATTTTTAATGAGCTTAAAAATTGGTGGAAGTTCCCAAGCATTCCAATCTATATTTAAGCTTAATCCATTTGGTACCACGCGCATTGTGTTTCCTAAAATTCCACCACCGGTAATATGGGAAAATGCATGAACGTCCATTTTGTTAATAATTGTTTGAATTAAATTCAGATATGATTTATGAACTTTTAGCAGTTCCTCGCCAATGCTGTTATCAAATCCTTCTGGTTTATCGTTAACCGAATAATTGGCAAATAACACTTTTCTTGCAAGCGAATATCCGTTTGTGTGCAATCCAGTTGACGGAAATCCCACAAGTATATCACCCTTTTTTACTTTATCACCATTTAGAATTTTAGCTTTTTCAATAATACCAACTATTGTTCCTGACATATCGTACTCTTTTTCATCGTAAAGACCAGGCATTTCGGCAGTTTCACCACCAATTAAAGCCACACCATTTTCACGACAAGCTTTTGCAAAGCCTTCCATAATTTTTTCGGCAACTTTTGGGTCAAGTTTGCCAAATGCCATATAATCCATAAAATAGTGTGGAATTGCTCCACCAACAGCAATATCATTAACGCAATGATTAACAAGGTCCTGACCAACGGTGTCGTGCTTATCCATCATAAAAGCCACCTTCAGTTTGGTGCCAACACCATCAACGCTTGATACAAGAACCGGGTTTTCATACTTTTTAAAATCTATTTCATAAAACGCTCCAAAATGTCCAATGCCAGAAAGTACATTTTTATTAAAAGTTGACTTAACAATTTCCTTTATTTTGTCAACGGTTTCTTCGCCAGCTTTAATATCAACGCCAGAATCTTTATAAGAAGTGCTCATAAAAGTCCAATTAATTTGTTTTTTTAATTTTCAAAGATACAGATTTACTACTTTAATTTTAAATGTTTTGTGATAAGTAATTATCTACTTTCAAAAAAATATTGTTATTAATGGAATTTTTATTCTGTATTTTCTGTTTATTTTAAATTTGGGATAGAATTAATTGTTAAACAATTGATAACATAACTAAATTAAAAACCATTTTGGTTTTCCAATTTATATTTAATCTTGTATATTAAGTACCAAGTAAAATTGATTTTTAACTAAGCTAGACCAAAATCTTGTTCGATAAATTATAAATTTGAGGCACAATGAAAACATATGAAGTAGTTTTAACAAAATCATATATTGTAAAAATAAAAGCAAAAGATGAATTGCAAGCAAGAGAGTATTCAGAGTTTTTTACGGGCGATATTCAAAATATTTCATCAGATTTTGATGAAAAAAAATATAGTTTTAAAATTGAGAATATTGATTGTAAAATAAATGAAGCTCAAGAAGTAAATATATATGATTGATACAAAAATATTATTTGGTGATAGTAAAGATATTTTAAAGACTATTGAGGAAAACTCGATAGATTTAATTGTTACTTCACCTCCATATGCTGATAGAAGACAAAATACTTACGGTGGAATTAAACCCGAAAAATATGTCGAGTGGTTTTTAGAAATTTCAGAAGAATTATTAAGAGTTTTAAAGCCAACTGGAACTTTTATCCTCAATATTAAAGAAAAAGCCGAAAATGGAGAACGCCACACTTATGTAATCGAATTAATTTTAGCATTGCGCAATCAAGGCTGGCTTTGGACAGAAGAATATGTTTGGCATAAAAAAAATTCATATCCTGGAAAATGGCCAAATCGTTTTAGAGATGCTTGGGAAAGATGTATTCAATTTAATAAAGTAAAAAAATTTAACATGTATCAAGAAGAAGTGATGATACCTGTCGGTGATTGGGCAAATGGGAGATTGAAAAAATTAAGCGAAACAGATAAAATGAGAGATAATTCCAAAAATGGAAGTGGTTTTGGAAAAAATATTTCTAATTGGATTGGTCGCGAAATGGTGTATCCTAATAATGTTTTAAATTTCGCTACAGTTTGCAATAATAAAAATCATAGTGCAGCATTTCCAGAAGAGTTACCAGAATGGTTTATCAAATTATTTACAAAGGAATTTGATACTATTTTGGATCCATTTGCTGGTTCAGGAACTACTTTATTTGTTGCTGAAAGAATGAGGCGAAATTCCATTGGTATTGAAATTATTCCAGAATATTATGAAATGGTAAAAGAAAAATTAAATAAGTTTGAACCTTATTTACTTGAACCAAAGGTTAAATATGAAAAAACTAAGCATAGAATCAGTAAATAAGTATGTTGAACAAAATATTGCCACTTTTCATGAGAAGAGAATTCAGAGTTTGGATACTTTAAAACTCTCAAAAGTTATAAAAAGAAAAAATCCTTATTTATTCAAAGCAAAAAATGTTTTAACTGCCGACCAAATAATTAGAGGAATAGTTGATGCCCATATTTCTTCAAATGAAGAAACAATTTTTGGCGATTGGTTGGAAGGACTTGCTATTTTTATTAATGGACAAGTTTACGGAGGATACAAATCGGGAATTAATGGTATTGACCTTGAGTTTGATAATGAAGGCGTTAGAAATGTTGTTAATATCAAATCAGGCCCAAATTGGGGAAATAGTTCTCAAATTGCAAAAATGATTTCTGATTTTAAAACGGCTGGAAAAACTTTAAGGACGAGTAATTCTGGTTTACATGTGGTTTTTGTTAATGGTTGTTGTTATGGAAGGGATAATAATCCTGATAAAGGAGATTATTTTAAGTATTGTGGTCAAAGGTTCTGGGAGTTTATTTCGGGAGATCCAAATCTTTACATTGAAATAATTGAACCTTTGGGACATAAAGCTAAAGAAAAAAACGATATATTTATGGAATCTTATTCACAAATAATAAATAGATTTACAAAAGAATTTACCAATGAATTTTGTGAAAACAATGGTTCAATTAACTGGAAAAAGTTAGTTCAGTTAAACTCAGCAATTGGCAAGCATTAAAATTAAGAATCCATAAAATATTTCAAATTATTATAAAAACCCAAATTATGTCATTTACTTCATTAGGTTTACCGCAAGTTCTACTAGATGAATTGGCTAATCAAAATTACAATCAGCCATATCCAATTCAAAAGCAAGCAATACCAGCAATTTTAAACCGAAAAGATATTTTGGGAATTGCGCCAACTGGTTCGGGTAAAACCGCCAGTTATGTTTTACCAATTTTAACAAATATGAATGGAATTTCTGCTTCGGAAAATAGGCACGTTAATGTTTTGGTTTTGCTTCCGACGCGTGAACTTGCGCTTCAAGTAAGGGAAGTCTTCCGAGTGTTTGCTTCAGTGTTGCCAGAACGGATTAAATCTTTAGCGGTTTATGGTGGTGTTTCTATAAATCCACAGATGAAGGCTTTGAATGGAGTTAACATTTTAGTTGCTACTCCAGGCAGATTATTAGAATTAGTTGAATCGAATGCTGTTCATTTATCCAAAATTAGCACATTGGTTTTGGATGAAGCAGATAAAATGCTCAATCTTGGTTTTAAAGAAGAGATGACCAGAATATTTGCGCTATTACCACAAAAGCGTCAAAATCTTTTATTTTCGGCAACATTAAGCGAAGATGTAAAAAACATTAATCAAATTTTGCTGCATAATCCTTTGGTAATAAAAGTAGAAGCTAAAACAATAGATATTGATTTAATAAACCAGGTAGCCTATTTAGTTCCAGAAGAAAAGAAAGGTCCTTTATTACGATATTTAATTAAAAGTAAAGAATTAAAGCAAGTTCTGGTTTTTGCGTCTTCTGTTTATAAAGCCGATAATATTGCTGATAAACTAAGAAAAAATGAAATAGATGCCGCTGCGATTCATAGTAAAAAAAGTCAAGGTGCAAGAACAGATGCTTTAAGTAAATTTAAATTGGGCAAACTTAGAGTTTTAGTTGCAACCGATCTACTTTCACGCGGAATTGATATTGAATTTTTACCTTGTGTTATAAATTACGAATTACCGCGTTCGCCCAAAGATTATGTTCACCGCATTGGAAGAACTGGGCGTGCTGAATCATCTGGCGAAGCTATTTCATTTATTACGGACGAGGATGAGCATCACTTTAAAATTATTCAGAAAAAAATGGGTAAGCGTGTTGATAAAATTGACTCGGCAGAAATTGATTTTTAAAGAAAATTAAATAGATAATAATTAAAAATATTATCTATTCATTTTTCTCTTGTCTTATTCCTAAAAGAATATTTTGTAATTTATTAAGCTGTTCAATTAAAACTGAGTTAGTTTCTTCAATAAATTTCAAATATCCAATAGCTGATTGACCGCTGATAATTATATTCATATCGTCACCAACAAATTTTCGTAATTTTAGCAATTGTTGACCAGTTCTTGGGTCATCGGAAGGATAAACCAAGCTCAATAAAATTGAATTAACATTATTTGCTTTTGCAGCTGCGGATATTTCTTCTGCAGGCAAATTTGCACCAAGAAATATTGCATTCCATCCAAAATCCATTGCATATAATGCAGCAATTAAAGCACCTAGTTCGTGCAAAAATCCTTCGGGAGTTGTTGTTAAAATTTTTGGAGCATTTGGTGGGTTTAAGTTGTTATCAATCATACTTCCAAGAAAAGTGCGCAGAACAGAAACGGCAAAATGCTCGTGTGTAACTCTAATTTTGCCATTTTCCCAAAGATTCCCAATTTCTTCCAGTAATGGAATTATAAAATCAACCAATAAACTTTGTCTTGAAAAATTAACTGAACTTTCTAAAAGAAGATTCTCAAAATTATTGTAATCATAATTGGAAATATGATAAATTGATTGTTCAATTAAACTCTGAAATTTATCTGAAATATCTCCTCTTTTGGGAGACAAAATGAATTGATTTGGTATCAAATTCCTCAATTCTTCAATTGATAAATTAGCGATTGAACCAATTGAATGTCCATTTTTTAACGCTTCAGAAAGTAGATTTAGTTTATCAACATCTTCTTTTGAATACATTCTTCTATTGGTTTCAGTTCTTTCGGGAGTTATTGCCGAATAACGTTTTTCCCACGCTCTTATTGTGTGAATATTTAAGTTTGTCAAAAAAGAGACACTTTTTATATTGTATTTTGATGTATTTTCCATATGTAAATATAATAAATGTCTAGGAAATATCAATAGAAAACTTGAAAAAACTTGACAAATAGTGAACAAAAAGCTAAATTTAGTCTAAATAATTTTAATAACTATACAATATCTATACAAATAATAATATATTGATTTATAATATAAAACAATTAAAGGGAATAAAATGAGAGATCCAGGAACAGCAAATATAAAAGAATTTCAGATAGAAGAAAGCGACCATAATATTTATTCAATTGAAACTCCTCTTAGAAATGATGCATTTAAACTTGATGACGATATAAAAATTGAGTTAATCCAGCATAAGTTTAGAGATATTATGGAAATATTAGGACTTGATTTAGGTGACGAAAGTTTAAGAGATACACCCAAAAGAGTAGCTAAAATGTATGTAAAGGAGACTTTTAGCGGATTAAATCCAGACAATAAGCCTCAGCCAACTCTATTTACAAACAAATTCAATTTTAATGAAATGCTTGTAGAAAGAGATATTACAATTTATTCATACTGCGAACATCATTTTGTACCAATTATTGGAAAAGCTCATATTGCATATTTCCCAAAAGATAATGTAATTGGGCTATCAAAATTAAATAGAATTGCACAATATTACGCAAAACGTCCACAAGTTCAAGAAAGACTTACAATACAAATAGCGAATGAGTTGAAAGAGACTTTACAAACGGATGATGTTGCAGTTGTAATTGATGCTAATCATTTATGCGTTGCCTCTCGCGGAGTAACTGATGTGAACAGCTCAACTGTTACGTCAAGCTATTCGGGTAAATTTTTGAATAGTGATGTAAAAAAGGAATTTCTTTCTTACGTACATAATAAATAGTTATTTTTTCGGAAACCATGGGAAAAATGAGTTGGTTTTTCGGATATATTCTAAATATTCTAATTTTTTATCCTTTAGTGATTTTTCCAACAAAGCAACGCCGGAAACTTTAACGATTAGTAAAGTCATAATTATTGAGCCAATAAATGACCAATAATTTTGTGATGCAATTGAAAAAATAGCATAAGCCCACCAAACTATTGTATCGCCAAAATAGTTTGGATGGCGTGTGTATTTCCAGAGTCCAGTGTTTAGAACTTTTCCTTTATTATTAGGATTCATTTTAAATTTAGATAATTGGTAATCGCCTGCTGATTCGAAAATAAATCCAATTACCCAGAAAAGTATAGCTAAATAATCAAAAAGATTAAGATAATCGTTTTGTGTTTCAAAATTTGTTGCAAGTAACGGAAGTGAAACTAACACAATTAAAATACCTTGAAGTAAAAAAACTTGGAAAAAGCTTACCCACCAATAACGTTCTTCACCATATTTTTTTCTAAATTCTTGATATCTATAATCCTCACCTTTGCCAATATTTCTCCAAGCAAGATAAATTGAAAGTCGCAGAGCCCAAAGTGTAACTAAGACTAACAAAATTATTTTTCGTGTGTAAAACTCGTCGGATGCTAAAAAGTAGTAAAGATTTATAAATAAAAATCCCAATCCCCAGAAAATATCTACAATACTAACATTTTTAATAAATACACTTATCAACCATAAAATAGTTAAAAGTGAAATTATTAAAAGCGCACCTTCAAAAAATAAATTTAACACAATTTACCTCAATTGTTAAATAATAAAGATATTGCAATTGAACCTTTACCTGCATGCATTCCAATTACAGGCGAAATATCAACGATTGATATTGCCATTTTGCCAGAAATATTAAACATTTTATTTTCTGCTTCTTTTGCACCATCAAAATTGTGTGCATGTAAAATAATGTAATTCCAAATTGATTTGGATTGACTCAATTTTTTGACATGCTTAAATACTTTATTTAAACTGGAAATTTGACTAAATGTATTTCCAAATAATAAAGATTTTCCATCTTCATCAATTGAAATAACAGGATTAAATCCAAGAACATTTGCAATAAAACCTTTCGGTTTAGAAACACGTCCACCTTTTATCATGTATTTTAAGTCTTTAACACTAACGAATATTTTCGCGTTTTTTCTCCACGTTTCCAGTGAATTAATTATGCTTTCAAACGAATTTCCCGCTTCAATACTTTGAGCAGTTTTTAGAACTAAAAGTCCCAAAGCACCTGATAAATTTTTAGAATCAAAAGTAAAAATAGGCTTATTAAACTCTTTTGAAATTATTTTTGCGGACTTTTGGCTACTCAAATAAGTGCCACTAAATTGCGATGTTAAATGAATTGAAATTATAGCATCATAATGTGAAGCAAGATGAGAATAAATATTTGTAAAACTTTGTTCATTAATTTGAGAAGTTTTTGGAAAATCATCACTACTTTCAAGTAAATTATAAAATTGATTTGGCTGCATTGTAATTTTGTCCAAATAATGATTGTCGCCAAAATTTATATTTATTGGAATCATGTTTATCTGATAAAAATCAATAAGTTCTTTGGATAAATCACAAGTGGAATCAGTTACTAAAGCTATATTCCATTTCCGTTTTGTTGCAATATCAAACTGTCTAACCATATCATCAACTTTTTGAAATGTTATAGTTCCAAAATCTTTCAATTTGTAAAAGAGTTCAGCTGGTTCATTTGTGTGGATGTGAATTCTACAAATACTTTCGGAGCCAGCAACAACAACTGAATCTGCATCATTGTTCAAAAACTGTTTTAAGTCTTCTTTTTTAATAGTTAAATTTTTTAAAATAGCCTCTGTGCAATATCGGTATTTTATGTTTTCATCAAATATTTCGTCGGAATGAACTATTGAGATGTTTTCACTTATTTCGGTGGATAATTCCCTAATGTTCATGTTATTAATTAGCGCAATTATACCTTTCATAAATAAAACAAATCCTTTTGCGCCAGCATCAACGAGATTATGCTTATTTAAAATATTTAGTTTAGCTGTTGTTTCAAAAAGAGATTTTTCAAGGATTATTATAGATTCGTTCATAACTGTTTTTAAGTCGTGAATTTTATCCATTTTTGAATTTAGAAAATCAGACCAATCCTTGATTACTGTTAAAATTGTCCCTTCAACGGGATTTGCAATTGCTTGATAAATATATGGAATTGCTCCTTTAACACTTTCCGCTAATTCTTTTAATGTTATTACGTGGCTATTATTTGTTTTTTGATTTAATCCATAAAAAAATTGAGCAAATATAACGCCTGAATTTCCTCTTGCACCAATTAGTGAAGCATTTGCAATTTCATTAAGTGTTGTTTTGTACGATTTATCAGGTTTAATGTTATCAATCACGGACCTAATTGTTGAGGCTAAATTTGTTCCAGTATCTTTATCACTAACTGGAAAAACATTTATTTGATTTAGCTCATTTTGGTTTTGTAATACTTGTTTTCCACCAGCAATAAAAGCATAATAAAGATGTTTTCCATTTATTGATTGTTCTTTAATATTTTCCATAATCTATATGATAAATTGTTATTTAATAAATTTAATAATGTAAAAACCAGCAAGACTAACGCTTGCTGTAAGAAAAGAACCCCAAAGAATATCAATTATAACTATTGTAATAGGCCAATCTTTTAGAGTTGCTAAATTGGTTAAATCGTAAGTTGCATAAGTAAAAAAGCCAAATAAAAATCCAAGAATTACTGCATTTAAGCTCGAATTTTTATTTACAGCGGGGTAAATTGCAAATATTGAAATTCCAATTATAAAGAGTAAATAGAATATTATTGCAGCCACCCAATTAACATTATCAGTTAAATAATGACCTAAATATTTTTTGTACAAATCTTTCGCGATAAAGCCCAACCAAGTTAAGTCAATAATTAAGAAAACAACTGTCGTTAAAAAATAACTTAAAAATATCTTTAAAATGCTCATATTAAATTTCCCTAAACTAGTTTGCTAATTTTTGTCTAAGTTGGTTTAAGGCTGAAACAGCAAAACCTCTATCGTAAAAATAAATTACTTTTCCGTTTTCATCAATTACCAAAACTCGTGCATTGTTACCGTTTTCATTTCCAGTAAACTCTTGAATAACCGAGCCATCACGATAAATTGTAATCACTCCACCCCAAAGTTCTTTTGGAATTCCTTTTCTCATTCCATTATCAATAAAAGTTGAAAACATTCTTGGAAATAAGCCTTGAATTGTTGGAAGCTCATAAACTTTGACTTTTGTCTCAGTTTGGTCAAGTCC
>PCUD01000005.1:460-2658 GCA_002786785.1 Ignavibacteriales bacterium CG18_big_fil_WC_8_21_14_2_50_31_20 | reverse complement strand
TTAATACTATTAAACTACATTTTTTCATTTTATTATCCTTTTAAAATATTATTGATAAATAATTACATTATTTGCTTAACTCAATTTCAATACTTGATGTAATTTTCTTACTTGTTGGTTCGGTTAAACTTCTGAATCTTTCAACTACATTTCCATTTTTATCAACTAAGAACTTCTCAAAATTCCATTTAATGGAAGAAGTTCCAGTTCCAAAATTGTTGGTCAAAATATCAAACAGTGGTGATCTATTACTTCCTCTAACATTAACTTTGTCAAATATTGGAAATGTTACATTATAATTTAATGAACAGAATTCTATAATTTGCTTGTTACTTCCAGGTTCTTGAGAGCCAAAATTATTGCACGGAAAGCCTAATATTACAAATCCTTTGTCTTTATATTCATCATAAATTTTCTGCAAACCTTCGTATTGTTTTGTAAATCCACATTTGCTTGCAACATTAACAATAAGCAATACTTTACCTTTGTAACTTGATAATTTTACATTATCTAGATGAATATCCTTTACAACTATATCGCTAATATTTGGTGAACTTTTTGCTGAGTTTAAGTTAAATAATCCAAATATTGATGAAAGAAATATATTTTTCAATTTATTGTTCCTTTTTTGTTGAAGTTATATTTTTTGCCATATTTTTAAAAATTATGTTATGAATGGGTAATAGCGAAAACCAATATAAACGCCCGAGCAATCCACTGGGTCTGAAAGTTGCTCTTTGAATAAAAATATTTTTTTCACGGTTAATATCAAATTCGAGCCAAGCCTCACCAGGAAGTTTCATTTCGGCATAAAGGACCAAATGGCCAATTGCTTTATTTGCGGAAATTACACGCCAAAAATCAAGTGCATCGCCTGTATGAATTTCTTTGGGATTTTTTCTACCACGCCGCAATCCAACTCCGCCAAAAATTTTATCGCCTATACCTCTTAAAGACCAAGCCCAATTCCAGAAATACCAACCATTTTCACCGCCTATTTCCCAAATATTTTGAAGAGTGCTTTCAAAATTATTATTTAGTTTAATTTTGCGTTCATCAACTAAACAGCCAAATTTTGGAACCTCAATTTTATCTATTAAAACATTTTGTAGAGTTGCGGAGTTTGTAGCGTCAATCCAACTAGATGGAACTTGATTGGAATCGATAACTTTAAAAGCTCTTTCAATTGCTTCGCTATATCCAATTAGTTTTGTATCAACAATATTTTCAATTCCAAAAATATTACAAACAACTTCATTTTTCATACTGTTTACAAGACTTCTGGCTAATGAAAAATTTGTTGAAGTGACAAAATATAACCAGTAAGATGAAAGTCGAGGAGTTAAAACTGGAACCGTTATAATCAATCTTTTTAAGTTTCTAACTTTGGCATATTCAAGCAACATTTCTTTATAGGTTAAAATATCAGGACCGCCGATATCAAATATTTTATTAAAAGCCTCTTTTTTATCTATAACGCCTAATAAATATTCAATAACATTTTTAATTGCAATTGGCTGGCATTTTGTTTTTAGCCATTTGGGAGTTATCATAATTGGCAATTTTTCGCCAAGATCTCTTATAATCTCAAAAGACGCACTTCCAGAACCGATAATTATAGCTGCACGAAGAATTGTAAAGTTGGCATTAGCATTTTGTAAAATCTTTTCAACATTCAGTCTTGACTTAAGATGCTCAGAAAGATTTTCCTTTTTGTTTATTATTCCACTTAGATATATTACTTGACTAACTTTTGTTGTGTTAATTGCAGTTACAAAATTATTTGCAGCTTTTGCTTCTAAATCAGAAAAATCTGAATTTGATGAACCCATTGAATGAACAAAATAATAAGCAATATCTATATCTTTTGGAATATTTATTAAAGTACTTTCATCTAATAAATCTGCTTTTACTAAATGAACCTTCTCATTATGAGCAAAATTATCATTAAACCGCCTCGTATCACGCACAATACACACTACTTCATGTCCATTTTTTAGAAGAAATGGTAATAGTCTTTTGCCAATGTAGCCTGTTACTCCAGTTAATAAAATTTTCATAATGTTTCTCTAATTATTTTTTTTTACAAAACAGTATTATTTATTAAAATAATAAATATAGACAAAAATATGTAATGTCTAAATAAATAGCAAATAAAATTAGACAAAACCTTGACAAAGCCATATAAGCTTTGTATA
>PCUD01000005.1:0-448 GCA_002786785.1 Ignavibacteriales bacterium CG18_big_fil_WC_8_21_14_2_50_31_20 | reverse complement strand
TGAATATGAAATTAAAAAAATTAGACAAAGCGATAATTATTTTGTTTCCTTTGAATAACTTCTAACTTTTATACACTGAACAACAATAAAACTAATTTTTGTTGAATGCACAATAAAAGAATTTTATTTTAGGAATTTTATGTACATATTTGAACAAACACAAAAAATCAATAAACCATTGGACGAGGTATTTGAGTTCTTTTCCAAACCAGAAAATCTTGGAAAAATTACACCCAATTGGCTTAAATTTGAAATTAAAACCGTACCAGACCAGGTAATGAAAAAGAATGCGGTTTTTATATATAAAATTAAATTTCATAATGTGCCAATGAAATGGAAAACTTTAATTACTATATATGAACCTCCATATTTATTTGTTGATGAACAAGCTAAAGGTCCTTATAAAAAATGGGTTCATACGCATACTTTTGAGGAAGTAAATGGTTTT
>PCUD01000052.1 GCA_002786785.1 Ignavibacteriales bacterium CG18_big_fil_WC_8_21_14_2_50_31_20 | reverse complement strand
ATATGTAGTTAATGGCAAATCATTTTCATTGCCTTCAATGCCAAATACACCACAATTGCAGGTTGGTTTATCTGTTGAAAACTTAATTTTTTTAATCATTTTGTGTTAATTTAAGTTAAAAAAGCAGTTTGTCGGAACGGCGGGATTTGAACCCGCGACCACACGACCCCCAGTCGTGTACGCTACCGGGCTGCGCTACGTTCCGTAAATTATAATTTAGACTTTAAATTTAACAAAAAATTCCTTATTTCCATAAGGTCAAGTTCTATTGATTCTTTTTTACTATGGGTTGGTGGCGCACTTACAGTTTCGCTTTTGAATGGTTTAGTTGGTGCTAAATCAGGAATTTGTTTACCGTCGTCTGAAAGTATTTTTTTTGCTCCCTCAATTGTATATTTTTTATCTCGAAGAAGAATTTTAATTTCTAAAATTAACTTAATGTCTTTGTTTGTATAAATTCTATTTCCAGCTCGATTTTTTGAAGGTGTTAATTGTTCAAATTCGGTTTCCCAATATCTTAAAATATACTGTTCCAAATTAGTTAATTTACTAACTTCACTAATTGAATAGTATAATTTTTTTAGACCAAAATCTTTCATGTAATACCTCAAAATATTTACTTCAAATAAAGTAGTTAATTTATTTAATAATATCAAGTTCTACGCTTTACTTACCAAATTATTTTGATAAAAACACACTAATTAATTGATTAATTTAGTATTAGAAAGTAAATAATTTTTTCTATCATTTTTATTATTATATTTCTTTATGTTGAAAGAAGAATTAGAGCAATTAAAAAATCCAGAAATATTTGATGTTTTTCTAGAAAATAGGGAAAATCCTTCAAAGGAATTATCATTAAAACTTAGAAATAAGAATAATATTCCACACAGAGCAATTTCGGAGCAAGTTGCTTGTTACCAAAAAGCTAAAATTAAACTCCCACATTTAATTGATAAATACCTATTATATGATAAAATAGCATTAGAGCAAGCATCAAGTGAAGCAACTGCAATATTTAAGACCTCACTTATTTTTGGCAAAAAAATAATTGATTTAACTGGTGGTTTGGGAATTGATGATATATTTTTTTCAACAAATTTTTTGAAAGTAACATACTGCGAAATAAATGAAGTTTTAACTGAAATTTTTGCTCATAATTTAAAACAGTTGCAAATTAAAAATATCGAAATAGTTAATTTTGATAGCATTGAATACTTAAAAAACAAAAAAGATAGTTCATTTGATTGGATTTATATTGACCCATCACGAAGAGATGCAAACCGCCGCTCAGTTGATTTAAAATATTGTACCCCTAATGTTTTTAAAAATATGCCTCTTTTCTTCCAAAAATCGAAGAATGTTATGATAAAAGTTGCTCCAGCTTATGATATTACTGAAGCAGCAAGAAAATTTCCAAATTTAACTGAAATTTTTGTTATTTCTGTTGATGGTGAATGCAAAGAAGTGCTTTTAATACTAAAAAAAAATGTATTTAATGCTAAAATTAAGTCATTTGCTATTTTATTAAATTCCAAATCTGAACATAAACAAATTATCAGTCACGTTTTATTTGAAAAAGAAGTTAATATTTTATCCGAAATTAAATCATATTTTTATGAACCTGATTGTTCCATAATTAAATCTGACTTAGTCCATTTTTTAGCAAAAGATCTTAATTTAAGTTTTATCAATAATAATTCCCCTTTCTTAACTAATTCTAAATTATTAAGTAGTTTCCCAGGAAGGCGATTTAAAATAATAACTTTGCTAATATATAACGAAAAGGAAATAAAAAAATATCTAAAAACTAATGGAATTTTAAAAGCCAACGTTGCTCGTCGTGGATTTAGATTATCAGTAGAAGAAATTAGAAGAGTATTTAAACTAAAAGATGGTGGTGATCTTTATCTTTTTTTTACTTCCGATTTAAATAAACAAGCAATAATGATTGTTACAACAAAAATTAACTAAAGGTAAACAAATGAAAAAAATGCTTTTTACATTTATTAGTGTAGTGTTATTTTTTAATTTAACCTACTCGCAACAAAAAATTGATGAAACGGATTCTTTAAAAAGTGATGCAGTAATTGCCGCTATATCTTGGCTAAAATTAGTTGACGAAGGCAAATATAAAGAAAGCTGGGATAATTCCGCTGAATTATTCAAAAATTCCATTACCAAAGAGCAGTGGATAAATACTCTTAATGGACTTTTGCCAAATCTTGGAACTGTTGTTCAACGAGAATTTATTTCCGCTAAATTCAAATCTGCACTTCCTGGCGCTCCTGATGGTAAATATGTTATAATCTCATATAAAACAGAATTTAAGAACAAAAACAATTCAATTGAAACAGTCACTCCAATGTTGGATAAAGATAATATCTGGCGAGTTTCTGGATATTTTATAAAATAGAATAGCAAATATATTGCAAAAAAAAAGCGATTCATTTCTGAATCGCTTTTTGGTAAATCATTTAGCTAATTTTAATCTATTGATTGCTCGTTTAAGAGCGTATTCAGCTCTGGTTAAATCAATCTCATTTTCGTTAGATTGTTTTTTAATACGCTTTTGAGCTCTATCTCTTGCCTCTTGGGCACGTCTTACATCAATTTGTTCTTTACTTTCAAAAGACTCTGCAAGGACAATAACTTTGTTATTTAAAACTTCAACAGTTCCACCACTTGTAGCATAATTGGTTTTAATTCCAAATAAATCTTCAATCTTAATAAACCCAACTTCAAATAAACTAATTATTGGAGCATGATTGAAAAGTACTTGAAAACTACCTTTTGTTCCAGGAATTGTAATAGATTTTGCTTTTCCACTAAAAGCTACTTTTGCTGGAGTTACTATTTCTATATTTAATTCTTTCATTATGTTTTATTTCTCGAATTATTAGTATTGAATATTTAGTAATATAAACTATTGAATTTTGGAAAAAATTAATCTTGCTCCATACCTTTAGCTTTTTCTACTGCTTCTTCAATAGTTCCAACATACATAAATGCAGATTCTGGTAAATTATCATGTTTACCATCAATTATTTCTTTGAATCCTTTAATAGTATCTTCTAATTTTACATATTTTCCTGCTACACCAGTAAATTGTTCCGCAACGTGAAAAGGCTGACTAAAAAATCTTTGAATTCTTCTTGCCCTACCTACAACTCGTTTGTCTTCTTCAGAAAGTTCATCCATACCCATAATGTTTATAATATCTTGTAAATCATTATAAGCTTGTAAAATTTCTTTAACTTTACCAGCAACGTCATAATGCTCCTGACCAACAATATCTGGTTGAAGTATTCTTGAAGTTGATTCTAATGGATCAACAGCAGGATAAATCCCTAATTCAGAAATTTGACGGCTAAGTACAGTAGTTGCATCTAAGTGAGCAAATGTTGTTGCAGGAGCGGGGTCTGTTAAGTCATCAGCAGGTACATAAATAGCTTGCACAGATGTAATAGAACCTTTATCCGTAGAAGTAATTCTCTCTTGCATTTCACCCATTTCTGAAGCCAAGTTTGGCTGATAACCAACAGCAGAAGGCATACGTCCAAGTAACGCACTAACTTCTGAACCAGCTTGTGTAAAACGGAAAACGTTATCTATAAATAAAAGTACATCTCTTTCTTCAACATCACGGAAATATTCAGCAATTGTAAGTCCAGTTAAAGCAACTCTTAATCTTGCACCAGGAGGTTCATTCATTTGGCCAAAAACGAGCGCAGTTTTATCCAAAACACCAGATTCTTTCATTTCCATCCAAAGATCGTTACCTTCACGAGTTCTTTCACCAACACCAGAAAAAACAGAATATCCGCCGTGTTGTTTTGCAATATTGTGGATTAGTTCTTGAATAATAACAGTTTTACCAACACCCGCACCACCAAAAAGTCCAGTTTTTCCACCTTTTGTGTATGGTTCTAGCAAGTCAATTACTTTAATTCCCGTTTCAAACATTTCTTGTTTTGTGATAAGGTTTTCAAATTTTGGAGCGTGCCTATGAATTGGATAGAAAATATCTGATTTAATTTTACCTAAGTCATCAATACCTTCGCCAAGCACTGAAATTAAGCGACCTAAAGTACCAGGACCAACTGGAATTGAAATTGGTGCGCCAGTATTTTTAGCTATCATTCCACGAACAAGTCCATCTGTTGTATCCATTGCAATTGTTCTAACACGGTTTTCACCCAGATGCTGTTGAACTTCAACTGTTAATTCTTCTTCATTTCCCTCTAAATTTGTACGGGGAATTTTTATTGCATTAAAAATTTCTGGAAGGTTACCATCTTCGAAATCAATATCGACTACAGGCCCAATTACTTGAACTATCTTTCCATCACTATTAGACATTTAACACCTTGATTTTATATAAAATAAGTTCAAAATTACCAATTTATAGATACTTTATCAATTTAATTTATACATAATATCGATTATTTTTTTTGTTTAAGAATTAATTAACATTAGATAAATTAGAAACATATTTAGCATTGTGAGAGTTATAGTCAATTTATTTTTCTTCCAAATAAACTAATCCATTTTCAATTACATAACCTGCGTACCATGATAACTCTTTTACATTTGCTGGTTCTGTAAATTCGACTATTCTTCTGTTTATTTGGTGAACATTTACAGTATCCCCACCATCAGGATTATTAATAGTTGATATAACCGAATTTTCGAAAGTTATTAATAAAGTGACAACTCCATTTTTATCAATAATTCCTCTAAAATTAAGTAGCATATCATTTCCAAATTTTAAAACATGCTCAGTTGTATAATATAATCCACTAGTATTTCCATAAATATCATTCCACTGAACATAATCTATTACATCTAAATCTCTTTGAACACCAATAAACAATGATGTATCATCACCAGGTCTATAAACTGAATAAAAAGTATTTGGAGTTATTTTTTTAGGGAAAATTGGAAATTGATTATTTAACAATGTCGGAATTAATGTCGTATCTGTTAATATTGATGTTTGTTTCATAAAAATACTTCCACTTTCAATTATTTCACTGTGTTGAAAAAGAACCCATTTATCATCAACCGAAACCGTTATACTTCCCGAAGAATTAAACTCAGCACCAGTTCCAAAAGTAGAATCAAGTATAGAATAATATAGTTCCACATTTCCAACATATTCTAAACCATCTGATTTTGTAAGTACGGAATTAAATTGAAGAGTAAAAATATTTACACCTAAAGGTTTCAATGAATCAACCAAATCCCCTTCATAAAGTCCAATAGCATAAACAGCTTTTTTACCAATGGGAAATTCAATGTTAACTGAATTATCCTCTTTTGGAACAGTTACTGAGTCTGAACATCCAAAATAAAACAAACTTGCAAGCAAAAATGAAATAGAAATAATTTTGAATTGAGGCATTGTTTCTCCCATTTTAAATACTATTATTTTAAAAATATTGAAATTCAAACAGAATATATTTGTCTTTAATTTAGTTATTGTTGATTAGATTTTCAAGGAATAAAAAATACCCTTTTAAACTGTTGTAATAAGAATTTTTAACATTTTACTGGAGAAGTATCATCTTTTTGCTACCAACAAAAATACCATGGATTAACTTATAAAAATAGATTCCAGAAGCAAGATTTGAA
Organism: Ignavibacteriales bacterium CG18_big_fil_WC_8_21_14_2_50_31_20; assembly: GCA_002786785.1. Taxonomy (GTDB): domain Bacteria; phylum Bacteroidota; class Ignavibacteria; order Ignavibacteriales; family Melioribacteraceae; genus 1-14-2-50-31-20. Next base: position 5,375 of record PCUD01000052.1, on the reverse strand, counting down.
GCATCAAATATAACTTGATAATTACCTGATTGTTGCAGTTCGTTGACTAGAATTGCAACTTCCCTTCCAAGTATATCATAAATTTTCAATGTAGTATGTTGCACAGAATAATGTTCTGTGCTAGGTGGTATTGAATATTTTATTGTGGTTGTTGGATTAAAAGGATTTGGATAGTTCTGTTCAAGCCTATATTCTGTAATTATATTATCATCTTGATTATTAATATCAACTGTTGAATTGAAGTAATCAATTATTTTAGACAGCAATTCATTCCGTGTATTTTCTGGATAAATTGTCTCAAAAGGAAAACCGAGAATAACAACTTTTCCAATAAGCGTACCATTTGGAAATAGTCCGTTAAATAATATTCCCGCAAAACCACTTTGAGTATCTAATGCTGAATATTTAAGGAATCCAGTAGCACTATTTAAAGGCTTAACAACATCAGGATATTTTACATTAATTGTTCCATGAGTTCCGTTATCAAAATTGAAAGGAGATAAATTTTGGATAAAATTATTTTCGACTAATTGAACACCATAATATGTTCCTGCAACATTAAATGGAGCATCAGCAGCATATTGCATTTTAAGATAATTCCAAATGAAATTTTTATCAGTGGAACTTCCTTTATAATCAAGGTCCCATGAAATTTCACTACCAGAAACAAATAAATTCCCACCATTTTGCAAGTATGCAGAAATAATATTTTGTTCAGAAGTGCTAAAAGTTTCATCAACTGTACTTTCTTCACCTAAAATATAATCTGTTATTGGATAATTGTTCAAACTAAAAATTCCATCTTTAACTGCCTCATTTGTGGCGGAGTTAAATATTTGCTGATTTGCTACAAAAGATGAAGCATGTTGTCGGATAAAATTGTAGGTATTTCCTGCAGAAGCTCTATCAAATCCATTTACAATTAGCACATTAAAATTAGTATTTGAAGATGGAATGCCAGCCAATACTTCAGAATAAGGCGATTCCCCCGCTTGATTAACTGCTTTAATTCGTATATAATAAATTGTATTTTCATTTAATCCACTTATAATTAAGCTATCTGGAGAAAGCATAATTGGGGAGTTGAAGTTAACTCCATCGTTACTTAAAAATATTTTGTATGATTCAACTTTTGCATCTTCATTCGTCAAAATTTTGAGGCTTTCACCTCCATTAGTAATCACTCCAAATGATTTTGGAGTTTCTGGAATTCCATCAATTTTCAAATAACTTGGACGCTCCATTGCTCCAGTTTCGTTACTTAATATTTTATATAAAACTCCATCCGTAAGAATATTTTTGTAATTAACCACAACAGAATCAACCAATAGCTCGGAATTTATAAATCTAATTCCGTGGCTGTAATCAACATAAGTATCAATATGACCATTGTATATTGGTTGTATTGGTAAACCATTTAGCTGATGCCAACCATAAATTACAACATGATGCGTACGTGTTGGATCTACAATTTTATTGCTTAGAATTACATCTTTTTTTATTCCACCAGTTAGTTGCCCAAGTTCTCCACCTTTTGAAATTCTTTGTTCCTCAATATCGTTATTATGCAAAACAAATTTTGCTACAAGTTCATTTTCATTTCCTACGGGTGTATAAAATTGTGGAGCTAATTTTGTAACGCAATTAACATAAATATTATCCACTAATTTACTTGTTGGCATTGCAGCACCAAATAAATCCGCCAATTTTTGTGCTGTAATTGGTCCCATTGGAATTCTGCAAAAATCTTCATTGGAGCCAATTGCAAGATAATCTGGCATTACTTCATAAATAACGGAATGATTTACTCCGTTTGCATCATTAAAAGTAGTTTCAATTTTGGTTAAAGAGCGTAAAAAATCTGGAATATTTCCTTTTGATATTTCATCATAAATTCTTGCTTCTCTATCTTCAAAACTTAAATTTGAAACACTATTCATAAACTGCGAACCTGTAATAGCATCTAAAGGACGGGGAGGAATTTTTAATTGTTTTGGAGCATTTATATTTTTTTGAATGTATTGTGAGTAAGCTCTTTCTCCATAATAATTGTAATCGACTCCTTCAAGCTCAGTTCCAGAAACCATTCCTTGAATAAATCCATTTCTTTCAACTTGAACTGTGTGTAAAATTAATTGTTGTGGATTTTTCTTTAATATTATTTTTATACGTCCATTTAATGCTTCGTATTTAATAAACTCGGAATCTTCTGAATCAGTAAAAATATAAAATGATGACATATATTTTTTCATCATTCGGCTTCTGTACCAAGTACCACCAGTTGCACTAACAACTGGAGCACCATTATAAAGAGCCACGCTATCGTTGTATGCAATAACGGATAAAAAGTTATCCGAACTGGAATTTAGCCAGTTTATCATTTTATCGCCATATGTGTGCTCATATCCATAATTACTATCCAAAAATGATATTCGTTTTACAAATGTTGGAATTTCTGAATATGCATCCATAAAACTAAATGAAAATCTTCCACCACCACTATGCCCAGTTAAAATAACTGTAGATTCATATTTGTTAAAAATACTTCGGATATAATCGACAAGTCCTTTAATAATTTCATCGTGATTTGAATATTTTGCCTTCCAAGTCGGCCAGCTTTTTTGCTCATTTTCAAGATAGACTGTTACAAGATTACTTTTGGATATATGATTTCGTAAAAACCTAGTTTGTGCTCCAATATGTTGAATATCGAAATGCCAATCATCACCAGGTTCCATTATTTTACCAATTGTTTGCTCTGTGGTATTTCCGTTTGGAAGCGCAAACAATGCAATTGAAATTGGTTTATCGGGATTGAACATTTCAGGAGAAGGAGCGTTAATATGTATTTTAATTTCATTTGGATAGTTAAGGCTTAGAATTTGTTCTTCAAAATATGGACTATTCTGAAAACCACTAAGTCGAGTGTAATTTGTTTGACCATGAGAAGTATTAGTAATAATAAATGGAATTAGAATTAAGAGGAAGGTAAATACATTTATTTTTCTCATTTGTTCTCCTTTTAAATATTTATAAATGAACACGTTATTAAAATAAAGATAATAACTATTTAATATCATTATTTTATTTATGAGTTCACTCCAAAAAACAATTTTCCCATGACTGTCTTTACAAATGGACTCAAAAATATTAAGAGAAAAAATAAGTTTAATTCTTTTTAAGCATGTTTATAATATGCTTAAAAAGTTTTCACTATTTTAACTATTTCTTTTAGTTAGGAATAGTTTTCCAATTGAACAGAAGTTTTCGTCTTAAAATCAATTTTGGAGAGCTTTTCTGACAAATGTTCCGAAATTAGTTGCATTACATTATCCTTGCTCTCAATTCCCTTTTTTACTTTATCGCGCAATTCATTGTAATCAAAACCATCAAAATCAACATTACGAATATTTAAATCATTAACTGCTTCATCTAAACACTTTCCAGAGCAGAATCCAAAATGCTCTTTGTACTCCTTTGGCTTGGCTATTATTTGTCGATTGCAAATTGCATATCTACAATTAAACATATCCTCCGCCGGTTTACCAGAATAATGAGATTTTCCAATTACAGTATGCGTTTTGTTATCGCCAATGTATGTAGAAACTCTATCATCAAAGGTGTATAAATTGCCTAGCCAATTTCCATCATTATGGAGATTGGTATATTTAATAACACCACCATCAAGCTGCTTAACTTTTTCCATTCCAGAATTTTTTAACAATACAGCTAATTTTTCGCATCTAATTCCACCAGTGCAATACATAATCACTTCTTTGTCACCAGCATTTTCTCTATAATTTGCAATGTATTTTTCAGTTTCCCTAAATGTCATTGTTCCAGCTGGTTGTGCATTTTTAAAATGACCTAGTTCATATTCATAATTATTACGCATATCTAGAATTAAATAATCATCCATATTTCCTACATCAATAATTTTTTTAAATTCATCTGTACTAATTTTGAACTTAGATTCTTCAATTTCTGAGGCATTATAAATCTCTCCAAGCCCCACTATTTCTTTTTTATATCTAACAATCATTCTCGGAAATTGATGCTCCGAAACTGGAGTAGATTTTGTTTCAATATCTGGTATATTATTAAAGAAAGTATTGGATTCCAAATAAAGTATTAGGGCTTGTTTTTGTCCATTATTAACTGAACATTGTGCATTTATTCCCTCTTCACCAATATATATTCTGCCTTTCATGACAATATCGTTACAAAATGTATTTAGCTTTTTTACTTCATTTTCTGGATTTGATACATTTACAAATTTATAAAACGCTAATAAATGGTATATTTTTTTTGAACTCATTTTCGCTTTTCAATTATTAATAATTTTTAGAATGTAATAGTACTAATTGTCCGTTTTAATTCAAAACTTATTAAATCACTTCTTTTCAAAATATTTGATTTAGCATTTTGTTTTCTCATTTTTTTAATGATAATTTTGATATGACAATTTTTAGAATATTTCCATGATTTTCACAAAATTATTAAACAAACAAAACAGAAGAGTAATCTCCTTTGCATTTTTTATTTATTTAACATTTACGATAATATTTCTGCCTCTATATTTAAAATTTAACGAAGCAAAAAATTCTTTAGATTTCAATTATCCAAATAATGCCACAATTCTATCAAGCATAGAATTTATTATTTCACCCAATTTAATTGACAGAAATTTTGAAAGATTACTTCCCGGCGAAAGAGAATTACAGAATTATAGTATAAACTATTTTCTTCTTTACGCAGATAGTAGCACAATATCATATTTATTTGTTTTCCCAATTACTACACAACCAATAAATGAGTTTGCAAATTATTATTCGCATTCAAATCCAAGAAGTCCTCCAATATTTTTATAGTAGTATGGTTTTCAATCAATAGAAACTTATTGATTTCATATTTATATAATAAAAATATAAGGCAAATAATATGTCAAGTTTATCTCAAAACAAAATAAATTGGTCTGATATGCCATTTATGGTATTTGTTGGGTCCATTATTTTATCATTCGTTGGAGTGATTATTTATATAATTTATAGTATTTTTTTCAACTAATATTATGAATTGACCCACTATTAATTTATCCTAAATAGCCAAATCTAAAATTATTAATTAGCGCAGATTGATATGTAAGTCCGTCAATCTGCGATTTTAATAACTAGAGTATCTGCAAAATAAGTACTATTTAAAATGGAAATAATTTATTAATTTTAGATGACACATTAATCAATATATGAGCTTCCTCATGCGAACAAAAAGCCAAAGATTTCAACGACATCCACGCACATTCAGAGCCATGACAGGTTTAAGTATAGAAAAATTTAATGAATTATCTAATGAACTATTACCTCTTTATGAAAAAG
>PCUD01000045.1:136276-137130 GCA_002786785.1 Ignavibacteriales bacterium CG18_big_fil_WC_8_21_14_2_50_31_20 | reverse complement strand
TCCATATTTTAATTCAATAAAAACGAATGAAAAATGGTTTTTTAGAATGCCTTATTTAACTCATAACGATTTTGCATCATATTGGACGTTTTTCGATAGCTGCAACAAAGATTCTGTTCAAAACAATATCTCAATCAGCTATCAATATATTAGTGATTATGCAGTCACCTTTTTTGATGCAACTTTAAACAATAACTTAAATTCAAAAAAAGCATTAGATAGTTTATCTTCACTAAAAAATGAATTCGTAATTCCAGAAAAAGTGGATTATTCACAAGCAACTAATTTGCTAAATACCTATTTGGGAAGTAATATTGATTCAGCTATAAGCATTTACAAAAAGGATAAATCCAAGAAAGAAAGTGCTTATAACTATTCTGAAAGTGAAATAAATATTTTAGGCAAAATGCTTTATGATAAATATTTAGATGATTCAATTAAACTCTTTTATTTTAACACAGAAGAATATCCAAATTCTTGGCTAACCCATTTTTATTTGGGGAATGCATATAAGACTAAAGGTAATTTAAGCTTTGCTAAAACATCTTTATTAAAAGCGCAAGAATTGAATCCCGAAGAAGAGGAAACAAAAAAATTATTATCTGAGTTAGAAAAATAATAATTTAGCAAGGTAAATAATAAGTGGTTTAATAATTTTACCCGTGAGAGCTTATGTTTCACTTAGAAAATGGTGTAGAAATGAAAAAAATATTTTTATTAATACTCATTTCAATTCTTTTTGTTTCCTGTGGAAAGGATAATATTTCCGAGCAAAATCCAGAAACACCATTTGAATTATGGAAATCACTGGATATTCACAACTATACAATTGACCAAAGATATATGTGCTTTTG
>PCUD01000045.1:100780-136248 GCA_002786785.1 Ignavibacteriales bacterium CG18_big_fil_WC_8_21_14_2_50_31_20 | reverse complement strand
AATCAATTATTTAAGATAATAGAGAATAATGAAAATGATTCGCTTGTTATAAAATATAATTCTCAATTCGGTTATCCAGAATTTCTTGATGTTAACCCGCAACAACATCCAGTTGATGGAGGCATTCTTTATGAAACTTCAAATCTATTAATCAAATAGAATTTATATTGTTGAATACTTTGAAATCTCTTTTAATTAGGAAATCTTTAGACTTAGATTTTTTTTCATAAACTAGTGAAAAAATTCTGTCCATTTTCTTTTGTATGAATGCACAACAAATTTGCTCTAACTAATTTAATTAAAGTGCGCGAAGCTCGTCGAGCCGAAATATTTGCTAATTGTTTTAGTTCAAGCACTGATATTGAATCGTTTTCGTTTAAATAATTAAATACTATTTGTTCCTCTTTGCCCATGGAATATTTATCAAGTTTGGAATTATTGGATTCTGCTTGCAAAATTTTTATCATTTCCTTACCAACTGGAACGCTTTTATCATTTACGCGTACATAAACTTCTGCGGTATTTAAATCCAGTTCGTTTTTATAATCTTGCATACGATGAGGTTTATTATTTGAGGAATGAATTTCAACTATTACTATCTCACGTCCTAGTAGTTCTAAAAATTTAATTTGATATTCAATTTTTGGTTCGCAGTATTGCTCAGCTGTTTCTTTTACGAGTTCAGAAATTTCCTTTTCACTCTCAACACCGTAGATTGAACCATCATCATCAACTCCAAACAAAAGGAGTCCGCCTTTTGTATTTGCAAATGCTATAATTTCTTTAGCAATTTTATTGTGGGTTGAAAATCGTTGCTTAAATTCGGTTGTTAATCCCTCCCCTTCAGCAATAATTTCTTTTGTTTTTTTAATGTTCATTTTGGTTTGATACACAATTTACAAGCATTTAAAATGAACTTATAATCAAAATTTACACTGAAATAAGTATTAGTTTTATACGCTAAAAATTTAGTTATTCTTTTCTTTTTTTTGAAGTTCTTTCGCCTGTTCAAACAGATCTATTATTTTAGAAGAATCACTAGTATTATTATTGGCTTCCTCCAATTTTAATGTTCTTTGGGAACCATTAAGTATTACCGAGTTTGAATCTAATATTGATTTATCACTTTGGGTTGAATCTGGGATAATAATAGTTCTATTTTGAGAAAGACTATCTGCTTTTATACTATCTTTAATGGCTTTTTCAAATTGAAAAATTGAATCTTGTAAAGCTTTTTCAACTCTTGCAATTGAATCTTTAACTGCTTTCTTTTCGCTATGATAAAAAGCTAACTTAAAATTTATATCTCTTACGTAATCAGTATTAGGGAATTTAGCTTTCAGTGTATCGTAATATAAAACAGCCGTATCATAATCTGACAATTTATTTTCGTAAATCCAACCAATTGAATACAAGGCTTTTGGAGAATATTGAGAATTTGGGAATTTATTATATACTGAATCTAACTTTTCGATAGCAGCATTGTATTTTTCTTCTTCCAACAATATTTCAGCAAAGTGGTATTCTTCAAGTGCTGGATCAGTGCTTAATTCTTTCATATCAATTCCCAATCTAATTCCCGCAATTTTAGCAATTGGGTCACTGCTATGGTTATCATAGACAAATTTAAAAAGAGAATCTGCCTTCTCTTTATTATCCAAAGTTAAATAATAGCTGCCAAGAGCATATAATGCTTTAGGATAAAATTTAGTATCAGAATGATTTGCAATAATATCTTGATAATAAAAATATGCTGAATCTGGAACTAACAAATCTGAGAAATATAAGTTACCTAAATCATATTTACTTTTTGAAATTTGATTTTTAACCGAGTCGATAGAAATTAGTGGAAGCTTAGGCTCATAAGTAAAAAGGGAGTCCTCATAATACTTAAATTGTTCTTTAAGAGCCGCTTGAGTTCCTCGCACTGGTCTTTTGTTTCGTGTTGAAGTTTTAACTTTTGATTGGGAAATATCATTTTCGTTTTCAACTTGCATTGCAGAATCTCTCCTTGCCAAATATCCAGCATATGCTATTGAATCACTTATGAAAAGTGTTGTATCAATAAGATATTTATATCCCCTTGTTGAAGAAAAGATTAAATCACTATACTCTTTTCGTGTTTTGAGTAAATTAGATTTTGCGAGTGCCTCTTTTTTATATTCATCTGGTGCTTTTTTTGAAGCAACTTTATCGTACATGAACTTTGCACTATCGTAGTTCATATAAATATGCTCTAATATATCGCCTTGCATAAATGCTGCAATTCCACTACTTTCATTCTTAGAATACCCTGTATCAATAGAATAAAATATTTCTAATGCAATATCTGGTTTACCGGTCTCTAACTCAATTTGAGCTATTTCCAAATTGATTACATCCCAATATTGTTCATATTTTGTATCATCAACTAATGTTGTAAGAAGTTCCATTGATTCTTCATTTCGACCAAGGTGCTTAATAGCTTTGGCATATTCAATTTTGCTTTTAACTTCTATTTCAAATGATGGTGAGCCTTCATTAACTATTTCAAATGCATTTACTGCTTTTTCATAATTTTCAAGGGTAATATAAAGGAGTCCAAGTTCATAAGTAATTGCACTTTTAACATCATCATCAAAATCAAGTTGAGTTAATTCTTCAATTTTACTAATGGCTTTAGAAAAATCTTCACGATAAATTAAATAACTAATTTCTGTGATATACACTTGAAATAAGATTTCGTCTTCTTCCAATGCTACAGCAGTTTTTTTTACTTCTTCAATAAGTTTTAGTGCAGTAGTAAAATTTCTCATTTGCATTTCAGATTTTGCAATCCACAATTTTGTTGAAAGACCTAAATCCTCATCTTTCAATTTATCTAACTCATAGAAATTACGAACAGCTTTGTTATACATTTCCTTATAATAGTATGATTTAGCAATCATATAAATTGCTTTATTTACATACTTAGTATCTTTATTAAATTGTAAAATCTTTGAAGAAAATTTAATAACTTCATCAAAATTTTTATTGGCTGTGGCGGGCAATTTATCTTCTTTAAATTGAAAAAGTGTTTTTTTAGGATTTAGTTTAATCTCTTCTTCTGCATCCTCAAAAGCTTTTTCAGCTAGATAAAAACGGTTATAATAAACAGTGAAGTTATTCCACAGGCTACAACTATTAAAAGAAGTAAATGAGGTAAAAAGTCCAAATACTAATAAATATTTCTTGATTTTACTGTTCACAATTTTTACCTAAAATTTTAAAGTGCATCAACACCAGATTCACCAGTTCTAATTCTAATAGCATCTTCTATATTGGAAATAAAAATTTTCCCATCTCCTACTTGACCAGAATTTGCTGTTGATAAAATAGCATCAACTACTTTTTCAACAAGCGCATCATCAACAACAACTTCAATTTTCATTTTAGGTACAAATTCAATTTGGTACTCACTTCCACGATAAGTTTCTGTGTGTCCCTTTTGTCTTCCATATCCTCTAACTTCTGTTATTGTAAGTCCTTTTATTCCCTCTTCAAGAAGTGCATCTTTAACTTCTTCCAATTTAAAGGGACGGATTATTGCTTCAATTTTTTTCATAGTTTATTATTTCCATTTATTTTAATATTCATATAATTAATAAACACAATTAATGAAAACTATTATTATCCATTTATTCCATGACAATGCTTATATTTTTTACCACTTCCACAATGACATGGGTCATTTCTACCAATTTTTACTTCAACTTTTACAGGTTGCTGTTTACCTCTTTTACCACCCTCGTCTTCTCCCTCGCGCATACCTAAATTGCCAACGTTGTCTTTTACCATATTCATTCTCTGAATTGGAATTCTTCTTTGTTGAATTTCATCAGGCTGCTGTGGAAAAAATTTAAAACAGAAAGAAACAATTTCGTTTCTCATAACTTCAACTAAGTTTAGGAATAAATTAAATGCTTCTCCTTTGTATTCAAGTAGTGGATCCTTCTGACCGTATGCGCGAAGTCCAATACCTTCTTTCAAATCATCCATTTCACGCAAGTGATCTTTCCATCTTTCATCAATAACATGCAACACAGCATAGCGCTCAAGTCTTGCCATCAATTCTGTGGTAATCATTTCTTCTTTTCGTTTATAGAAATTATGAGCTTCTTCAACAATTAAATTTTTTACACCATCTCTTCCAAGATCTTGATAGGTTTTTGTATCTAATTTCACATCAATTAAAAGATGCTGCATTAAATCTTCTTTTAACTGATCTATTAGAGCATCTTCATAATATTTTTCCAACAGTCCGTCAATATAGTCATCCAAATCATCGAAAACTTGATCTTTTAACCTTTCACCTTCAAGGGCTTTTCTACGTTTATCGTAAATAACTTCTCGTTGTTGGTTCATAACATCGTCATATTCAAGAAGACGTTTACGAATAGCAAAGTTATTTTCCTCAACTTTTTTCTGTGCACGACCAACCGATTTTGTAATCATAGGATGTTCAATAGCTTCGCCATCTTCCATTCCTAACTTGCTCATAATGGAAGTAACTCTATCACCACCAAAGAGACGCATTAAATCATCTTCAAGAGAAATATAAAACTTGGATGTACCAGGGTCACCTTGACGACCAGAACGTCCGCGAAGCTGTCTATCAATACGTCGTGATTCGTGGCGACCAGTTCCAAGAATAAACAAACCCCCTTTATCAACAACTCCAGCACCAAGTTTAATATCTGTTCCTCTACCTGCCATATTGGTTGCAATTGTAACAGCGCCTGGTTGTCCAGCAAATCCAACTATTTCAGCTTCACTTTTATGTTTTTTAGCATTAAGAACATTGTGCGGAATTCCTTGTCGTTTAAGCATCCTACTTAAAGTTTCAGAAATCTCAACATTTACAGTTCCGACAAGAACTGGACGTTTCATTTCTTGAAGTTCTTTAATTTTTTCTATTACTGCATTATATTTTTCACGCTTGGTTCGGTAAATAGCGTCTTCGGCATCTTCACGAATAATAGGTTTGTTTGTTGGAATTACAACAACTTCAAGTTTATATATTTCATAAAACTCACCTTCTTCAGTTTCTGCAGTACCAGTCATTCCAGAAATCTTTTTATATAGACGAAAATAGTTCTGAAGTGTAATAGTAGCAAGAGTTTGCGAATCGCGTTCAACTTTTACTTTTTCTTTTGCTTCAATTGCTTGATGAAGTCCATCAGAATAACGACGTCCCGGAAGCACACGTCCAGTAAACTCATCCACAATTGCAATTTTGCCATCCTCAGTAATTACATATTGGTCATCCTTTGCAAACAAAGTGTATGCTTTTAACAACTGATTCAAAGTATGAATTCTATCACTTCGTTCACCATATCTATGATATAAAACATCTTTACGTCTAACTTTTTCTTCTACCGATAAAGTTACATCTCTTTCAATATCGCCAATGCCACTGCTTAAATCTGGAAGAACAAAATATTCTTTTCCCTCACTTGAACCATCAGCAAGTTCCTCTCGTCCTTTTTCAGTAAGGTCAATTGAGTTTTGTTTTTCATCAATTGCAAAATAAAGTTCTTCGTCAATCTCTGGCATATACTTTGCATTTTCTCTTAAGTATTCTAACTCAGTAGAATTAAGCAGTTTTTGATATTCTGGTTCATTTAATAATTTTATTAATCTTTTGTTTTTTGGTAATCCCCTACTTGCTCTAAGCAAAGCTTTTCCAGCCTCAGATTTGTTTCCACCTGGAGTAGTAAGAAGAGTTTCAGCTTCCTGAACTAGTTGAGCCACAAGTGCAGTTTGCTTTCTTAAAAGTCGCTCAACCTTTGGATTTAAATCATCAAATTTTTGATCCGTTGTTCCAACAGACCCTGATATAATTAACGGAGTACGAGCTTCATCAATAAGCACAGAATCCACTTCATCCACTATTACATAATTATGAACACGTTGAACACGATTTTCTAATGAAGTAGCCATATTATCTCGAAGATAATCAAAACCAAATTCGTTATTAGTTCCATATGTAATATCGCAAGCATACATAATTTTACGTTCTTCGGGACTCATTGTGTTAAGAATACATCCAATAGTTAAGCCATGATACTTAAATATTTCTCCCATCCATTCACTATCACGTTTTGCAAGATAATCGTTAACAGTAACAACATGAACCCCGCGTCCAGTAAGAGCATTAAGATAAATAGGCATGGTAGCAACAAGAGTTTTACCCTCACCAGTAGCCATTTCTGCAATTTTACCTTGATGCAGAACAACTCCACCAATTAACTGAACATCGTAAGGAACCATATCCCAAACTACTTTATAACCAGAGGCATCCCACGATTTGCCTACTAATCTTTTTGAAGTCTCCTTAACTACAGCAAAGGCTTCTGGTAAAAGTTCATCAAGAATTGTTTCATATTCTTCATCTAAAGTTTCGTTAAGCACATCTAAATCATCAGAAAGAGCTAATCTATCTCCCTCAAAATCATCAGCACGTAATTTGCTTTTAATATCTTCAATACTTTTTCTTGTCTCGGCAGTATGATTTTCAATTTTCTCTTTAAATTCTATTGTTTTTGCTTTTAATTCATCATCGCTTAAAAGTTTTATTTTTTCATATTCATTATTAATCTCTGTAACTATGGGCCATAATTCTTTCATAGCCTTTTCATTTCTATCACCAAATAATTTTTTAAACAAACTTTGTAACATCAATATCTCCTGAATTTTAACAACACCAAAGTTACTGAAAAGTGCATTCTATTACAAAAGAAAGCGTCTTTCTTAAAATCTTAACTTTCAATTATTTGATATAAAAATAGACAAGAATTTTAAGAATTTATATGCTAAAATTTGTAACCAGAAAAAAATATTGTTAAATTAAAGAAAACAAATAAGGCATGATATGGGAATAAGTATTCATTATAAAGGCAAATTAAACAATACAACTCTATTGCAATCTTTTATTGATGAAGTAGAAGATATTTCAAAAGACATGAATTGGGATTATAATTTATTTGAAAATGACATTAATTTACCAAACACTTCCAAAATTGAAAACGGCATAATTTCAGGCCATCTCCCGTTAAGAGGTATTTCCATAAATATTCATCCAAAAGCAGAAAGATTATACTTTTATTTTGATAAAAATGGAAATCTAAGAAATTTAATTTCGGCTTGTTTAAGTAAGGAAGATGAAATTAAGCCCAATTCCACATCCATTAAAACGCAATTTGCACCAATTGAAATACATATTACAATTATAAATCTATTAAAGTATATTAAATCTAAATTTATTTCTAATCTTGAAGTAAATGATGAAGGTGAATTTTGGGAAACTGGTGACAAATTATTATTAAGACAAAAATTTGATTATTTGAACCGTGCACTTAATAAAGTTGCTGGTTTAATTGATGAGATGCAAATTAGATATAACGAAACTCCAGATGAGATTTTGGCTCGGCTTATGGAAGTACTAAAACGACTAAATAATTAAGGATCTTATAAAATGAGCCTTTCTGACAAAGAATTAATGATGATTGAGGATACCGATTTTCTTACATCCAAAATTAATATTATTGCAGAAATTGAAAATTTATTTGCCGAAACAAAAATTAGATTATTGGAAATAATAAAAAAAAGGGATGATGTTTTTTTATTAAATAATGAGTTTAGCAAAAGTAAAATTTCAAAAGGTGAAAATTACCGCTCTCTTCCATTCGTGATACTTGACTTTCCAGCAGTTTTTGATTCCAAAAATATTTTTGCCTTTAGATCTATGTTTTGGTGGGGAAATTTTTTTAGCACCACTCTTCATCTTCAAGGAAAATATTTGGAGCTATACAAAGCTAACTTGTTATCCAATTTTGAACTGTTGCTTAATCAAAACATTTACATTTGTGTAGGTGAAACTCCTTGGGAATATCATTTTGGTAAAGATAATTATGTTCAATTATCCAATGAACACAAAGAATTTTTTGAAGAATCAAAATTTATAAAATTGAGCAAAAAGATTCCACTTGAGCAAATTGAATCCATCCCCCAGATAGTTTCGAACTATTTTCTAAACTTGGTAAAAGTATTAAGTGAATAATCCCACATTATTTTCAGTATTTTTGCAATAACAATTTTTGGAAAAAATGTTTTTACCTACAACTGTTTATGAAGCGAAAGAACTTGGCTGGAATAAGCTAGATATTATACTTGTCAGCGGTGACACATATGTAGATAGTCCTTACATAGGAATTGCTATTCTCGGCAAAATACTTATGGATAAAGGCTTTCGCGTGGGAATTATTGCTCAACCCGATATTAACACAAGTAATGATATAACCCGACTTGGTGAACCAGAATTGTTTTGGGGTGTTACTGGTGGAAGTGTGGATTCGATGGTTGCAAATTACACAGCATCCAAAAAGAAAAGAAGAAATGATGATTATACACCAGGTGGTGAGAATAATCGTCGCCCAGATAGAGCCGTAATTGCATATACAAATTTAATTCGCAGAAATTTCAAAAACACCAAACCAATTATAATTGGTGGAATTGAAGCAAGTTTGCGCCGTGTAACCCATTACGATTTTTGGTCAAATAAACTAAGACGCTCAATTCTTTTTGATTCAAAAGCAGATTATCTTGTTTATGGAATGGGCGAAAAAACGATAATTGGAATTGCTCAGAAACTTAAAAAAGAGAAAACTATTGTTGGAATTAGAGGCTTGTCATATATCTCCGATGAAAATAAATATGAATATCTGCAGCTTCCATCTTTTGAAGAAACAGTAGTGGATAAAAATAAATTCATAGAAATGTTTAATACATTTTATCTTAATAACGACCCTCTTTCAGCCAAAGGATTAGTGCAGAAGCATGGTGATAAATTTTTAATTCAAAATCCACCTCAATTTAATCCAACAACTGAAGAAATGGATTATTACCACGATTTACAATACGAACGCGAAACACATCCATTTTACAGAAAATGGGGCGAAGTAAAAGCACTTGATACAATTAGATTTTCAATAAATACACATCGCGGTTGTTACGGAGAATGTAACTTTTGTGCCATTGCTGTGCATCAAGGACAAACCATAAGCGGGCGTAGTGAAAAATCAATTTTAAATGAAGCAAAAGAGTTTACAAAATTCAAAAACTTTAAAGGAAATATTTCTGATGTAGGCGGACCAACTGCCAACATGTATGGTTTTGAATGCGCTAAAAAAATAAAACTTGGCAATTGTGACGACAAAAGATGTGTTGCACCGACAACTTGTAAAGCGTTAAAACCAACTCATAAACCTCAGATTGATTTGCTAAAAAAATTACGAAAATTGGATGGAATAAAAAAAGTATTTGTCGCTTCGGGAATTAGATATGATATGGTTTTAGATGATAAATTATATGGTGAAGAATATTTAAAAGAAATTGTTCAACATCACACTTCTGGACAAATGAAGATAGCACCTGAGCATTCCGAAGATAAAGTCTTGGAATTGATGGGAAAACCTGGCAAAAGATATTTAACAGATTTTCGTGATAAATTTTATAAATATTCAAAGGAAGTCGGGAAAAATCAGTTTTTGACTTATTATATGATTGCTGCACATCCAGGATGTACTGAAAATGATATGCATAAATTAAAGGAATTTACATCAGAAAAACTTGAAATTTCACCAGAACAAGTTCAAATTTTTACTCCAACTCCATCAACATATTCAACTTTGATGTATTATACTGAAATTGATCCTTTTACTGGCAAGAAATTATTTGTGGAAAAAGACCCAAATAAAATGATTATTCAAAAAAATATTGCAACGTCAAAGCGTGAAATAAAACAAGCAAATAATCGTAAAAGCAATAATAAAACAAAAGTGTATAGTAAAAAAAAGCGATTTAATTAGAAATCATGGATTTCAGATTTATCTATTTAGTAAATTGCTTTTTTAATTATTAAATATAAGCAGTTTGAAAAAAAAGTATAAATTTTCCGAAAGCGTAATTAGAAGTATTGTCATTAATGCAAGTGGTTTTCTTTCACCAATTGAACTTGACAAGCTCATTATTAATTTTGAAACTCAAGCAAATAACTTTTCATTTACACTTTCGTCAGAATCAAATTTATTAAGAATTTTCAATTCAATTTTTGATAAGGGATCGTTCTTTTCGGATTGTGCAAGATACCCCCATCTTGTAGAAATTGTAATTTCGGTTGCATCATATAGCAACTTTTTAACAGATATATTGGTTAGAAATCCCGAATTGGTATATCTAATTCTAAAAGATAACTTCCTAAAAGATAGTATTTCTAAGATAGATCTTGAAATTGAAGTAGATAATGCAAATAAAAGATTTCCACAATTAGTTTCTTTTATTGAGTTTCTAAAATTTATTCAGCGTAAATACATTCTAAAAATTGGATTAAGAGACATTCTGGGCATTGCAACTTTAGCTGAAACCACTACGGATATTTCCAAACTTGCTTTTGTAATTACTTCATCTATTTTTGAAATTTCTCTCGTAAATGCTTTCAATAAAACTGATACTTTGCCAATCCTTAATAAGCATATGATAATTGCATTAGGGAAAATGGGTGGAAATGAATTAAACTATAGTTCCGACATAGATCTAATTGTATTTTTTGATAAAAATGAAAAGATTAAGGGAAACAAAGATTACTTTGAAATTCTAAATTCTGCAATTCAAATTTTTACTCAATTAACATCTCAAGTTACAAATGGAGGATTTCTTTATCGAGTTGATTTTAGGTTAAGACCAGATGGGAATTTTGCACCTTTAGCCCGCACACTAAATGATTCAATTAATTATTACGAATCACGCGGCGAGCTTTGGGAAAAACAAATGTTAATTAAATCCTCTTTCCTTTCTGGAAATATAGGGATTTATGATAAGTTTATAAAATTCAGAAATTATTTCACTTTTAATAAGTCATTTTCTGATTCACCAATTTCCAAAATTAAGGAAATGAAATACGAAATTGAAAAACGTGACAACGATAATTCAAATATTAAAACATTCTGGGGTGGAATTAGAGACATAGAATTTTCCGTTCAAGCTTTGCAATTATTAAACGGGAAAAATATTCCCGAACTCCGAACTCCAAACACTCTTGACGCTTTGCATCACTTAAAATTAAACAATATTATCACTGAAAATGAGTATTCTGTTTTTACAGAGTCTTATGAATTATTTCGCAAAATTGAGCATTTTTTGCAATTAATGAATAATTCGCAAACTCATTCAATTCCAGAGAATTTTGAAATATTAGCAAAAGTTGCAACTTACTTAGGTTTTAAGAATGTTGATGAATTTAGAAAAAATCTGAACAAAAGCAGAAACAAAACAAGAGAAATATTCAATTCTATTTTTGAAATTGATGGAAATGAGGTATCCAACACATTTGATAAAATCAAGTTTTCCAACAAAAATAGAGCATATAAAAATATTGGATATTTAAGAATTGGAAGCGGATTATCCACAAATAAATCTTTTGATTCAAAAACTATTACAATATTTAATAAAATTGAACCAACGCTTATAAATTATTTAATGAAGTCTTTGAACCCAGACCGAGTTTTAGATAATTTTGTTAAGTTAATTGCGGCTTATCCTTTTAGAAATATTTTGTACGCAGAATTTACTAACTCCACTTTTTTTGAAAGAATTTTAACAATTTGTGAATATTCCCAAATTGCAATTGATTTATTAAGTTTTGATAAATCATTGATTGATATGATTATATCTCGAAAAGCTTTTATTGATATTTCAAAGTATGATATTTTTAGCTTTAATTATTCCGAGCTTCGTTTTATTCTTGCACTTCAATATTCCTTAAAATTAATAGACGAAAAGCAAATTTCTGAGTTGTTTTCAAACTATATTGCCTTGCATTTATCACAGATAATTGAAAACTTAAAAATTAATTACGCTTTTTTTATTGCTGGATTAGGAAGTTTTGGAATAAAAGAGATGAACTTTTTTTCCGATGTTGATTTAATTGTTGTGGTTAGTAAAATTACTAATCGGAAGGCGATGGAAAATGATTTTCAAAATTTTCTAAAAATTGCACGTACTAAATTTTCAAATCTAGAAATTGATTTTAGATTAAGACCTGAGGGAAAATCATCTTTGTTAGTTTGGGATATAAATAATTACGCTAATTACTTATCCGAAAGGGCTGATTTTTGGGAATATCAGACTTTAATGAAAATAAATTTTGTATATGGCGATATTATACTATTTAATGATTTTTGTGAAATTATTTTGTCATTAATGGTTAAAAGATTCAAACAAATTTCTTTTTCACGTATTAAAGAAATGCACGATAAATCGACACAAATAAATAAACTTTCTTCATTTTTTACATTTGACTTAAAGAAAAGTAATGGTGGCTTTTTAACAATAGACTATATTTTCCACGGATTATTAACACAATATTTTGATATTGCACCACTGCTAATTGGGAAAAATTATTTTGAAAAAATAAATATTTTGGAAAGGAAAATTGAAATTTGTGTTGACACAAAAAACATTGGAAATAACTATAAAATATTCAAGAGTATTTTACTTAAAACTCAAAACTACTTAAATAATTATGGGTACAAACTAAAGCAGAATGAAAATGATAATGATAATCTTATTAAAACACTAGGGTTTGATAATTCTTCAGTATTTATGCAAACTATTATGAAAATAGCGAAAGACAATTATACAATTTTAGCTAAAACTTTGGTTAATGAATAAAAATAGTTAGGTGTAAATTAATTTTATTTCTTAATTTACACCTAACTTTAAATTTTTTGGATTATTTATTTGTTATCTTTTTCCCTTCAGAAACTATATTTGCAACAGTAAATCCAAATTCTTCAAATAGTTTTTCCGCTGGTGCAGAAGCCCCAAAATGCTCAAGACTAATTGAACTTCCATCCAATCCAACATATTTTTCCCATCCAAATTTTACACCCGCTTCAACAGAAAGGCGTGCTCTAACTTCATTTGGTAAAACAGAATTTTTATATTCTTCGGATTGATTTTCAAAAACTTCCCAACTTGGGAATGAAACAACACGGGTTTTAATGCCAGTATTACCAAGCTCTTCGGCGGCTTTAATTGAAATTTCAACTTCAGAACCACTTGCCATAATAATTAAATCTGGAGTTCCAACTACATCTTTAATTACATATCCACCTTTATGCAAACCATTTGCTGGTGCGTATTTAGTTCTGTCAAGAATTGTTAATTTCTGCCGTGTTAATGCAATGGCAACAGGGCCGCCTTTGTGAGCTATTGCATAACTCCACGCTTCAGATGTCTCATTAGCATCTGCAGGTCGCAAGAATACAACTCCTGGGATAGATCTTAATGCAGCAAAGTGTTCAACTGGTTGATGAGTTGGGCCGTCTTCTCCAACACCAATGCTATCGTGTGTAAAAACATATATCATTTTAATTTTGGATAATGAAGCAATTCTTAGTGCTGGTCGCAAATAATCAGAGAAGACTAAAAAAGTTCCACCATAAGGGATAACTCCACCATAGATAGCCATTCCATTCATAATTGCTGCCATTGCAAACTCCCTAATTCCATAGTGGATGTAACTGCCTTCTGGAGTTTCTGAAGTAAAATCTTTCCATATTTTAACATCAGTATTGTTAGATGGTGTTAAATCAGCAGAGCCACCAAATAATGTTGGTAATGCTGGTGCAATTGCATTCAAAACTGTTTGTGATGAATTTCTTGTTGCCATTGCTTCGCCATAATTTTCAAATTTTGGCATAAGATTTTTCCAGTCTACACCAAAATTGCCATTCATTACTTTAATAAATAACTCTGCTTCTGCTGGATATTTTTCTGAATATTTTTCAAATAAGTCGTTCCATTTGCTTTCTAAATCTGCACCTTTATTAATTAAATCAGCAAAATGTTCAGTTACTTCAGTGGGCACATAAAATTTTTCATCTTCAGGAAAGCCAAAATTTCTTTTAACTAAAATAATTTCATTTTCACCAAGTGGTGCGCCATGAGAGGACGAATTACCTTGTTTATTTGGGCTTCCAAAACCAATAATTGATTTCGTAATAATAATTGAAGGCTTATCAATAACATATTTTGCCATTTGAACTGCATTTTGAAGTGCTTCCAAATTGTTTGCATCTTCAACTGTTTGAACATGCCAATTATATGCTTCAAACCTTTTAGCAGCATCGTCCGAACTTGAAAGCGAAATATTTCCATCAATTGTAATTTTATTACTATCATAAAAAAGTATTAAGTTGCCAAGTTTATTATGCCCAGCAAAGGAAGCAGCCTCGTGAGAAATCCCCTCCATTAAATCGCCATCACCAGCTTCAACGTAAACAAAATGATCAAGAATTTTGAAACCAGCTTTGTTAAAAATAGCTGCAAGATGTTTTTGAGCCACAGACATACCAACAGCATTTGTGAAACCTTGTCCTAATGGTCCCGAAGTAGTTTCTACGCCATCAGTATGACCATATTCTGGATGACCGGGAGTTTTACTTCCCCACTGTCTAAAATTTTTAAGATCTTCCAAAGAAACATCATAACCCGATAAATGCAAAACAGAATAAAGAAGCATGCTTCCGTGACCACCAGAAAGTATAAATCTATCTCGGTTTAACCATTTTGAATTTTTAGGATTGTGGTTCAATAAATTTTTATATAGCATATACGCAACAGGTGCCATTCCCATAGGCATTCCTGGATGACCGCTATTTGCTTTTTGAACAGCATCTGCTGCTAACAACCTTATCGTATTTATTGATTTTAATTCAATTGATTGGTTATTCATTTTTTCCTCACTAATATTTTTATTCATTTATTAATACTTTTCCATCAACTACAGGGGTTACACAAACTAATGGACTTTCTGGTACATCAAAACTTGAAAATATTTCTTCAAATAATTGAAAATGCATTCCACGATTTTCAAGTTTTGAAAAATTTCTGTATTTAATAAAATTTCCATTTTTGTCATGTGGGGCATCAAAATGGAAAGAGTTTGTGTAATCTGTTTTAGCCTTCTCTTTTAAAAATAATATTTTTTCCTGGTCACCTTCATCACTTAAATGTGATTTTGCTTTGAAACCAACTACATAGTCATTTTCAATTTCCAAAAAAATATTTAATATAGTTTCATTCATTAGTATTCTCATTTATTTTATTATTGTTTCTCATTGCATAAATAGTTAAAGTTAAAGCAATTAAAGATGCTGCTTTACAGAAGAAACTTTCGACATAATCAATTAAAAATGGAAATAATGCAATAATTAAAGCAACTGGAATAAATGCTAATAATATTCCACCTAGTACTATTTGAAAATTAAGTTTTTTGTTAATAAAAATAGGATTATTAATCATTTTAAATAGTATTATAATTGATAAAAGTATAGGGGAATAATAAATAACACCATATAAATCACCAAGTGGCATTTCATAAGCAACAAAAAGAATTGTACATCTTGTTATTTCAAATCCATTTAGAACAAATATATAATAAAATAAAAGCAAAACTATTGGTAAAAATATTAAGAATTTCAATTTGCTCTCAACTTTATAAAAAGTTAATACTAATAAAAGTACAAGTGGTGGTAAAAATGAAATAATAAAAAATGCTATATAGACCAATGTATTAGAATAATTATCAAAGTAACACATGAAAAATTCCATAAATTGATACCCAAAAAGAAGAGTTATAATTCCAATGATTAACTTGTTTTCACTATTTTTTTCAGCAAATATTATTAGATTAATTATCAAAACAACTTCAATACATGCAATTAGTAAGGAAATTATTCCTGGAAAGTTTTCCATTTAACTCCATTTAAATTTTAAAACATAAATTTACAAAAATTAATATGAATAGGTTGGTAAGTTTTAATAAAAGAGATCCAGATAGAATCTCTTTTATTAAATATAATTTAGGCTTTTGGACCAATCATTTCTTCTGGTTTAACTTTTGCATCAAACTCTTCAGCAGTTAAAAGTCCAAGTTCAACAACAGCTTCTTTTAAAGTTGAGTTATCATGAAATGCTTTTTTAGCAACTTTTGCTGCATTGTCATATCCAATGTGTGGATTTAGTGCAGTAACCAACATTAAAGATTGGCGAAGCAGTTCATCAATTTTATTTTTGTTAGGTTTAATTCCAACAACCATATTGTCAGTAAAGCTTTCACAAGAATCAGAAATTAATTTAATTGATTGGAGTAAATTAAATATCATTACTGGCTTGTATACATTTAGCTCAAAGTTTCCACTTGCTCCAGCAAAACCAATAGCAGCATCATTTCCAAAAACTTGAGCACAAACCATTGTTATAGCCTCTGCTTGTGTAGGATTCACTTTACCTGGCATAATTGAGCTTCCTGGTTCATTTTCCGGTAGTGCCAATTCTCCAAGTCCGCTTCTTGGACCAGAGCCCATCCAACGAATATCGTTAGCAATTTTATGAAGTGAAGCACCAATTGTCTTTAAAACACCGCTAAATTCAACAATTGCATCGTGCGCAGCAAGTGCTTCAAATTTATTTGGTGCTGTTGTAAATTGAAGCCCCGTAAGTTCTGATATTTTTTTTGCAGATAAAACGGCAAAATCTTTGTGTGTATTTAAGCCTGTTCCAACAGCAGTTCCACCCAAAGCTAATTCCGAAAGTCTTGGTAAAGCACCATTAATTCTTGCCAAACCATTTGTTAATTGTTGTGTATATCCAGAAAATTCTTGCCCAAGAGTCAGTGGAGTAGCATCCATTAAGTGAGTTCTTCCAATTTTAATTATATTTTTAAATTCTTCCGATTTATCAGCAAGGGCATCACGAAGCTTTGTTACCATAGGAATTAATCTGCGATTTACCTCTTCAACGGCAGCTATATGCATTGCTGTTGGGAAAGTGTCGTTTGACGATTGAGCTTTATTTACATCATCGTTTGGATGAATTGGCTTTTTACTTCCCATTTCACCGCCAGCCATTTCAATAGCTCGGTTCGAAATAACTTCATTAGAATTCATATTTGTTTGAGTTCCACTACCAGTTTGCCAAACAACAAGTGGAAAATGTTCATCAAGTTTTCCTTCAATTACTTCATCGGCAGCTCTAATAATCAGTTCAACTTTTTCTTGCGAAAGCATTTTAAGCTCACCATTTGTTAATGCTGCCGCTTTTTTTAATATTCCCAATGCTCTAATTAATTCACGCGGAAATCTTTCACCACCAATTTTGAAATTCATTAATGAGCGAGCTGTTTGTGCTCCATAATACTTATCTGTTGGCACTTTAATTTCGCCCATTGAATCAGTTTCAATTCTGTATTCCATTTTTACTCCTTTTGATAAATTTAATTTACACTCTAAAAATTAAGTGAAATTCAAACAAATTCCAAAAATATAAAAATATTATAGACTCTTTTTATTAGTATAAATCTTTCACAATTTTTTCTATTATAGATTAATAAATAATTAAATTGAATCATTTATTCAATATTTCATTTCAAAATTTTCTTATTATCTTCAACTATAATACTAAAATGGGTCAAATTTAAGCATTTCTATTTTGTGAATATTAATTTGCGTCTTCAATTGGAATAATATATTTTAGCAACTATTATTTTACAAACTTAAAAAAAAAGGAAACAATCATGGCTAAATGTCCTATGTGTGGAGCTGAAGTTGAAAAAGAACCTGGAATGGTAGTTGGCGAATTATTTGAATGTCCAGATTGCGGTATTGAATTAGAAGTTATTAAAATGAGCCCATTTAAAATCTCAGAAGCTACAATTGAAGAAGAAGATTGGGACGAATAAATAATTTTTTATTTTTTTTGAAATGACTTAAAAAGATATTTTTATCACATTTAAACCGCATGATAATGAGTTTTCAACTTAAAATTTGGATTTTGCCCCAAAATCCATGTTAGTTAGTTAAATTTAATTCCGTTCAATTATAAATCATTTGAAAAAGAAAAACTTCTGTTTACATTTGTGATGGTCGAAAAAATAATCCAATTACAAATGCAATAAATGGTGAAGGAACCATAATCCAATGAAAAATTTTAGAGAATTAATTGACAATTATGAAGTTGCAGTTTATCCAAAGAGAGATTTAGTTATTGTAAAAGGAAAAGATGCAACTGTTTGGGATGAAAATGGTAAGGAATTTATTGATTGTGCTGCTGGTATTGGTGTAGCAACAATCGGTCATTCAAATCCAGAATTAGTTAAAGCTATAACTAAGCAAGCCGAAACACTTATTACAAACGCTTGTGTTTTTTATAATGATACAAGAGCTCTTTTGTTAGAAAAACTAAATGAAATTACACCTTCAAATTTAAAACGTTCGTTCCTTACAAATTCTGGCACGGAAGCAATGGAAGCAGCGATTAAATTTACACGTGTTTCAACTGGCAAAACAGATTTTATTACAACTGTGAATAGTTTTCATGGAAGAACTATGGGCGCTTTAAGTGGGACTTATAAAGAAGAATACCGAACTCCCTTTGAACCACTCGTTCCTGGATTTACTTTTGTTCCATTCAATAATCTCGAAAAAATGGAAGAAGCGATTACACCGAAAACAGCTGGTATTATTTTGGAAGTAATTCAAGGTGAAGGGGGAATTAATATTGCTTCACAAAAATATCTTGAGGGTGTTCGCTCACTTTGTGATAAAAACAATGTACTTTTGATAATTGATGAAATTCAATCTGGTTTTTGTAGAACAGGCAAAATGTTTGCAATAAATCATTTTGGAATTGAAGCTGATATTATTACTGTGGCTAAAGGTATTGCTGGTGGATTTCCTATGGGCGCTGCAATATGTTCGGATAAAGTTAAAATAGGATTTGGTCAGCATGGAACAACTTTTGGTGGAAATCCACTTGCTTCAGCTGCTGGTTTAGCTGCCATTACATTTATGCAAAAAGCCAACCTCGCAAAGCAAGCTAAAGAAAAAGGTGATTACTTTGTTAGCAAATTAAATGTAGATGAACTTTCAAAAGTTAGAGAAGTTAGGCATAAAGGTTTAATGATTGGAATTGAACTAAAGGAAAAAGTTCAACCAATTTTACAACAATTAATGGAAGAAAATATTTTAGCAATGCCAGCAGGAAAAATTGTATTGCGCATGCTTCCTCCCGCTGTTATTACTTATGAACAATTAGATAAAGTAGCTGAAGTATTAAATCGAATATTGAAATAAGTGATAAGTGTTTTTTTACAATTTTGGTGGAATGAAAATTCCACCAAACTATATTTTTTGTTTGTTAATCATTTATTCATTAAACATCAAAATTTTTCGCTCATTCAATGGCATAATTGGTCTGTAATTTCCATTTAGTATCTTTGAAAATTTTTCAATTTGTTCATTTGAGGCTTCGATAGTATTTTTTAACACAATCCAATTTACAACTTCCGAACAAGGTGGTGTTGTTAAAGAACCATTATAATTATAATAGCTTAAATTGTTTGGGAATAGTTTTTTCAAATCAATAATTTTTTCCGAATTATATTCGCCTTTCGATTCTGGAAATATTGGTAAAAATTCAGTTAGTAATTCGTTAATTTCACCTTCTTCAAACATAACCCCAATAACGGAATAATCTGAAGATGAATATTGATTTACAAAATGAACTTCAATTGGATAATGGTTACCATTCATAGTATGCTCACTTTTTGCATGAAAATGGAACTGCAACAACTTATAATCTTTATCACTAATTGAAATTGTGTTATTTCCAGAAACATTAAATTGAATTGTATGCCCATTGTTAACAATATTTACTGGTGTGGAAATGTAATTAATTTCTAAAGCTAATAAATTTGAATCTACTATTCCTTCATTTGTAATAATATTAATTGGTGATTGTGACTTTTCACCACATGCAGAAAAACCATCGCATAAATTTTTCCAATTAGTTGGTCCGTGTTCATCTTCATTATAAGTCCAATGCACTTCACCACAATCTTTGTTTAATTCGTGGTTAACTTGATGGTTTAATTTTTCATCAATTTTGGAATTATTGCACGAAAAAAAGAAAAATATTGCAACAAAAAATAAACCATACTGTAATTTTTTTTTCATTATTTCCTCAAATATTTTTTTTATTCAAAACAAAAAAAAGGATGTTAATTAAAATGGCACTCGGAATAAAAATTATAAGATAAAATATTTATTCTGTTGGTCGATTAATTCCCATGTTTTTGCTTCTTTCAATAGATTGAAGTGCTAAATAATTATCACCAAATTTCTTCAAATTTTCCATTTCGGTATCAAATTGGTCAAAATGCATTTCTTCATCCGCAACTAATGATTCAAAAATCTTTTTAGAAACTGAATCAGCATTTTGAGAACATTCATTTGCCCATTTATTGTAATCATTTGCACTGCTGGCTTCCATTTCACAAGCCATTAATAGCATTTCTTTAATATCGTGAATTTTTTCTACTTCTTGTTCTGCCTTTAACTCAACTTCGCCTTTAAGAAATAAAACTCTTTCGGCAAGTAATTCAATATGCAGCATTTCAGCAATAGCGGTTCTTTTAAATAGGTTTGAAATTAAATCATAGCCCTGGTCGTCACAACGAAAATGAAAATACATATACTGATGAACAGCAGATAATTCATCAGCAATTGCTTTGTTTAATAATTCAATACTTTTTGTTTTCATATTTATCCTCATAGATTATGTTAAAATTAAATATATATTAAAATGATTTTTAGATTAATTATCCATCAATTTTTGAAATAAGTCAAAAAATTTAGCTGCGTGAATTCCGTCTGCTAATCCATGATGGGCATTTAAAGAAACATTCATAATTTTTTTACCATCACTAGTATTGTAATATTTCCCAAATACTATTTTGGGAATAGAATCAACTTTCTTAAAATTTCTTGCATGCGTTAAACCAGTAAATTTTGTCCAAGGTAAAGTTGAATAATGAACTACATCAACTCTTTCTGAATCTTCATTAAGGCATAATCCACTATTATTTTTTATTCTTGATATTTCCTTTTTTGCAAGATTTGTGAAAGCTTCAAAATCATCTTTATACTCCATAAAGGAATATCCAAAAGATTCATCACTGCGCCCTATAGTTGTTGCAACATTAATTATGTCAAAACAAACAACTTTTCCATCTTTAATTCGAAAACAAAATTCTTCAATTTGATTAATAGCAATTATGGATTGATGCAGATAGTAAAGAAAAAAAGATTGATTATGTTTTTTTGTGTTTTCATAAGCTTTGGTACAATCAATCTCTGTAACAACACCCCAAAAAGGCTCGTCATATTTTGAAAAAAAATTAAAATGCTCCTTTCTTTTCCAATTATCTAGATTAATATTTTTTTCCATAAATACATATCCTAAAAGAATTATATTGCTAATCCACTATTTTCAAATTGCGTCTAGCACCAACAAATCTTACCTTATAATAATTACTTTCAATTGACGAAATAGTAACACCATTTGAAACGCTTGCGTGTGCAAACAAATCTTCTCCTAAATAAATTCCCACATGACCAGGAAAACTATTTTTTGTTGTATTAAAAAAAACTAAATCTCCGAATTTTAATGAATTTCTGCTAATTATACTTTCACCATTTAAATATTGTTGACTTGCAGTTCTTGGTAGTTCAAAATTAAGAGAATTAAAAAATACGTTATGAGTAAATGCTGAGCAATCTATTCCAAAATTATTATTACCTCCATATTGATAGGGAGTATTTAAATATTTTACTATTTCAATCATAACTTTTTCTCTATCAGTAAGTACTGAAGTTGAATTAAAAGCAGTACTTGTTTTTTCAACAAATTTTTCAACATCAACTGGATTTTCTTCAATTGGCTCTTCATCAAACTCTTTTTGAAAAGTTTTTTCATCATTTCCCGATGTGAATCTTGAAGATTTACTTAAAGTGTCCGGTTTTTCTACACGCTTATTATAACGTTGTTCAATACTGGTTGAAGAACATGCATAAAATATAAGTAAAAATGATAGAGATAAAATATATTTAGCAGAAATCATAAATATACTAGCCTAAATATTTTCTAAGAGTGTTAGAGCGCTTTTTATGACGTAACCTTCTTATTGCTTTCTCCTTTATTTGTCTAACTCGTTCTCGAGTTAAATGAAACTTTTCACCAATGTCTTCAAGAGTTAAAGGATAATCAGAATCCAATCCAAAATATAGTTTTAGAACATCAGCTTCTCTTTCAGGAAGAGTTTTTAAAGAAACTTCAATTTCTTGCTTAAGAGAACTTGTAATTAAATTATCATCTGGAAACGATTGTATTGAGTTTGTTAAAATCCCTAAGTAATTGCTTTCTTCACCTTCTTTTATGGGTGCATCAAGTGAAATATTTCTTGAAGATATTTGCAAGGCTTCTAAAACATCACTTCCATTAACTTGCAATTTTTCTGCAATTTCATTTGCTGAAGGTTCTCTTCCATTTTCTTGTTCAAACTCCGTGTTTAAATATTTAATTTTACTAAGAATTCCAATTCTATTAAGTGGAAGCCTAACAATTCTTCCATTTTCACCTAACGCTTGCAAAACAGATTGTCTAATCCACCAAACCGCATAAGAAATAAACTTAAAACCTCGTGTTTCATCAAACCTTCTTGCAGCTTTAATTAGCCCAATATTTCCTTCGTTTATTAAATCACCAAGTGATAAACCTTGATTTTGATATTGCTTTGCAACAGAAACGACAAAACGTAAATTAGAGTTTACGAGTCGTTCAAAAGCCTTTTGATTACCATTTTTAATCTCCTTAGCTAACTCAATTTCTTCCTCGTGTGAAATAAGTTCAACTTTACTTATTTCAAGAAGATATCTATCAAGTGCTTTACTATCATGATTCGTATATTGCTTTGAAATCTTCAAGAGAAACTCCAAACGTCTTCAAAATAATAATTAGCTACAATTACACAATAAAAATTAAAGGATTAAGACCAAAGTATAATTTTTAAATTTATTTAACAAGTTATAAAAGCATTTATTATTGATATAATATTAATATACTTATGTAAATTGTTTTTTTCAAACGATTAAATATTTATTAATAATGGCAAGAATTAAATAATTTCCAACTAAAGAAAGGATGTTCCTTTTAAATTATTTGGAACATTAAAAAAATTTGCAGCAGATTTTCCTATATCAGAAAATGTTTTTCTAATTCCTAAATTAGCCCCCAATTTCCCTTTTTGATAGAACAATAATGGTATAAATTCTCGGCTGTGGTCTGTGCTTAGTGTTGTAGGGTCGTTGCCATGATCGGCTGTAATTATTAACACATCTTTTTCATCTAAAAACTTTAATATCTCAGGAAGTTTATTGTCAAAAACTTTTAATGCTTCTGCAAAACCAAGTGGATCATTTCTATGCCCATAATAAACATCAAAATCAACCAAATTAGCAAAAATAAATGAGTTTTCACTTTTCTTAATAGAATCAATTATTTTTTCAATCCCCTCTTCGTTTGATTTTGTTTTGATTGGTTGAGTAATTCCTCTATGGTTGAATAAATCATTTATTTTACCAATTGCAACTGTTTCAATATTGTTTTTTTTAAGCAAATCTAAAACAGTTTCATCTGGTGGTGAAATTGCATAATCTTTTCTGTTTGTTGTTCGTTTATAATTTCCACTATTGCCAATAAATGGGCGGGCAATAATTCTTCCTATATTATTATCTCCAACAAATATTTCATTTCTGGAAATTTCACAAATTTCATAAAGTCTTGGTAAAGAAATAATATCTTCGTGAGCTGCAATTTGAAACACCGAATCAGCTGAAGTGTAAATTATTGGTAATCCTGTTTTAACATGCTCGTCACCAAGCTCAACAATAATTTCAGTTCCTGAAGCGGCTTTATTACCAAGTACACCAACAAATTCAGTAAGTTCAAGAAACTTGTCAATTATTTTTGGGGGAAATCCATTTGGATAATATGGAAAATCAAAATCAAGTTCTAAACCAGAAATTTCCCAATGCCCCGAAACAGAATCTTTTCCTTGAGATTTTTCAATCATTTTACCAAATGATGCTAATGGTGAATTAGCTTTTGGAACACCTAAAATATCAATTATGTTACCAAGACCTAATTCTTGAAGATTTGGTAATGAAATACCATTTAGTTTTTTTGCAATATTTGCGAGAGTGTTACTGCCAACATCACCGTAATTAACAGCGTCTGGCAACTCACCAACCCCAACACCATCGAGTAGTATTATTAAGAAATTATTCATTTAAATTTTAGTAACGGAATTACCGCCCTTTTCTAAAGCTTTTTTAAGAGCTAGTTCAGCATTTTCAATAAGAGCATTAATATCCATGTTTTCTCTAACTGATGCAATTCCAACCGATACCGTATAAGTACTTTGTTTTGTTGAAACAGTAACTGGAGTGCGGGCAATTTTTATTCTTAATTTTTCTGCCCATAAAAATACATCCTTAGATTCAGTGTTAAAGAAATATACACCAAAAACATCTCTGTTAATTCTTCCAACAACATTTAATTCTGAAGTAGCTTCGATAATCATTTCAGTCATTGATTTCAATACTTTGGGGAAAGGGTTACTTTCAAATAATGATTCGTCATCTATAAATTTATCAATTTTTATAATTGCTAATGTACTAGAAAGAGTAGCTGCTTTTGCTTTCATCAAATCTGAATTTGCTATTTTAAGAAAACTTTTGGCATTCAATAATTTTGTTTCAATATCAACCGATAGTAAATTCTTTAATAATTTTTGATTAGTAAATGAATAAACAATATATGAGAAAATTTTAATTGCTTTTTTAATAAAAGACAACTCAGCATCACTATATACATTTGCTTTTAATGAATCAAAACAAAACAATCCATAAATTTGTCCATCGTAAGAAAGTGGAATTGCCAAAAATGAACCGCCAAAAGTAATATCCTCATCCTTTGCAAATCTTGCTAATCTTTCAATATTGGTGTCATCAACCTTAACTGGTGAAGCATTTACAATTGCTTTACCAACTATTGTTCCAGCAAGATCAATATTTTTATTTTCGCCAACATATTTAAGTGATGTTTTATTAATTATTTTAAAAGTTTTAAAACTTTTGGATGATGGATCAAAATAAACAAAAGTAAAAATATCCCAAGCTAATAGTTTTTTAACTGAATTTTCTATAGTAGAAAACAATTCATTTTCATCTTCAAATTTCTTATCAGTTGAAACAATATCCAGCAAAGATTTTAGTCTCTTATCAGCTTGCGAATCAGCATGTTTTTCTTCAAAAAGTGATATTAAAAGCGAAATAACTCGTACAAACCTTCCAAGAGAATAAATAGTTTCTATTCCAAAAGTATCATTTTCTTTTGAATCCATAGCAAGTATTCCGGCTAATGTTTTACCATAATACAACGGAACGCCAACAAAACTTTTAATACCTTGCGGTGATGAATAATATCGAATATTGTCACTTTCGGCATTTAATGCCAAATCAGAAATTATTTCTGGCTCTTTTTTAAGTACAATTTTACTTAAAACGTCATCTTCAAGATCAAATTTTTGCTTTATAATATCACCGCTTGCGGACGCATATTTTTCTAACGCAATTTTTTGGGTTTTGGGGTTATACCAAAAGAATATAGAACTATGAGCATTAAATGCGTCTTTAATGACTAGGAGGATTTTTTCGAGCGCAAAGCCAAAATGTTGGTCTTCACTAATATCATCAGGAATTTTTTCGGTGGCAATTCTATCAAATTCAATTTTCAAATCGGGAGATTTGAAAAAGTTCCGTCCAGAATTATTACTTAAATTTCCACCAATAATTTCTGTTGATTTTCGAACTTCAATTGTTTTATTTGGGGAAATTATTTTAAATTCTTCTCCTTCATCTGTTTCCATAACTCTTGAATTAAAATCAGTTTTATCATAATTATGGGCAAAGGCTTCATCAAAATGTTCATCAGTCCTTGATGAATCACGTAAAAAGATAATAAATGCCGAATAAATAATTAAAATAAATGCTGAGATAATACGAAGGATAAAATCATCGGTAAAGAATGGAACTACTGCAAGTATAGGAATAATTAAAAATATTAGAATACGTTTTCTATTTCTGCTTGCACTATCCATTTATTTAATACCAAATAGTTAAAAATTAATATGGAATAATAATAAATCTTTATGAAACTTTCTTGTTCTTAAATTAAAACTGGAATATTTCACATTAAGTTTAATAATCAAGCCAAAATAATTGTTTTATAATCTACATTAAAGAATTATTAATCAAAGAATATATTTCTTTATTACTAATTTCAATAACACTTGAATTAAGATATAAATTATCACCTAAACTTAATTCGGGAAATTGTTTTATAACATCTTTTCTACTTTGAACTAATTCGGCTTGTTTTAATTTATCAATTTTATTTAAAATTACTATATAGGGCAGATTTAATTCGCGAAGATAATCATTTAATAAAATATCTAATTGGGTAGGTTTATGCCTGCTATCAATAAAATGTATAACCCGGGAAATATTTTTATTTTGAGAAAAATATGTAATTAATAATCTCTCCCAATAATCCCTCTCCTTTTTAGAGACCTTAGCATAACCAAATCCTGGTAAATCAACAATATAATATTTGGAATCTACAAGATAATAATTAATGGTTCTGGTTTTACCTGGTGTAGAACTTGTTTTCGCAAGTCCTTTTCGTTTAAAAAGAGAATTGATAAAAGTGGATTTCCCAACATTTGATCTTCCAGCTAAAACTATTTCTTTAAATTCAGTTACTGGTAATTGGTTAAGCACAGAAACTGACTTAATAAATTCAATATTCTTCATAATTAATTAAATCCTAAGAAATAGATTATGTGAAGATAAAAAAAAGAGTAACCGAAAAAATCGATTACTCTTTCATAAAAATATAAATTAATAATTATTTATCTTCTTTTTTATCGGAAGAGCTATTTTCTTCAGTTTTCACTTCTTCTTCAAAAGATTCTTCAGCTTTAACTTCTTCGTTAGTAGCGTCTTCAACTTCAGGAACTTTCTCTACTGAAGTTTCCTCTATAACTTGAGCTTCTTGGATAGATTCTTTTTTAATTTTTACTTTTGGAGATTTTACTTTTGAATTAACATCGTTATAATCAACTAATTCAATAATAGCCATTTCAGCAGCATCACCACGGCGTTGACCCAATTTAACAATTCTAGTATATCCACCAGGTCTATCACCAATTTTTGGTATAATTTCACTAAATAATTCTTTCAACACATCTTTATCCTGAATGTGTCTTGCCACTAATCTTCTATTAGCTACAGTATCTGTTTTTGCTTTTGAAATTAATGGTTCAGCAAAACATCTCAATTCCTTTGCTTTTGAAATAGTAGTTTTAATCTTCTTTTCTCTAAATAATGCAGTAGCCAACGTTCTAAAAGTAGCTAAACGATGCGATGCTGTTCTATTTAATTTACGTCCTCGTACTCTGTGTCTCATGATACAACCTTTTCAAATATTTTAAGTGTTTTCTTTACCGTAATTTATATATTTATCAACGTCCATCCCAAAGTCAAGACCATAATTTTCCACAATTTCAGTTAATTCAGAAAGTGATTTACGACCAAAATTTCTAAATTTTAACATTTCAGTTTCATCTTTTCGTACTAAATCACCAAGAGTTTTAATATCAGCACCTTTTAAACAATTGTGAGATCTAACACTTAGCTCTAGGTCATCAACGCTTGTTATAAGAATTTTTCTAATTCTTTCAGTTTCATGGTCAATTTCTGGTTCAACAGTTTGCTCTTCTTGTTCCAAATCAAAATTTATAAACAAGTTAATATGATCACGCAAAATTTGACCAGCATTGGATAATGCATCTTCAGGTGTAATTGAACCATCTGTGTGAATTTCCAAACTTAACTGCTCATAATCGTTACTTTCTCCAATTCTAACATTTTTTATGTCGTAAGTAACTTTAGTTAAAGGAGTATATATTGAATCGATAGCAATTAAGCCAATTGTTTTATCAGAAATATTTTGATCAACAGATGCAACATATCCTTTACCAAAACCAAATCTAATTTCCATATTTAATTTTGCTGTTTCATTCAAAGTAGCAATATGTAAATCAGGATTAAGCACTTCAATATCTGGGCATTGATCTTGTAAATTTTTTGCTGTAAATGTTTGAGCACCACTTAAAGATAATTCCATCTTTGTTGTTTTGCTATTTAGAATTCTAATTCTAACTTTTTTAAGGTTAAGAATTATTTCTGTAACATCTTCAGAAACGCCTGGAACACTTGAAAATTCGTGTAAAACACCATCAATTTTAATAGCAGTAATAGCTGCACCAGCAATAGAAGATAACAAAATTCTTCTAAAAGCATTGCCAAGTGTAACACCAAAACCTCTTTCCAATGGTTGAACTACAAATCTACCAGAGTTAGTTGTTGAAGATGATTCTTCTAATTTAACATTTTCCGGCATTTTAATGAACGGATAACTCATCTAATTCCTCTTCTTAATTTAATTTTTATTTAGAGTACAATTCAACAATAAGCTGTTCGTTGGCAACTAAAGGAATTTGATCTCTAGCAGGAACTTGATTAAAAGTGCCTGTTAATGTTGCTTTATCAACAATCAACCATTCATAAACAGAATCTTTTGTTCTTCTTAACGTGTTGTGAATAATATCTAATTTTTTACTTTTTTCTTTAACAGAAACAACATCACCTGGTTTTAATAAATATGAAGGTATATTAACAACTTTCCCATTTATTAAAAAATGACGATGCAAAAGTAGTTGTCTTGCAGATTTACGTGAAGGAGCAAATCCAAATCTATATATAACGTTATCTAATCTACTTTCTAATAACTTAATTAAGTTTTCGCCTGTTACACCTTTTTGTTTATTAGCAGTAACAAAGTAAGAATGGAATTGAGATTCTAATAAACCATACATTCTTTTAACTTTTTGTTTTTCTCGTAGCTGAACACCATATTCAGAAAACTTAACTCTTCTACTTAAACCATGTTGACCAGGAATGTAATTTTTAGTTTCTAATGGACAACTTTGTGAAAGACATTTTGAACCTTTCAAAAATAATTTTTGTTTTTCTCTTCTGCACAACTTGCAGCTTGGGCCTGTATATCTAGCCATCTAATCTCTCCCTTTATACTCTTCTTCTTTTGGGTGGCCTACAACCATTGTGAGGTATAGGTGTAATATCTTTAATTGATAATATCTGTAAACCTGCAGTATTTAATGCTCTAACAGCTGCTTCTCTACCAGAACCAGGACCTTTTACAAATACATCTACTCTGCGTAATCCTAAAGCATAAGCTTCTTTAGCAGCATTTTCAGCAGATACTTGAGCTGCAAATGGTGTGTTTTTTCTTGATCCTTTAAAACCGTTTTTACCAGCAGACGACCAAGATATAGCATTTCCATATACATCTGTTAAAGTAACAATAATATTATTGAAAGTGGCTTTTATATGTGCCACGCCTACAGCATCAATATGAACTTTCTTTTTAGTTTTCCTAACAACTTTAGCCAAAACTTTTACTCCTTTAATTACCTAATAATAATTATTTGGTAGTTTTCTTTTTACCTGCTACAGTATTTTTTCTACCTTTTCTTGTTCGCGCATTAGTTTTAGTTCTTTGACCTCTAACAGGCAAACCTTTACGATGTCTTAATCCACGGTATGCACCAATATCCATAAGACGTTTAATATTTTGTTGAACTTCACTTCTTAAAGCACCTTCTACTTTATATTCAGAAGTCATAATAGAACGAATTGCTGCAACTTCTTCCTCAGTCAATTCAGAAATTTTCTTTTCAGCATTTATATTTGCTGATTTAAGAATTTCTCTAGCTGTAAACTGACCAATTCCGTATATATAGGTTAAACCAATATATACTTTTTTCTGTTTTGGTAAATCGATTCCTGCGATACGAGCCAAACTAATTACCTCCTAAATTAACCCTGACGTTGTTTGTGCTTTGCATTTTTACAAATCACACGAACAACACCGTGGCGTTTAATTATTTTACAATGTTCACATATTTTCTTAACAGATGCACTTACTTTCATCTCTATCTCCAACTATTTATATCGGTAGGTAATTCTACCTTTATTCAAATCATAAGGTGATAATTCAATAGCTACTTTATCACCAACTAAAATTTTAATAAAATGCATTCTCATTTTTCCAGAAATATGCGCTAATATCTCATGGCCATTATCAAATTTTACTTTGAAATTTGCGTTAGGTAATGTTTCTGTCACAATACCATCAATTTTTATTGGACCTTGTTTTGCCATATATTTTAACTAACCGATAATATTTCTGGTTTACCATTTATAATTGCAATTGTATGTTCAAAATGTGCCGATGGCATTCTATCAGCTGTATAAACAGTCCATCCATCATCAGCAACATTTACCTTATAAGTACCAATATTAACCATTGGCTCAATTGCTATTGTCATACCATTTTTAATTAAAGCTCCGGTTCCTTTTTTACCATAATTGGGAATTTGTGGATCTTCGTGTAGTTTTCTTCCAACACCATGTCCACACAAATCTCGTACAACAGAAAAACCAAAACTTTCTACATATTGTTGCACTGCTGCACCAATATCTCCAATTCTATTATTAGCAACTGCAACTTCAATTCCTTTGTATAATGATTCTTCAGTAACTTTCATTAAAAGCTTTTTCTCTTCAGATATTTCACCTACAGCAATTGAAATAGCTGCATCACCATAATAATTATTTTTAAGAACACCAATATCAACAGAAAATATTTCACCTTCTTTAAGTATCCTATTTCCTGGTATTCCATGAACAACCTCTTCATCTATAGATGCACAAATTGTACCTGGAAAATCTATAGTACCATATTGTTTATAACCTTTAAAAGCAGGAACTCCTCCATTACTTCTAATCCAATCTTCAGCAATTTGATCTAACTCTAATGTACTAACTCCTGGTTTTGTATGATGTTTTACTAACTTTAGAGTTTCAGCAACAATTTTATTACTTGCACGAATAAAATCAATTTCAGTTTTTGATTTTATTAAGATCAATTAAATACCACCGCCTTTTCGGCCTTTCATCTTACCTGATTTCATAAATCCATCATAATGACGCATCAATAAGTGAGATTCTATTTGTTGCAAAGTATCTAAAGCAACACCAACCATAATTAGTAAACTTGTACCACCAAAAAACTGAGCAAAACTTCCAGATACTCCTAATCTAGAAATAAATGCTGGAAGAATAGCAATGATAGCCAAAAATATGGATCCTGGCAAAGTAATTTTTGTCAAAATGTTGTCAATAAACTCAGATGTATGCTTTCCTGGTCTAATTCCTGGAACAAATCCACCTTGTTTTTTCATATTTTCTGCAACATCTTGAGGATTAAATGCAATTGCCGTATAAAAATATGTAAAGAAAACAATCATCAATGCATAAATAAAAGAATAAGTAAAGGATGTGTAATCAAAATATCCTGCTACGTTTGAAACAAATTCATTATCTGGGAAAAATGACAACACAGTACTAGGAATAAACATAATTGCTTGAGCAAAAATAATTGGCATTACACCAGCCGTATTTACTTTTAGAGGAATATATTGAGTAACTCCACCATAAACTTTCCTACCAACTACTCTTTTTGCATATTGAACGGGTATTCTTCTAGTTCCTTGAGTAACTAAAACAATTCCTGCAATAATTAAGACCATCAAAGCTAAAATTATAACTTCAATAACAATGTTACGAGTGCCAGCTGCAATTAACCGATATTCATCAAGAAGTGCAAAAGGTAATCTATTTATGATGCCAATAAAAATAATGAGTGAAATACCATTTCCAATTCCTTTATCCGTAATTTGCTCACCAATCCACATCATAAATACAGTACCAGCAACCAGAATAGCTACTGAGGTAAATACAAAACCAAAACCTTGAACTTCAACTGGTACAACAGATACTCCATTATACGATAAATTCATAATTACACCAGTAACAACACCAATTGACTGAAACAAAGAAATAATAACAGTTCCATAACGTGTTAATTGAGTAATCTTTTTTCTACCTTCTTCACCTTCTCTTTGCAATTTTTGGAAATAAGGAATAATAGCGCCACCAAGTTGAATAATAATAGAAGCACTAATATACGGCATAATTCCAAGAGCAAATATTGCTGCATTACTAAAAGCACCGCCAGCAAATAAATCATAAAGTCCTAATAAATTATCAGAAGTTTTATTAGCCATAGCTTCTGATAATAAATAAGAATCAATACCAGGCAAAGTAATATGAGCTCCAAGTCTTACAACAACAAGCAAAGCTAATGTGTAAAGTATTCTTTGTCTTAACTCATGAATTTTGAAAATATTTCTGAAAGTGTCTTGTAATTTTCCCATTATCCTTTAATCTCTTTAATTGTTCCGCCAGCAGCTTCAATTTTTTCTTTTGCAGAATTACTAAAACGATGAGCATTAACTTCAACTTTAACAGATATCTCACCCATTCCAAGAACTTTAAATGGAGCACCACCTTTAGATATTACTCCATTTTTATAAAGAACAACATCATTTATTATACC
Organism: Ignavibacteriales bacterium CG18_big_fil_WC_8_21_14_2_50_31_20; assembly: GCA_002786785.1. Classification (GTDB taxonomy): domain Bacteria; phylum Bacteroidota; class Ignavibacteria; order Ignavibacteriales; family Melioribacteraceae; genus 1-14-2-50-31-20. The sequence goes on along the minus strand of PCUD01000045.1, from coordinate 103,599 downwards.
ATCAAGAACTTTTTTATCATCTACAAGTTTTTGAATATCGCTAACATTAACAACTTGATAATATATTTTAAAGGGGCTTGTAAAACCTCTTTTTGGTACACGGCGTTGTAAAGGCATCTGTCCACCTTCAAACCAAGCACGGTATTTATAACCAGATCTTGATTTTTGACCGTTAGAACCTTTTGTAGCAGTACCGCCACGTCCAGATCCTTCACCACGAGCAATTCGTTTTCTATTTTTTGTTGCGCCATCAGCGGCTTTAAGATTACTTAGAATATCCATGCAATTGCCTACTCTTCAATTTCTTCAACTTTTAATAAATGCGATACTTTATTTATCATTCCTCTAATTTGAGGAGTATCGTTATGAATTATACTATAATTTGGTCTTCCTAAACCTAAAGCCTCAATAGTCAATTTTTGAGTTTTAGGTCTATCAATAACACTTTTAGTTTGTGTAATGTTTAATTTCTTAGCCATTCCGTTCCTCAATTAGGCGTTAAACAATTCTTCAACTGCCATACCACGTTTTGCAGCCATTTTATTAGCATCAATTAAATCTAATAATCCATTTAATGTAGCTTTTACTTGATTATGCGGGTTACTTGAACCCAATGATTTAGTTAATATATTTTCAACTCCAGCTGATTCAAGAACTGCACGAACTCCACCACCAGCTATAACACCAGTACCAGGAGAAGCAGGTTTTAATAATACTTTACCAGCACCATATTTTCCAATAATTTGATGAGGGATTGTTCCTTTAACTAAAGTTACAGATTTTACATTTTTCTTAGCATCATCTATTCCTTTTGATATTGCATCAGTAACTTCGTTAGCTTTACCAAGACCAACACCAACAGTACCTTTACCATCACCAACAACCACAATTGCATTAAAACTAAATCTTCTACCACCTTTAACCACTTTTGCAACACGGTTAATGTGTACAACTTTTTCTTTTAATCCATCTGTATTTTGTACTTTTTTTGGCTTCAATTTTATCTCCAATAATTACATATTTTTTTTGCAGTCCCACCTGGATTTGAACCAAAACTCTCAGCTCCAAAAACTGATGTGCTACCATTACACCATGGGACTAATATTAAAACTTCAATCCACCTTCACGTGCACCTTCGGCAATAGCCTGCACACGACCATGATATTTATTAATTCCACGATCAAAAACAACTTTTTCAATCTTATTTTCTATAGCATTTTTAGCTATTAAATTACCAACTATTTTACTTTTTTCAATATTAGTTTTAGCATTAGCTATTTCATCAACAATTTCTTTTGATAAAGTAGACGCGGCAGCTAAAGTTTTACCTTGAGTATCATCAATAATTTGAGCATAAATATGATTCAAACTCTTAAATACTGTTAAACGTGGTCTTTCCTGAGTTCCAAAAAGATTCTTTCTAACTCTTTTAATTTTTCTTTCTTTGCGTTGTTTAATTCTCTTTAACATATTTAACTCTAATCTCTTACCTTAATAAATTATTTAGCAGTTTTTCCAGCTTTTTTAACAATAACTTCGTTACTATATTTTATTCCTTTTCCTTTATAAGGTTCAGGTTTTCTAAATGATCTTATTTTTGCAGCAACCTGACCAACTAATTCTTTATCGATACCACTTATTTTAATTTGTGTCGGAGTTGGAACTTCCAAAGTAATTTCCTTTGGTGGCATAAAATAAATTGGATGAGAATAACCAATGTTTAGAAACAGATTTGATTCTCGTAACTCAGCTTTATAACCAACACCTACTATATCTAAGGTTTTACCAAAACCTTCTGTAACACCAATAACCATATTTTGAATTAAGGCTCTTGTTAAACCGTGTAAAGCTCTATTTTCTTTCTGATCGTTTTCACGTTTAACTAAAACTTCTTCACCATCAACTTCAACAGCAATATTTGGATGAACCGTCATTTCAAGTTCGCCTAATTTACCTTTAACCTTTAATGTTTGACCATTTTGAGTAAAAGTAATATCTTTTATATTAACTGGATTTTTACCTATTCTTGACACTTAATTTTCTCCGTTAAAAATTTTACCAAATGTGACAAATTACTTCGCCACCAATAGCGGCTTTTTTAGCTTCTTTATCAGTTAACAAACCTTTAGAAGTAGAAATAATAGCTATTCCTAAACCATTTAACACTCTTGGAATATTTTCAAAATCAACATAATTTCGAAGACCAGGAGTGCTAATTCTCTTTAATCCGCTAATAGAAGGTTCGCCATCAACATATTTAAGGAATACTCGCAACACATTTTGTTTGTTATCTTCCATAATGTTATAATCAACAATAAATTTTGATTTCTTCAAAATTTCTGCTAAACCAACTTTTAGATTAGAAGATGGTATATCTACAAATCTTTTTTTTGCGCTTATTGCATTTCTAATTCTAGTCAAAAAATCAGCAACTGGATCAGTAACTGGCATATTTATAATCTCCTAATATTTTACCAACTGGCTTTTTTAATTCCAGGAATTTCACCTTTAAGAGCCATTTCTCTAAAAATAAGTCTTGAAACTCCAAATTTTCTGTAATAACCTCTTGATCTTCCTGTCATAGTACATCTATTTTTTAATCTAACAGGAGAAGCATTTTTAGGTAGTTTTTGTAATGCTTCATAATCGTTATTTTCTTTTAGTTCTTTTCTAATAGCTGCATATTGTTCCACAACTTTTCTTCTTTTAGCTTCTCTAGCTATTATTGATTTTTTTGCCATCTAAATATACCACCTAAGCTTGTTTTTTCTTAAAAGGAACGCCAAAAGCTAATAATAATTCATACGCTTCATTATCAG
>PCUD01000045.1:99676-100767 GCA_002786785.1 Ignavibacteriales bacterium CG18_big_fil_WC_8_21_14_2_50_31_20 | reverse complement strand
AAAGCTAATAATAATTCATACGCTTCATTATCAGTTTTAGCCGTTGTAACAAATGTAACATCCATTCCTACAACTTTATTAATTTTTTCAACATCAATTTCAGGAAAAATAATTTGTTCTTTAATACCAAGAGTATAATTTCCTCTACCATCAAATGATTTATCAGGAATACCTCTAAAATCGCGAACACGAGGTAATGCAATAGAAATTAATCTATTCAAAAATTCATACATTTTTCTACCACGAAGTGTAACTTTTGCACCTATTTTCATACCTTCACGTAACTTAAAGTTTGAAATTGATGTTTTAGCTTGTCTAATTTGAGCTTTTTGTCCAGTGATAGTTTCCAAATCTTTAACTGCAGCATCAAGAATTTTCGAATCGTGAACAGCTTCACCAACACCCATATTAACAACTATTTTTGATAATTTAGGGACTTCCATAATGTTACTATAAGAAAATTTATCCTTTAACATTGGTACTATTTCAGATTTATATTTTTCTAATAGAAGTAAAGGAATTTTTACATTACCAACTTCTTTAACTACAGCTTCGCTTTTTTCTTTTTTTGCCATTTTTTGTCTTAATCCTTAAATTCTATTAAAGCATTTCGCCACTTTTTTTACTAACTCTAACTATTTTCTTTTTATTTGTTTTATCATCAATAATAACTTTTGAGCCAATTTTAGTAGGTTTACCTGATTTAGGATCAACTAACATAACATTTGAAACATTAATAGGTGCTTCCATTTCAATAATTCCTCCTTGAGGATTTGCTTGATTTGGTTTAGTATGTCTTTTCCTAAGACTTACACCTTCAACAATAACTCTATTATCTTTCGGAAATACTTTAAGAACTTTTCCAGTAATACCTTTAGAGTTACCAGCTATTATAATTACATTATCATTTTTTCTAATTTTCATCTTCACTAAATCCTTCTTTTATAATACTTCTGGTGCGAGTGAAATAATCTTCATAAATTTCTTATCTCTCAACTCTCTAGCAACAGGTCCAAAAATACGAGTTCCACGAGGTTCATTTTGAGCATTAAGTAGAACAGCTGCATTTTCATCAAATCTAATATAAGAAC
>PCUD01000045.1:98713-99629 GCA_002786785.1 Ignavibacteriales bacterium CG18_big_fil_WC_8_21_14_2_50_31_20 | reverse complement strand
CACCAAGTACTTTAATACATCTAATTTTTTTAGCACCAGAATTATCGGCAACTGCTAAATTTGTTTCTGCTTGTATCATCTCAAAATTCTCCTAATTGATGGCTATTACTTAGCTTTTTCAACTATTTCTACTAATCGCCAATTCTTGTTTTTACTAATTGGACGTGTTTCCATTATTTTAACAACATCACCAACATTACATTCATTATTTTCATCGTGAACAATGAGCTTAGTTGTTTTCTTGAAATACTTTTTATAGATAGGGTGAGCTACTTTTCTTTCTATAGCAATAGTAATACTTTTTTGCATACCATTTTTAACAACTACACCAATTCTAGTTTTTCTTAAAGCTCTAGTTTCCATTCTTATTCCAATTTCCTAAATTATTCTTTATCTGCCACTGCTACTTTAAGCTCTCTTTCCTTAAGTACAGTTTTCATTTTTGCAATATCTTTTTTTAATATATCTAATTTTGCAGTATTAGTTAAGTTTTTTAGTTCATGTTGAAACCGAAGATCAATTAAATTATTACTATTATCTTCAATTCTTTTTAATATTTCTTCTTCACTCATTTCACGAATTTCGTAGATCTTCATCTTGCAATCCTTTAATTATTTTCTTCGAAGTCAGGTCTTACTGAAGTTGTTGTCTTAATTGGTAATTTATGACCTGCTAAAGTAAAAGCTTTCATAGCAAGTTCTTTCGAAACTCCTGTAACTTCAAAAAGAATTCTACCTGGTTTAATAACTGCAACCCAAAATTCCGGATTACCTTTACCTTTACCCATTCTAGTTTCTAATGGTTTTTTAGATACAGGTTTGTCTGGAAAAACTCTAATCCATACTTTACCATCACGTTTCATTGTTCTAGTAATCGCCACACGACAAGCTTCAATTTGTCGACTTGTAATCCATCC
>PCUD01000045.1:78234-98686 GCA_002786785.1 Ignavibacteriales bacterium CG18_big_fil_WC_8_21_14_2_50_31_20 | reverse complement strand
GCATTAACATCAGAATAACTCCTCAAACTCTTAGTCAGATAATCTTTTTCCTAAAACTTCACCTTTATAAATCCAAACTTTTATGCCAATAGAACCATAAATAGTTTGTGCTGTATATGTACCATAATCAATATCAGCTCGTAATGTATGTAAAGGAATTTTTCCTTCTTTATATTGTTCAGATCTTGCCATTTCAGCACCACCTAAACGACCACCACATTTAACTCTTATTCCTTCAGCACCCATTCTACGTGCCGAAGTAATAGCTGATTTCATAGCTCTTCTAAATGAAATTCTACCTTTTAGTTGAACTCCAATATTTTCAGCAACTAAAAATGCATCTAATTCTGGTCTTTTAATTTCAGTAATTTGAACTTTAATTTCTTTATCGTCGGTAATGCTCTTTAATTCTTGTTCAATTTGAGCAATTTCTTTACCACTTTTACCAATCACAACACCAGGTCTTGATGTATGAATAGTTACAACAATATTTTTAGAAGTACGATCGATAATTATTCTAGAAACACCAGCTTTTTTTAAACGATTTCTGATATAAATTCGTAATTTTTTATCTTCATTTAATTTAGTAGCATAGCTACCATTTTCATACCAGTTGGATTCCCAACCTCTAATAATACCAACTCTAAAACCTATTGGATTAACTTTCTGACCCAAATATTCCTCCTCAACTAACTTTTGCTAGCTACTACTATGGTTAAGTGATTAGATCTTTTTCTTATTCTAAAAGCCCTACCCATTGGGGCAGGTAACATTCTTTTTAATGAAGGACCTTGATTTACAAATGCTTCTTTAACAAATAAATCAGAAGGTTCTAAATTCGATTCTTGATCTTTATTTAACAGATTAGAAATAGCTGATCTTAGAACTTTTTCTGCATCTTTTGCAGGATGCTTTGGACTAAAGTGTAAAATTTCTATAGCTTTTTCTACTCCAATACCTCTTATTAGGTCAACTACCAATCTCATCTTTCTTGGAGATGAACTAATATGTTTGTGAGTTGCTCTTGCTTCCATTTATCAAATACCTTATTAAAATTATTTTCTCATTTTAGATGCTTTTTCAGCTTTAGACATTGGATGTCCTCTAAATATTCTAGTAGGAGAAAACTCTCCCAATTTATGTCCAACCATGTTTTCTGAAATATAAACAGGAATCATCTTGTTACCATTATGAACTGCAATTGTATGTCCGACAAAATCAGGAGAAATTGTAGTAGAACGTGACCACGTTTTAATAATTTTCTTTTGATTAGTATCGTTTAATTGTTGAACTTTTTTTTCCAACTTTGCATTAATAAATGGGCCTTTCTTAACTGATCTTGGCATACTTAATCTCTAATTATTTCTTTCTTCGTTTAACAATATATTTATTTGATTCGTTCTTTTTCTTTCTTGTTTTGTATCCTTTGGCAGGTTGACCCCAAGGAGAAACTGGGTGTCCACCACCAGAAGTTCTTCCTTCACCACCACCCATAGGGTGATCAACTGGATTCATAACTACACCACGTACTTTTGGTCTTTTACCTAACCATCTACTTCTACCAGCCTTACCAAGACTAATATTTTCAAATTCGGAATTACCAACTGTTCCATAAGTAGCCATACATTCCAAAGAAACTAATCTAACTTCACCTGAAGGTAATTTCAATTGAGCATAACTTCCATCTTTAGCAGCAAGTTGAATACCCATTCCAGCAGAACGAGCTAACTGACCACCTTTACCAGGTTTTAATTCAACATTATGAATTAAACTACCCAATGGAATGCTCTTTAACTTCATTGCGTTACCAACTTTAATTTCAACAGCTTCACCAGACTTAAGCATATCGCCAACTTTTATACCATCGGGAGCAAGAATGTAACGTTTCTCACCATCCAAATAATGAAGTAAAGCAATTCTACATGATCTGTTAGGATCATATTCTATAGAAAATACCTTTGCTGGAACATCAAACTTATTTCGTTTGAAATCAATAATTCTATATCTTCTTTTGTGTCCACCACCAATATGACGACTAGTTAATCTACCAAGATTATTTCTACCACCAGATTTTTTTAGTGCAACAGTTAAAGATTTTTCTGGAGTTGATTTAGTAATTTCATCAAAAGTTGAAATAGACTGATATCTAGTTCCAGGAGTATTCGGTTTTAATTTTCTTATTCCCATTTAATAAAGCTCCAATTCCTAATCTTTACACTTCTTCAAAAAGATCAAGTTTTTGACCTTCTTTTAACGTAATAATTGCTTTCTTAAACTGAGGTGTTTTCCCAGCAAATCTACCTTTTTTGGTAAATTGTGTTTTAGTTTTGCCTTTATACTTTATTGTATTTATGGCAACAACATTTACCTCAAATCTCTTTTCTACTGCCTTAGCTATTTCAATCTTATTTGACTTATGATTAACAACAAAACCATATTTGTTTTCTTTTTCCATAAGTGCTGTAATCTTTTCAGTAACTAAGGGCTTTATCAAAATATTATTCATCTTAAATACCAATTAACCTTTTAATTGAATACACTAACTAATTTTTCAACAGCACTTTTTTGTAATAACAAAACTTGATGATTTAATAAATCATAAGTAGATGCTTTTTGCGCTTCTAAAATTGAAACTTTATCTATATTTCTGCCAGATTTGTAAATATTTTCTTGATGTTCACTAGTAAGAAGTAAAGTTTTCTTTCCAGAAATTTTTAATGAATCTAACATTTTAATAAATTCATTTGTTTTTGGACTTTCATAATTAAAATCTTCAACAATAATAATTTGTTCAGAACTAGCTTTGTAGGATAAAGCAGATTTACGAGCAAGTCTACTAACCTTTTTATTTAATTTTTGTCTATAATTTCTAGGTTTTGGTCCAAATATTGTACCACCACCAATCCAAATAGGAGATCTAGTAGAACCAGCACGTGCTGTACCTCTACCTTTTTGTTTCCAAGGCTTACGTCCACCACCGCTAACTTCATTGCGTTCTTTGGTTTTATGAGTACCTTGACGTTGATTTGCTAAATAAGCTTTAACAGCAAGATAAATAACATGGTCATTAGGTTCAATACCAAATACATCTTCTGCTAATTCAACAGAAGTTCCTTCTTGAGTACCGTCAATTTTAAAAACATCTAACTTCATTATTTAACCAATTACTTTTTAATTTCAACAATTGAATTTATTGCACCAGGAACCGCACCTTTAACAAGGATAATATTCTTGTCTGCAAAAACTTTAACTACTTTAAGACCAGAAGTTGTGATTCTTTCAAAACCCATTCTTCCACCCATTTTCATACCTTTCAAAACTCTTGATGGATAAGAACTTTGTCCTACAGAACCAGGTGCTCTTTCTCTATCACCTTGACCGTGTGTTCTTTGTCCACCACGAAAATTGTGGCGTTTCATTACACCTTGAAAACCTTTACCTTTGCTTTTTCCAGAAACTTTAACAATATCACCAATTTTAAATATTTCTGAATTTAATTCATCACCAACTTTGTATTCAGAAATATTAAAATTCCTAAATTCTTTCAAAACAGCAGCAGGTTTTAAATTTAGCTTTTTATAGTTTTCAATTTGAGGTTTATTGAGATGTTTTTCTTTTTTCTCACCAAAACCTAACTGAATTGCTTCGTAACCATCATTTTTCTTTGTTTTTATAGAAACAACAGTACATGGACCAACTTCAATAGCAGTTACAGGAGTAACTTTTCCATCTTCTGAATAATAATTAGTCATTCCTATTTTTTTACCTAACAATCCTGGCATCTCATAATCCTTATAACTTAATCTCAATATCAACACCCGCCGGAATTTCTAACTTACTTAACGAATCGACGGTTTTATTGTTAGAGTTATGTATATCAATAATTCTTTTATGTGCTCTAATTTCAAATTGTTCACGTGATTTTTTGTCTACGTGAGGAGAGCGTAAAACTGTATATACTGATCTTCTTGTTGGCAAAGGAATTGGACCTGAAACTACAGCTCCAGAACTCTTAACAGTTTTAATAATTTTTTCAGTCGATTTATCAATCAAAATATGATCATAAGATTTTAGTTTAATTCTAATTTTTTGACCTGCCAAAGTATTTCTCTCCTTAAATGTTTGCCAGATTAAAAAATATAATCTGGCAATAAAATAACTTACTTATTTAATAATTTTCGCAACAACACCAGCACCAACTGTTCTACCACCTTCACGGATAGCAAAACGTAGTCCTTCTTCCATTGCAATTTCTGAAATCAATTCAATTGTCATTTTAACGTTATCACCAGGCATAACCATTTCTGTACCTTCTGGCAACGTAGCAATACCAGTAACGTCAGTTGTTCTAAAATAGAACTGAGGTCTGTAACCATTAAAAAATGGTGTATGACGTCCACCTTCATCTTTTGAAAGAATATAAACTTCACTTTCAAAATTTGTATGAGGAGTAATTGAACCAGGTTTAGCTAATACCATTCCTCTTTGGATTTCATCTTTACTAACACCACGCATAAGTACACCAGCATTATCACCAGCTAATGCGCTATCAAGTTCTTTACGAAACATTTCAATTCCAGTAACAACTGTTTTCTTGTTCATTCCAAGACCAATTAAAACTACTTCTTCACCAAGTTTTACTTGACCTCTTTCAACTCTACCAGTAGCAACAGTACCACGACCAGTAATAGAGAAAACATCTTCAACAGGCATCAAGAATGGTTTATCAGATTCACGTTCAGGAATTGGAATATATGAATCAACGGCATCCATAAGTTCCCAAATACAATTCATTCTTGGATCTTCTTTTGGAGCATCATCATTTGAAGAAGCCTCAAGTGCTTGAAGAGCAGAACCTTTAATTATTGGAATTTCGTCACCTGGAAATTCGTATTCTGTTAGAAGCTCTCTTAATTCCATTTCTACTAATTCAACTAATTCTTCGTCATCAACAAGATCAACTTTATTCATAAAAACAACCATTTTTGGAACACCAACCTGGCGCGCAAGAAGAATATGTTCTCTTGTTTGAGGCATTGGACCATCAGTTGCAGCAACTACTAAAATTGCTCCGTCCATTTGAGCCGCACCAGTAATCATGTTTTTTACATAATCGGCATGACCAGGACAGTCAACGTGAGCATAATGTCTGTTAGCTGTTGAATATTCAACGTGAGCTGTAGCAATTGTAATACCTCTTTCTCTTTCTTCAGGTGCATTATCAATACTATCAAAAGTTCGTTTTAATGATAAACCTTTTTTTGCAAGAGACATAGTAATCGCAGCAGTTAATGTTGTTTTACCATGATCTACGTGACCGATAGTACCGATATTAACGTGAGGTTTACTCCTATCAAATTTTTCCTTTGCCATAGAAAACTCCTTGTTCTTTTTATTCTTGTAAAATTACTTAATTATTTATTAATATTTGCTTTTTCTGAAATTTCTTCTGCAATAAATCTTGGAACTTCAGCATAATGTGAAAATTGCATTGAGTAAATTGCTCTACCTTGAGTCATAGATCTTAACACAGTAGAATAACCGAACATTTCAGATAATGGGGCTTTTGCTTTAATTACTTGAGCATCTCTTCTTGCATCAAAACCTTCAACTTTACCACGTCTTGAGCTTAAATCACCCATTACGTCACCCATATATTCTTCTGGGGTTGTAACTTCAATACTCATTAATGGTTCCAATAAAATAGGTTTTGCTTTCTTTGCAGCAGCTCTAAATGCCATAGAACCAGCAACTTTAAATGAAATTTCATCAGAGTCAACATCATGATAAGAACCATCATAAAGTTTAACTTTTACATCAACAATATGATATCCAGCAACAACACCATTTTTCATTGCTTCTTCAACACCACGAGAAACTGGAGCAATATATTCTTTTGGAACAACTCCGCCAACAATAGCATTTTCAAATTCAAAACCTTTACCTGGTTCATTTGGACCAACTTCGAGCCAAACATGACCATATTTACCACGTCCACCACTTTGCTTAACAAACTTACCTTCGGCTTGAACAGTTTCGGTAATTGTTTCTCTATAAGCTACTTGTGGTTTACCAACATTAGCTTCAACTTTGAACTCTCTTTTCATTCTATCAACAAGAATTTCAAGGTGAAGCTCACCCATACCAGAAATTAAAGTTTGACCTGTTTCTTCATCAGTTTTTACTTTAAATGTAGGATCTTCTTCTGATAATTTAGCTAAAGCCTCAGATAATTTTTCTTGATCAGCTTTAGTTTTTGGTTCAATTGCAATTTGAATTACTGGCTCAGGAAAAACCATTTTCTCCAACAAAACTTTATCATCTTCAGTACAAAGAGTGTCACCAGTTTTTGTATGTTTTAATCCAACGATTGCAGCAATATCCCCAGCTCTAATTTCATCTAAATCTTCTCTTTTATCGGCATGCATTAAAAGAATTCTACCAACTCTTTCTTTTTTATCCGAAACAGAGTTATATATATATGACCCAGCATTTAACCTACCACTATAAACTCTAATATATGTAAGTTTTCCTACATAAGGGTCTGTCATAATTTTGAAAGCCAAAGCAGTAAATTTTTCTTTTGTGCTAATTTCAAGTATAACTTTATCATCTTGATGAATGTGGTGAACACTCAACTCTTCAGCATCAAGTGGTGAAGGTAAATATTCAACTACCGAATCAAGAAGTTTTTGAACACCTTTGTTCTTAAATGAAGAACCACATAAAACTGGAGTAATTTTTAATTGTCTTGTAGCTTCACGTAATACTCTTGAAATTTCTTCAATTGAAATTTCTTTTCCATCAAGATATTTTTCTAAAAGAGTGTCGTCAACATCCGATACAGCTTCCAACATGACTGTTCTATATTTTTGAGCTTGTGGAAGTAATACCGCTGGAATTTCTTTATCTTCAAAAGTAGCCCCAAGAGTATCTTCATGATACATTCTTGCTTTCATTGTTACTAAATCAATAACACCAGTAAACATATCACCTTCACCAATAGGTAAAGTAATAGGAATAGCATTAGCTCCTAAGCGTAATTTCATCATTTCAACTGCATGGAAAAAATCAGCACCAATACGGTCCATTTTATTTATAAATGCAATTCTTGGAACTTTATATTTGTCAGCTTGACGCCAAACGGTTTCTGATTGAGGTTCAACTCCACCAACAGCACAAAATAAAGCTACAGCACCATCTAATACACGAAGTGACCTTTCAACTTCAACAGTAAAATCAACATGACCTGGAGTATCAATAATATTTATTTGATGACCTTGCCAAAAAGCAGTTGTAGCTGCACTAGTTATTGTAATACCACGTTCTTTTTCTTGCTCCATCCAATCCATAGTAGCGCCGCCATCGTGAACTTCACCAATTCTATGGGTTTTTCCTGTATAATATAATATTCTCTCGGTTGTTGTAGTTTTACCTGCATCAATGTGAGCCATTATACCAATGTTTCTAACTTTATTTAATTCTACTCTTTTAGTAGCCATCTAATCTTATCCTATTAAATCCAATTACCACTTGAAATGAGCAAATGCTTTATTAGCTTCTGCCATTCTATGAACTTCATCTTTTTTCTTGATTGCAGATCCTTCGCCATTTGAAGCCGAAATTAATTCAGCTGACAATTTTTCTGCCATTGTTTTATCTTTTCTGTCAGTAGCATATTTTTTAATCCAACGTAATGCTAAAGCCATTCTTCTCTCAGGTCTTACTTCCATAGGTACTTGGTAGGTTGCACCACCAACTCTTCTACTTCTAACTTCAACCATTGGTTGAACATTACTAACAGCTTTTTTGAACACTTCAATAGCTGGTTTCTTTGTTTTCTTTTCAATTAAATCAAAAGATTCATAAACAACACTTCTAGATGTTGATTTTTTGCCATCCATCATAATATAGTTAACAAATTTTGCTACTAATATATCATTAAATCTTGGATCTGGCTTAATGTATCTCTTTTCTGCTCTTCTCTTTCTCATATTAGTCTATTTTTTTTTAGGTTTTTTAGTGCCATATTTAGATCTACTTTTCTTTCTGTCGTCCACCCCACTTGTATCAAGTGAACCACGTATAATGTGATAACGAACACCAGGAATATCTTTAATTCTTCCACCTCTAATTAATACAATAGAGTGCTCTTGCAAATTATGTCCTTCACCAGGAATATATGCTGTAACTTCAATACCATTTGTTAATCTAACTCTAGCAACTTTTCTTAAAGCTGAGTTTGGTTTTTTAGGAGTAGTTGTATATACTCTAGTGCAAACACCTCTTCTTTGAGGGCATGCTTCCAAAGCCGGAGCTTTGTTTTTAGACTTAACAATCTTTCTACCTTTTCTAACCAATTGGTTTATTGTAGGCACTTATTTACCTCCATAAAATTATAAAGTGCTTAAAAATTCAGACTCTCAATATACCTTTAATCTGCAATTAAGTCAAGCACGTGAATTAATATTTTTTTGACTTTTATACTTCTTTTTCGCTTTCTTCTGTAATAATTTCGTTTTTTTCTTCAACACTATTATCTTCAGTAGAAAGTATTATATTAGAGTATTTTTTTAATCCAGTTCCTGCAGGAATTCGTCCTCCCATTACAACATTTTCCTTCAATCCAATTAAATCATCAACTTTTGCAGCTATTGAGGCATTAGTTAAAACTTTAGTAGTTTCTTGGAAAGAAGCAGCAGAAATAAAGCTTTCAGTTGATAATGCAGATTGTGTAATTCCCAAAAGGATATTTTCAAAAGTTGCTGGTTCGGCATCTCTTGCTTCAAGTAATTGTTTACCTTTTCTTTCAATCTCAGAATTTATTTCTCGCATTTTTGTACGAGTAATTATATCACCAATTTCTGACTTAGAATCACCTGGATTTTCAACAAAAACCGATTCTAACATTACTCTATTTTCTTGTGCCATTACTATTCTGTTTATCAAATCTTCTTCAATAAATGTAGTATCGCCAGAAGAGATAACTTTTAGTTTACGTAACATTTGGCGAACTATAACTTCAATGTGTTTATCATTTAGTTTTACCCCTTGAAGTCGGTAAACGTCTTGAATTTCGTTAACAAGATATTCTTGAACTGCATTAGTACCACTAATTTTTAAAATATCATGTGGATCAATTGGCCCATCTGTTATTTTTTCACCAGCAGGAATTTCATCACCTTCTTGTACGAGAATATGTTTTCCATAAGGAATATTATATTTTTTCTCGTCAAATCCGTCCATTGATTCAACAATAATTTCTCTTGAACCTTTTTTCCTAGTTCCAAATTTAACAATACCTTCAATTTCTGAAACCGTGGCTGGTTCGTGAGGACTTCTTGCTTCGAATAATTCAGTTACTCTAGGAAGACCACCAGTAATATCTCTACTCTTTGAATCAGATTTTGATATTTTTGCTAAAATTGTGCCAGGTAAAACAGTTGAATTATCTTCAACTGATAAATATGCTCCTGTTGGTAAGTTAAAAGTCTTTTCTTCTCCGTTTGCATCAGTTATTACAATACTTGGAGTTAAAGTTTTTTCTTTCGATTCAATAACAACCTTTGCAACGTGACCTGTTTGTTCATCGGCAACTTGTTGAATTGTTGAATTATCAACCAAATCAACAAATCTAACAGTTCCTTTAATATCTGTTAAAATTACAGCGTTATAAGGATCGTGATTATAAAGTGGTTGTGCTTTTTTTACTAGTTGATTATTATCAACACGTAACTCAGAACCATAAGGAATGTCATATTTTTTTATTTGTCTGCCATCTTCATCAAAAATACCCATTGAACCACGACGACCAGTTACAACTTTAACTTTGCCTAAGAAATCTTCTCTTTCAACATAGTTAATTTTATCAAATTTAATTGTACCTTCAACGCTTGAATCAACTTGCGATTGACTTGCAATACGAGATGAAGTACCACCCAAGTGGAAAGTTCTTAATGTTAACTGAGTACCAGGTTCACCAATTGATTGAGCTGCAATAATTCCAACTGCTTCTCCAGTTTCAACTAATTTACCAGTTGTTAAATTTCTGCCATAGCATTTAGCACAAATACCTCTTTCTGATTCACAAGTTAAAACTGTTCTAATAAAAACAGAGTCAATAGAAGCATCGTCAATACGTTCTGCAATTTCTTCGTCAATTGTATTTCCAGCTTCAACAATCAGTTCGTCAGTTCTTGGATCATATATATCTTCTTGAGCAACACGACCAGTAATTCGTTCAGCTAATGGCTCACGTTCTAATTCAACATCTTTAATTGCGGAAACGTCAACACCTCTAATAGTTCCACAATCTTCTTGAGTAATAATTACATCTTGAGCAACATCAGTTAATCTTCTTGTTAAATATCCAGCATCTGCAGTTTTAAGTGCTGTATCAGCCAAACCTTTACGAGCACCGTGAGTAGAAATAAAATACTCAAGTACTGAAAGTCCTTCCTTAAAATTAGCAACAATTGGATTTTCAATAATTTCACCAGAGGCACCAGAAAGTGATTTTTGAGGTTTCATCATCAACCCGCGCATACCAGCAAGCTGACGAACTTGTTCTTGCGAACCTCTTGCACCAGAATCAACCATCATGTGAAGTGAATTAAATCCATGTTGATCGGTTTTAATTCTATCCATAAGTGATTTAGCAACGTTATTGGTAGTATGAGTCCATACATCAATAATTTTATTATAACGCTCAGCATCTGTGATAAAACCTTGATCATGTTCATCTAAAATTGCAGCAACTTTTTTATTTGAATCTGTAATCATTGCTTTCTTTTCTTCAGGAACTATCATATCACTAAAGCTAATAGAAATACCAGCAATTGTGGAATATTTAAAACCTAATTCCTTTAAGTTATCAAGAAATTTAGCGGTAACTTCGTTACCAAGTTTTACAAACATTTTATAAATAAATCCACTAAAAACTTTTTTAATAAGTAACTCATTCCAAAAACCCATTTCTGGTGGAACTATATCATTGAAAATTACTCTACCAACAGTAGTTTCAATAAATTCACCATTAATTTTTACTTTAATTCTTGCGTGAAGATCAACAGCTTCATAATCATAAGCAATTTGAACTTCTTGGCTGTTTGAAAAAACCATACCTTCGCCTTTGGCGCCAGCTTTTACTTTTGTTAAGTAATAGCAACCCAAAACGATATCCTGTGTAGGAACCACAACAGGACTTCCATTTTGTGGTGAAAGAATATTGTGACTTGAGAGCATTAATGTTGAAGCCTCTAATTGAGCTTCATAAGATAGTGGAACGTGAACAGCCATTTGATCACCGTCAAAATCCGCATTAAATGCTGTACAAACCATTGGATGTAACTGAATAGCTTTTCCATCAATTAAAATTGGTTGAAAAGCTTGAATTCCTAATCTGTGAAGTGTAGGAGCACGGTTAAGTAAAACAGGATGTCCATCAATCAATTTTTCAAGAATATCCCAAATTACAGGCTCTTTTCTATCAACAGCTTTTCGAGCGCTTTTAACTGTTTTATAAAATCCACGTTCAATCAATTTACGAATTACAAATGGTTTGAATAATTCAATTGCCATATTTTTTGGAAGGCCACATTGGTGCAATTTTAACTCTGGACCAACAACAATTACTGAACGGCCAGAATAATCAACCCGTTTTCCAAGTAAGTTTTGACGGAATCGACCTTGTTTACCTTTTAGCATATCGCTTAAAGATTTAAGTGGTCTGTTTCCATCACTTCTAACTGCACTTCCACGACGTGAATTATCAAATAATGCGTCAACTGCCTCTTGAAGCATCCTTTTTTCGTTTCTTAAAATTACTTCTGGGGCTTTAATATCTATTAATCTTTTTAATCTATTATTTCTGATTATTACTCTTCGGTAAAGATCATTTAAATCACTTGTAGCAAATCTACCGCCTTCTAATGGTACTAAAGGACGTAATTCTGGTGGAATAATTGGTAATATACTAACAACCATCCATTCTGGTTTATTAGCAACTTTTCCTTCATATTCTCTAAAAGATTCTAAAACGCGAAGGCGTTTTAATAAATCACCCCGTTTTTGCTGAGATGTTTCTATTTTGAGTTGAGCTTTAAGCTCTCTGAAAGTAAGTTCAACATCAATTGATTTCAACAACTCTTTAACAGCATCGCCACCAATTTTTGCTATAAATTTTTTAGGGTCATTGTCATCTAAGGAATCATTATTATGTTCTAAAGAATAGAGAATTTCATAATATTGATCTTCAGAAATTAAATCTTTGTATTGCAAACCAGTAGTCCCAGGATTAATTACTACGTATGATTCATAGTAAATTACCCTTTCAAGTTCTTTGGTTTTCATACCAATTATGTTTCCAATTTTTGAAGGCAATGCTTTAAAAAACCATATATGTACAACAGGAACTGCCAAAGTAATGTGACCCATTCTTTCGCGTCTTACTTTTTTTTGTGTAACTTCAACGCCACATCTGTCGCAAACAATTCCTTTATATCTAATACCTTTGTACTTTCCACAAGCACATTCCCAATCCTTAACTGGACCAAAAATCTTTTCGCAAAACAAACCATCTTTTTCTGGTCTGAATGATCTGTAATTTATGGTTTCGGGTTTTGTAGCTTCACCATGAGATCTAGAAAGTACAATATCAGGACTAGCCAAACTTATAGTTAGTTTGGTAATATTTTTTAATTTTGATTCTTGTGGTTTGAATCTCATAAATTTTCTCCTTAAAACTTTATTGATTTAGTTTGACTAGTTAATCTTTATCTCTAAACCTAAACCTTGTAACTCTTTAATTAATACATTAAATGCTTCAGGAATTGATGGACGAGTAAGGTTTTCGCCTTTTACAATAGCTTCATAAGTTTTTGCACGTCCTTCAACATCATCACTCTTAACAGTTAGAACTTCTTGTAATACATTTGAAGCACCATAACCTTCAAGTGCCCAAACTTCCATTTCACCAAAACGCTGACCACCAAATTGGGCTTTCCCACCAAGTGGTTGTTGAGTAATTAATGAATATGGTCCTATTGAACGAGCATGTAGTTTGTCGTCAATCATATGTCCTAATTTGAGCATATAAATATATCCACAAGTAATTTTTTGGTGGAATTTTACGCCAGTGCGACCATCATACATGGTGGTTTTACTTCCTATAGGAAGACCAGCTTCTGCAATTAAGTTTTCAACATCTTCAAATTTAGCACCGTCAAAAATTGGGGTCTCAAATTTAACCCCCAAAACACTTCCAACCCAACCTAATGCAGTTTCATATAACTGACCAAGGTTCATTCGTGATGGCACACCGAGTGGATTAAGAATTATGTCAACTGGAGTACCGTCTTCAAGATATGGCATATCTTCTTTTGGAACAACTTTAGCAACAACACCTTTGTTTCCGTGTCTGCCAGCCATTTTATCACCTACTTGAAGCTTACGTTTTTTAGCA
Organism: Ignavibacteriales bacterium CG18_big_fil_WC_8_21_14_2_50_31_20; assembly: GCA_002786785.1. Lineage (GTDB taxonomy): Bacteria > Bacteroidota > Ignavibacteria > Ignavibacteriales > Melioribacteraceae > 1-14-2-50-31-20. Next base: position 85,224 of record PCUD01000045.1, on the reverse strand, counting down.
ACATAAACCTTAGCAAGCTGAACAACACCAGGTGAAAGTTCATCACCACTTTGAATATTTAATTTTAATCGTTTAAAATCCTCTTCGTAATCAGCAAGCATAGTAAAATAATTGCTAAAAAGGGTTTTAATCATTTTATTTGTTTCTTCTTCACTAAACCATTCTTGGGTATAATCTAATTTTGTTATGTCTTGAATTTCACTAAACGTTGTTTCAGTAATATGCGTATTTTTCTTAAGTACAACCGAACCATCTAAATCACTAATTCCAATAGTTTTTTTCCCTTGGGTAATAACTTGCAATTTTTTTACTAGCAATTTGTAATGCTCAGTTTTTTTAACACTTAAATTATGTTCAATTAAATCAAGATCTTTTTTCTCTTGTTTTTTAGCTTCTCCGTCACGGCGTTTTCTGCTGAATAATCTAGTTTTAATTACTGTGCCTTTTAATCCAGGATGTGCTTTTAAAGACGCATCTTTAACATCGCCGGCTTTATCGCCAAAAATTGCTTTTAATAATTTTTCTTCAGGAGTAGGATCTGTTTCACCTTTTGGTGTAATTTTACCAATTAAGATATCACCTTCGTGAACCTCGGCACCTTCACGAATTATTCCACGCTCATCCAAATCTTTAGTAGCTTCTTCGCTAACATTTGGAATATCGCGAGTTAACTCTTCATCACCACGTTTTGTTTCTCTCACTTGAAGTTCAAATTCCTCAATATGTAATGAAGTAAACTCATCGTCGGCAACTAATCTTTCGCTAATAATAATAGCATCTTCAAAGTTATAACCACGCCAAGGCATGAAACCAACAAGAACATTTTTACCAAGAGCCAACTCACCTTTATCAATAGATGGACCATCAGCTAATATATCACCTTTTTTAACTTTTTGTCCAAGTGCAACACGAGAACGTTGATTAAAACAAGTTTCTTGGTTTGTTCCGTTAAACTTAATCAATTTATATTCTACTCGTCTTTCATCGTCAAAAGTAGTTAAAGCTTGATAGCTTTCAGGGTCTGAAAAATATTTTACAATTATCCTTTCAGCATCAACATATTCAACTTCACCTTTATCTTCGGCAACTATAACTGATTTAGAATCAACTGCAATTTTATACTCCATTCCAGTTCCAACAATTGGGGATTCGGGAACTAATAATGGAACTGCTTGGCGTTGCATGTTTGAACCCATTAATGCACGGTTAGCATCATCATGTTCCAAAAATGGAATTAATGATGCACCAGCACTTACCAATTGAGATGGTGCAACATCCATGTAATGAACATTTGCTGGTGTTACAACAGGAAATTCGCCACGTTTACGGCATTTAACTCTTTCAAGAACAAATTTACCTTGCTCATCTAAAGGAGCGTTTGCCTGCGCAATAACAAATTCATCTTCTTGATCAGCTGATAAATAATCAACATTTTTTGAAACTTTACCATCTTTAACTTTTCGGTATGGTGTTTCTAAAAATCCAAAATTATTTACTCTTGAATAAAGTGTTAACGAAGAAATAAGACCAATATTTGGACCTTCTGGAGTTTCAATTGGACATAAACGACCATAATGAGAATGATGCACGTCGCGAACTTCAAACCCAGCTCTTTCGCGTGTTAAACCACCAGGTCCCAATGCAGAAATTCTTCTTTTATGAGTTAATTCTGAAAGTGGATTTGTTTGATCCATAAATTGAGATAATTGGTTAGTTCCAAAGAAAGCGTTTATTACAGAGCTTATTGTTCTTGCATTAACCAAATCTTGTGGTTGCATATTTTCGTTATCACGCATATTCATACGTTCACGAATTGTACGAGACATACGTGCTAAACCAACATTAAATTGTTGTTGCAATTGCTCACCAACTGTTCTAACTCTTCTATTTCCAAGGTGGTCAATATCATCTACTGAAACATTACCATTTTTCAATAATATAATGCTTTTCATAATCGCTACAATATCTTCAATTGTAAGCACACGAACATTTTTAGGAATATCTAAATTTAATTTATCATTCATTCTAAAACGCCCAACTTCACCTAAATCGTAACGTTTTTCGTTAAAGAATAATTTTTCAATTAATGCTTCTGCTGTTTCAACATCTGGCGCTTCGCCTGTTCGCAATTGTCTATAAATAGCAAATAAAGCCTCTTCTTTAGAAATTGAAGTGTCTTTACGCAATGTATTAAGAATTAAATCTTGCTCTGTATTAGTATCACCAGCTATAATTTTAATTTTTTTAACATCCGAAGCTTTAATATTTTCAATAATTTCTTCGGTTAATTCGTCATCTTTAGTAACGAATATTTCACCAGTTTCAACATCAATTACATCTTCTGCTGAAATTCTACCTTGATGCTCTAATGGATCTAAATTTTTAACTTCAAATTCTTCAACTAAGTCAAAAAGATTTAATATTTCTTCATCAGTGGTGTAATTTAAAGCACGCAATAAAGTAGTTGCAGGAAATTTCTTACGTCTATCAATATATACATACATAACATGATTTATATCGGTTGCAAATTCAACCCAAGAACCACGAAATGGAATAATACGAGCAGAATAAATTGGTGTACCATTTGGGTGTCTTGTTTGATCAAAAGCAACACCAGGTGACCGATGAAGTTGACTAACAACAACACGTTCTGCACCATTAATTACAAAAGTTCCTTTATTAGTCATAAAGGGAAGATTTCCAAGATAAACTTCTTGTTCTATAGAATTTACATATTCTTCGGTTTCATCGTCTTTTGCAGATAATCTTAATTTTGCTTTAAGTGGTGAGCTAAAAGTAAGACCTCTTTCTTGGCATTCTGGAATAGAAAATCTTGGTTTTTCTATGTGATAATCTACAAAGTCTAATCTGTAAAATTCTTTGTTATCGAAAATTGGGAAATTGGTATTAAATACTTCTTGTAATCCCTTATTTTCTCTTTTATCCCGAGTGATACCTCTCTGAATAAACTCTTCAAACGATTCAACTTGAATATTCAACAAGTCTGGTTGTTTAATGGCAGGAATAATGGACTCAAAAGTAATACGGTTCGTCGTTTTGTTTTTTTTATACTTATCCAACCATGACCTCCCTAAATTGGCAATTATTGTTACTAATCATAATTCTCATTTAAAATATATAAAGTGGCAAGACATATTTCTACATCTTACCACATTAAAAAATTTAGAAATTAATTTATTATTATAAATTATTTAATCTCTACTGTTGCACCAGCTTCTTCAAGTTCAGCTTTAATTTTTGCAGCTTCGTCTTTGCTAACACCTTCTTTAACAGTTTTAGGTGCACCATCAACTAAGTCTTTAGCTTCTTTTAAGCCTAAACCTGTATGAGCTCTAACAACTTTGATAACATTAATTTTTTTGTCACCAAAAGAAGCAAGAATAACATCAAACTCTGTTTTTTCTTCTTCAGCTTCTGCTACAACTGCTGTTGCTGCAGCACCCATTACAACAGGAGCGGCGGCTGATACACCAAATTCTGTTTCTAAAGCTGTTTTTAATTCAGAAGCTTCAACTAAAGTAAGAGCTTTAATTAATTCTACTATTTTTGATATTTTTTCTGACATTTTTATATCTCCTATGAATAATCTTTTAATAATAATTTTTATGCGGCTTTTGTTTTACCCGCTTCATCAATAACACTAACAAGATCTCTAATAACTGCATTGATAGTACCAACAATACCTGATGCCGGAGCAGCAATGCTGCCAACGATACTGGACATAATTTCGTCCTTAGTAGGCATAGAAGCCAGATTTTTAAGTTGATCTTCTCCATAGAATGTTGATTCTATGTAGCAGCCCTTGAAATTGAACTTTTTATTCTTTTCGCTAAAGTTTTTGATGATTTTGGCAGGAGCAACATAGTTTTCATCCGCAAATGCAATACCAATCATACCAACAAGTTGTTCGTTAATTTTTTCAAATCCACCAATTTCAGCAATAGCTCTTTTAACTAAAGTATTTTTAAATACTTTATAGCTAACACCTTCTTTTGCAAATTCTCTTCGTAAACCACTAATTTGTTCAACTGTGATTCCAGAATAATCAACCAAGTACATTGCAGTAGATTTTTGGAATTTCTCTTTTATAAGAGAAACCATTTCGCTTTTTTCTGTCTTGTTCATCTTTTACCTAATTCAGTTTTATACTGTTTAATAGAAGCATTATATATATAATGAGTGCGTATTTGTAATTTAAATTTCTTCTTTTGAAATATGAACTCCAGGTCCCATAGTGCTAGTTAAATATAAACTCTTAACATAAGTTCCTTTTGCAGCTGATGGTTTCATTCTGATAATTTTCTCAACAAATGCTTTAGTATTTTCCATAAGTTGTTTAGTTTCAAAATTGAGTTTTCCTAAAGATGTATGAACAATACCTGTTTTATCTACACGGAATTCAATTTTACCAGCTTTCACTTCTTTTACTGCATTTACAACGTCCATTGTTACTGTTCCACTTTTAGGATTTGGCATTAAACCACGAGGTCCTAAAATACGACCCAATTTACCAAGTTCACCCATAGTATCTGGTGTAGCAATAATAACGTCAATTTCTGCCCAACCCTCTTTGATTTTTGCAATATACTCTTCAAAACCAGCATAATCTGCACCAGCTGCAATAGCATCATCAGCTTTGGCACCTTTGGCTACTACAAGAACTCTAACTTCCTTTCCAGTTCCGTGTGGTAAACTTACAGTACCTCTAATCATTTGATCTGCATGCCTTGGGTCAACACCTAATCTAATAGCACAGTCTAAAGATTCGGTAAACTTAACGCTTGAATTTTCTTTAAGAAGATTTATAGCATCTTCAATACTATATTCTTTTTGTAGGTCAATTTTTTCTTTTAAGGATTTTACTCTTTTTGACTCTTTCATTTTTTCCAACCTAATTTATAAACTTTTAATTATCCTTCAACTGTAATGCCCATGCTACGTGCTGTTCCAGCAATCATACTAATAGCATGGTCAATATCATTTGCATTTAAATCTGCCATTTTAGTTTCTGCAATTTCTTGTAATTGAGCTTGAGTTACTTTTGCAACTTTAATTTTATTGGGCTCATTTGAACCTTTGCTCAAACTTAAATTCTTTTTTAACAACACTGCTGCAGGTGGTGTTTTTGTGATAAATGTAAATGATTTATCTGCAAAAACTGTTATTACAACAGGAATTATCAAACCATCTTTTTCTGAAGTTTTAGCATTAAATTGCTTACAAAACTCCATAATATTTACACCTTTTTGTCCTAAAGCAGGTCCAACTGGTGGTGATGGATTTGCCTTTCCAGCAGGAATTTGCAATTTAATGTAACCAGTTATCTTTTTAGCCATAACTTAACCTTTAATTATAATTTACTTTTCTAATTCTGCTTGTTCAAAATCGATTTCAACTGGAGTTTTTCTTCCAAAAATTGAAACCATTACTTTAATTTTCATCTTTTCTTCATTAACTTCTTCAATAATACCAGAAAAATTATTGAAAGGACCATCAATTATTTTTATCAAATCACCACTTCTAAAAATTGTATCTGTTTTCTCAGTATCTTTATCCTGAGTAATTCTACCAACAATTCTTTTTACTTCTGCTGGAAGTAATGGAGCTGGTTTCTTTTGTTCACCCAAAAAGCCCATTACTGATGGTGTATTAGTAATAAAATCTATCACTCTGTTATCTAAATCAGCATTTAATAAAATGTAACCAGGAAAAAAATTACGAGTTTTAGTTTTCTTTTTTCCATCTTTAATTTCAAATACTTTTTCAGTTGGAACTAATACCTCAACAATGCGAGCACGTAGAGCTTCGTTATCACTTAATTCTAAGTCGATAATATTCTTAACCTTGTTCTCATGTCCAGAAAAGGTTCTTACTACATACCATTTTGCTTGTGTGTTTTCTTCCACTTTTAGAAAAGTCCTTTAAATATTGTTGTTATTCCCATATCAATTAGATATGTAAATGCTGCAAGTATCAAACAAGTAACAATTACTATTACTGTAGATTCTTTTAATTCATTTTTTGTTGGCCAAGTAACTTTTTTCATTTCTTTGACCACATCTGTAAAAAAATTAACTATCTTTTCTTTCATTAGTATTTACCTAATTTATAGTAGCACGAGAGGAGGGATTCGAACCCCCAACTTGCGGTTTTGGAGACCGCTGCTCTGCCAATTGAACTACTCTCGTAAAATTATTTAGTTTCTTTAAATATTACGTGTTTTCGAGCAACAGGGTCATATTTCATAAACTCAACTCGTGCTGGATGTTCTCTTTTGTTTTTCTTTGTTGTATAGCGATATCCAGTATCGGCTGTACTTTCTATAATTATTGTTTGTCTACCATTTCTAGCTTTTGCCATTATATTTCCTCGCTAAACATTAAAATTTTTATATAAAAATATTAAATTAGTCATTTCAAAAATTCTTTCAAAATTTTAGTTTCGTCAACAATTTTTGAGCTGACGACCGGAATTGAACCGGTGACCTCATCCTTACCAAGGATGTGCTCTACCGACTGAGCTACGTCAGCATAATTCAACATATTAAAAAGTACATATTTTTTCTCACTCTTCAGTATGTATACTGAAAAATTCATGAGCGGGAGACGGGATTCGAACCCGCGACCAATCCCGTTGTACGGGATGACTCTAACTTTCGTTTATGTCTGTCGCTTTTAATAACTCAAGTTTTCTTCTAATTCCTTTTAAGGACTTAAAATATTTCTCTCGCATTACCGCTTCACTTCGAGTTGTATACTCTTCATAATATTCAAGAACCCATGGTTGATACCTTTTTGTCCAACGTGCTTTTGAGCTATTGTGCAATTTCAGTCTTTCTTGCACATTTTGTGTTGAACCAATGTAATAAACATCAGCCACCTCACTCTTCAGTATGTATACTGAAAAATTCATGAGCGGGAGACGGGATTCGAACCCGCGACCAACAGCTTGGAAGGCTGTGACTCTACC
>PCUD01000045.1:35458-78210 GCA_002786785.1 Ignavibacteriales bacterium CG18_big_fil_WC_8_21_14_2_50_31_20 | reverse complement strand
ATTTGTGGGCAGGGAGGGAATCGAACCCCCTCAGGCTTAGCCAACGGATTTACAGTCCGCCCCAACTCTCCAGCTTTGGCGCCTGCCCATTATGTCAATATGTAAAAGAAACGAGCTACAAAAATATATGATAATTAAAAAATATGCAAGTAAAATTATTTTTTAACTTAATTTATAACAAAAATTTTTGACTATCTTTAATAAGATTTTTTATTATTTATTAGTATTTTTACAAATATTTTTCAATTTCGGTAATAATTTTACTGGAAGCGCCAATGTTTTCATTTACATAATTTGAAGCTATTAAGCCCATTTTATCTCTAAATTCATCTTCTGAAAATAATCTGCTTAAAATTAAAAAAGTCTCTTCAATATTTTTAACAATCTGCGAAGCTCCTCTTTTTACTAATTCTATTGCCTCAAGACTACTTTCTATTTTAGGTCCAAAAATTACTGGAATTCCATAAACAGCTGGTTCCAAAACATTATGAATTCCCTGCTTAAAACTTCCACCAACATAAGCAACATTTGCATAAAAATATAAAGTGAGCAAAATTCCAACAGAATCAATAATAATTATCCGCTCTTCTGAATAATTATTTTTTGAGGAAAACCTAATGGTTTTAAGCTTTTTTACAAAATAATTTTCAATTTTTTCAAGGTGAACTTCAGTTGGCTCATGTGGAGCAACAATCATTATAACTTTTTCATCATTTTGAGCAAGTTTCTCAAATGCAGGAAAAACCACATTTTCATCTTCATCCCAAGAACTTCCAAAAACAAAAATCTTTTTACCTTCAAAAAGACCATCGCGAAACAACTTTTTGCTTTGTGCTGTTAAACTTTTTTGGTAAACTCTATCAAATCTTGTATCACCCACAGCTTTAATTTTTGATTTAGGTATTTTGAAATCGAGAAAGCTTTCAGCATCATGGATAGAAACAGTAAGCACATCCGAAAAGCATTTATAAATTGATTTATGAAATTGCTTTACAATAAAAATTTTTCTTTTAGAATTTTTCTGCATTGTTGCATCAACAATCATGGTCGGTATTTTTTTAGCTCCCAATTGCCATAATAAGTTAGGCCAAATATCATAACGCATAAAAATAACGACATTTGGATTTACAATTTCTAGAAATTCAATAACCGCTTTATCAAAATCAAAAGGCATATATGCAACAATATCTGCAAAAGGATACTTTTTAGAATTATCGTAACCAGAAGGGGAAAAAAAAGTAACCAAAATATTTATGTTTTGTTCTTTTCGTAATTTTTCAATTATTGGCTTTGCTTGTTCAAACTCACCAAGTGAGGCAGAATGAAACCAAATCATTTTTTTTGAGGAGTCGAGCAGCTTCATTTCTTCTTTAATAAATTGATTTTGCACTCTTCTTCTATCAAATCCACTACGAATTTTTTTATTAAAAATTCGTGCAATTTTAAAGAGCAAATAAATAAATGGAATTACTAAGAAATTATAAAGAAGCCACCACGCCTTTTTCATAAACTGCTCAATAGTTGAATAGTTTTTTTATAAACTAAGTTAGGAAATATTTGATTCATACAATTAAAATGTTTCTTTTTGCAAGTTGATTTACCAATATGACTACAGGGTCTGCAAGATAAATTATTATTTTCAATAATCAAATTTTTTACTCCAAAAGGCACAAAACCAAATTCTTTAACAGTTGAACCAAAAATTGCTATAACTGGAGTTCCAACAGCAGTTGCCGTATGCATTAAACCAGAATCATTGCAAATAACCAGTTTACATTTTTTCATATTTGAAGCAGTTTCAAACAATTTGTTGTCGTTTGATAAATCAATTGACCTATCTATTTTAATGCTTAACAAATTACAAATTTCCCTATCTGATTTTCCTCCAAGAATTACAATTTTAAAGCCTTCATTGGTTAATTTATTTCCAACTTCAGCATAAAAATCAATTGGCCATCTTTTTGTGAAGTGAAATGCTCCAGGAGCTAAACCGATAATTGGTTTATCCTCAAATATTTGAGTTTTATTTTCCTCGGGCAAAAATAGCTCAAGTCCTTTTTCATCAATTTTTAATTCTGGAATAACTTCAACATATCTTTGTGGGATTGATTTTTCATTTTTTAGCAAATTTAACTTAAAATTAACCAGAAGAAATTTTTTAATGTTAGGCTTTTTGAAACAAAAACTATTTTTACCAAGTTTTGATACTATTTTTTTTGACCTAAAATTATTTTGCAAATCAATTACATAATCATATTTTGCATTTTTAAGTTTAATGATAGCTAAATGAAATTCTTCTTCTGTTTGCCACGAAACAACATTCTTAATATTTGGATTTAATTTTACTGCATCACTAAAACTGGTTTTCACTAAATAATCAATTTCAGTTTTGGGATATTTGTTTTTCAAAATACGCAATAAAGGGGTTGTCAATAAAACATCACCAAGCGAACTGAATCGAATAATTAAAATCTTTTTAGGGTTATTTAATTTCAAAGTAGTTTTATGTTATTCTAAAAAGTAAAATTACTTATATCAATTTACTTTTCAAAAAAAAATATTTTTTGGGCTTGACGTTAAAAAGTAATATTCTTAATTTTGTTTTCACTTTTTTTTGAAATTGTGAAAATGTTGGGCGCATAGCTCAGTGGTAGAGCATCTCCCTTTTAAGGAGAGGGTCCCTGGTTCGAGCCCAGGTGCGCTCACAACGTAAACCCTTGTAAAATAATACTTTACAAGGGTTTTTCATTTTAAACTCCACCAAAATTATTTGTCTATTGTAATTTCGATTTTAAATATCTATTGCTGATTAAAAACAAAATATCTATTCTCAATTGCAAGTATTTCTTAATCAATTATAAATAAAGAGCATCGAGGCTTTGCTGCATGTAAAAGCAGAAAACCTCGATTTGTTATACAAATGTTTAAGAAAATCTTTCTTTAATAATTTCCATCAATTTAATTGTAGTTTCTGGAATTTTTGTTCCAGGTCCAAATATTGCTGAAGCACCTTGTTGATAAAGGAAATCATAATCCTGTGCTGGAATAACGCCACCAATTATTACAATTATGTCTTCACGTCCAAGTGCTTTTAGTTCTGCTACTAATTGTGGAAGTAAAGTTTTGTGTCCCGCAGCAAGCGAACTCATTCCAACAACGTGAACATCATTTTCAACAGCTTGCATTGCAGCTTCTTTAGGAGTTTGGAATAAAGGACCAATATCAACGTCAAAGCCAAGATCGGCGTAGGCGGTAGCAACAACTTTTGCACCACGGTCGTGACCATCCTGCCCAAGTTTAGCAATTAAAATTCGAGGTCGTCTTCCTTCCTCATTTGCAAACGCGTCTGTAAGTTCTTTAGCCTTTTCAACACTCATATTCTTCTCTGAATTATATTCGCCGCTATAAACACCAGAAATAGTGCGTGTAACAGCTTTGTATCTACCACTAACAGCTTCAATTGCATCGGAAATTTCGCCAAGAGTAGCTCTAACTCGTGCTGCTTCAACTGCAAGTTCTAAAAGATTTCCATCACCAGTTTCGGCACATTTTGTCAAATTATCAAGCGCAATTTTTACTGCATCACTGTTTCTGCTTGCTTTAATGCTATTAAGTCTTTCTATTTGCGATAATCGTACAGCAGTGTTATCAACTTCCAAAATATCTATTGGATCTTCTTTATCCAAACGATATTTATTAATTCCAACAATTGTTTCTTCACCAGAATCAATGCGTGCTTGCTTACGAGCAGAAGCCTCTTCAATGCGCATTTTTGGAATTCCAGCTTCAATTGCTTTTGTCATTCCACCATAAGACTCAACTTCAAGAATGTGTTCCCATCCTTTTTGCAATAGCTCATTTGTTAAGGACTCAACATAGTAAGAGCCAGCCCAAGGATCAATAACTTTTGTAATTTCTGTTTCGTCCTGCAAGAACAATTGTGTGTTGCGTGCAATACGTGCCGAAAAATCTGTTGGAAGTGCAATTGCTTCATCCAATGAATTTGTGTGTAACGATTGCGTATGCCCCATTACTGCTGCCATTGCTTCAATGCAAGTTCTTACAATATTATTATATGGATCTTGCTCAGTTAAGCTCCAACCAGAAGTTTGAGAGTGTGTACGCAACGACATTGATTTAGGATTTTTTGGATTAAATTGTTTAATCAATTTAGCCCATATTAAGCGAGCTGCACGCATCTTGGCAACTTCCATAAAGAAGTTCATTCCCTGTGCCCAAAAGAACGAGAGACGCGGCGCAAACGCGTCAATATCCATTCCAGTTGCAATGCCAGTGCGGACATATTCCAAACCATCAGCAAGTGTGTATGCCATTTCCAAATCGGCAGTAGCACCGGCTTCCTGCATGTGATATCCAGAAATAGAAATGCTATTATATTTAGGCATTTTTTCGGATGTGAATTTGAAAATGTCCGCAATAATTTTCATTGACATTTGTGGTGGATAAATATATGTGTTTCTAACCATATACTCTTTGAGAATATCATTTTGTATAGTGCCAGAAAGGAGTTCGTTTGCAACGCCTTGTTCTTCAGCAGCAACAATAAAAAATGCAAGTATTGGAAGCACGGCTCCATTCATTGTCATTGAAACTGACATTTTATCAAGAGGAATATTATCAAAAAGAATTTTCATATCCTCAACAGAATCAATAGCAACACCAGCTTTACCAACATCGCCAACAACACGCTCGTGGTCAGAATCGTATCCACGATGAGTTGCTAAATCGAAAGCCACTGAAAGCCCCATTTGACCTTGAGCAAGGTTTCGTCTGTAAAAAGCGTTGCTTTCTTCGGCTGTAGAAAAACCAGCGTACTGACGGATTGTCCAAGGTTTATTTACATACATTGACGTATATGGACCACGCAAAAATGGAGGCAAGCCTGACATATAATCCAGATGTTCAAAATCTTTTATATCATCTTTTGTATATAGTGGCTTAATTTTAATTTTTTCCATTGTATTGGTTTCACAATCAGCAACATCTTTGCCAGTTTTATCAACAAAACTTTTTTCCCAATTACTTTTGGTGGATTTATCTATTTCCAATTTCAAATTTATTTCTGCAAAATTTGGATGTCTCATTTTACCTCCAAAGAATAATTCTCTAAAATATTCGAAAGGATTGAATGAACATCAGCGCCGAGGTAGATAAAATCATCTACTCCGCTATTTTTATATTCTTCAATTTTATCTTTTGGATAACCAGCAAGTAAAATTGTAACATTTTTAAGACTTGCTTTTAACTTGCCAGCCAATTCTGGAACAATTTCTATGTATTTGTCATCTGTTGAACAGATAACAATAATATCGTTTTTTGAATCTACAGCAGATTTAACAGCTTCATCACAAGTTGTAAATCCACTAGGATAATTTACTTCGAAACCGCCCACTTCGAGGAAGTTTCGTGAAAAATCTGCTCTTCCTTTGTATTCTTTCAAGGTTCCCATTGTTGCAAGAAAAACCGTTGGTTTCTTACCGATACTGGCTTTTATTGAATTAGCTTTAATTCGCAATTCTTCAAAAGGCTCAGCTGACCGCCTATTTTTAATTTTATTGATTTTTATTCTTTCAATATCATTTACATTAACGCGGCACGAACTAGTAATTTCGCCAAGTGTAGCTCCATTTAATATTGCCGATGCAGCAATATCAATGCTTTCGTCAGTGCATTTTTTTGAAAGTTTATCCAAAGCAGTTAAAATATCTTCGTTTTTCTTTTTGCTTTCTGAAACACGAAATTTTTGCAAAAATTCTGATCTTTGTTTTTGTAATTCAAAGTTATTTACTTTTCGTGCCTCTAATAATTCTTCGGTTGGATTTGCATACATATTTGTTCCAACAATTACAGATTTACGTTTAGCAATGGCTTTGGCACGTTGCTGATAAACAGTTTCAATTTCATTTTGAATAAAGTTGTTTTTTAGGCATTCTATCATTCCACCATTTTCTTCAATTTGTTGGAATAATTTCCATGCATTTTTAGCAAGTTCTTCTGTTAGATTTTCAACATAATAAGAACCACCAGCAGAATCAATTGTACTTCCAAAATGTGATTCTTCTTTTAGAATAATTTGTGTGTTACGTGCAATTCTTCTTGAAAAATTATCTGGCACTGAAAATATTGAATCAAATGGAGAAACTTGCAAGCTGTTAACTCCACCAACAATTGCGGAAAATGCTTCAGTTGTTGTACGCAAAATATTTACATGCGGATCAAAAATTGTTTTGTTGAATTGTGATGTGACTGCGAAAATATTAATACTCTCGGATTCTTCATTTCCACCAAAAGCAGAAATTAAATTTTTCCAGAGTAGTTTTACAGCACGGAATTTGGATACCTCTGTAAAGAACGACGAACCAATTCCAAAAGTAACTTTAATATTTTGAGCAACATCATTTATATTTGTTCCCAAATCGACAAGATTTCTAATGTATTCTGCAGCTGTTGCAATTGCAAATGCCAATTCCTGAACAGCATTTGCTCCGCTATTAATATAAGGAAGAGTACTTACGCTAATAGTTTTCATTAGTGGAGCATGTTTCTTTTTCCAAAGAAGTGATGATTTTAATCCAGAAATAGCTGAATTTAATGGAACAGGAAGTTCACCTTCAGATGCCCAATAACCAATTGGATCAGCTTCAACGGAACCAGCTACTTTTGAAATATCAATTCCATTTTTCGAGCAATAAGCTGAAAGTATTGATATAAAAGGTACAGATGAAAATCCAGTGCTTATGAATAGTGGAAATTTTGTTATGTCAATATCTTTAAGCGCGCGAGAAAAGCTGCTTAATCCAGAAATTGAAAGACCACCATTTCCAACATCTTCTGTTTTAGCATAATCAGCATCTAAGCCAAGTTTTGATGCTTTATCGAGAGCAACATAAATGCTATTTTGTCCACGATTTAAAGCATCTTTTAATGCTGTATTAAATTCGTCAGCATCTGCAAGCTCAATTCTTTGGTTAATTAACCAAGCAGAATCAAAATAACCAGCAACATTTGCCGAACGTGTACTTCCATCGCCTGGAAATTGATCCAAATGTGAATTGTTTTCTAGAGTTTCACGAGTGTATATTGGTTGAAGTTCAATACCCTCAATAGTTTTAGTAATAAGTTTTTCAAATGGTAAACCCTTCAAATCTTTTTCAACAACCTTTTTCCATTCATCATAAGTAGGTGGAGTGAAGTCATTTTTTAAATCTATAGATTTCGGGAGTACAAATTTCTTATCGACCGATTCAAGATTCATGTTTATCCTTTTTAATTTATAATGTCGAATTAAACAATATCTATGCCAGATAAGTTCATGGCTAAAATTAAGTAAAAGTTCTGATTATTGGATGAAATAGCAAATTTGATTATTAATATAAGAGAAAAATACTATTTGCAAAAAGAATATTCCAATAACTTAGAATCGTTTTCTAAATATGCAAAATAACAAAAAAGATTAGCTAATTTATTATCTCAAAGATTTTAAAACTAGAGAGACTATAAATTAAAATTCCTATCCAATCTCTAAAAGAGCTTCTCCTTTTTCAACAGAACAATTCTCTTTTGCTGAAATTGACTTTACAATTCCAGATGCAGACGCTCTAATTTCGTTTTCCATTTTCATTGCTTCTAATAGAAAAATTGGCTCACCCATTTGAACGCTTTCACCAACTTTTTTTAATATTTTAACTATTAAACCAGGCATTGGAGATTTAATAATTTCGCTGTTACTTTCCTTAGCTTTATTCTTCAAATATTCATTTGCTTTTTCTTCAAGATTAGTGCGTACTGTAATATTGTAAGAATATCCAGCGATATTAAACGAATAATTTTCGTGGTTATATTTATCCGATGTAACTTGATAAACTCGGTTGTTAACTTTTAATAAATATGAATACTTTGATAGTTGTGAAAGTTCAACATCAAAATTATCACCATTTAATTCAACTTTATTATTATTTAATATTTTAAGGTGGTGCTTATTATTATTTACAGAAACTGTGTAATCATTCATAAGTATTTTTACCCCACTTATTGTTTGGACTGCATTCTCGTTTAAATGGTTTTGTTTTTGAATCTTTATCTTTTAATAAAGCAGCTAAAATTATTGCTACATTTTCAAATTCATCTACTATTTCAGTTTTCCATTTACCAGGAAGAAGATTAATAAATTTATTGTCCAGAAAATTAATATCAAAACTACCCTCAAGAAATATTGGATTATTCAAAATCCATTGAAAAGCATGAATATTTGTAATTACACCAACAATTTGATATTCTGCTAAAGCTCTTTTCATTCTTGAAATAGCTTCCTCCCTATCTTTACCGTAAGTAATTACTTTGGATAACATTGGGTCGTAATAAACGGAAACATCTGAGTGAATATCAATTCCTCTATCAACTCTAATTCCAGGTCCTGATGGAAGTCGGTGATGCAAAATTTTTCCAGTTGAAGGAGCAAAATTTGCATCCACATCTTCTGCATATATTCTGCATTCAATTGCATGACCAATAATTTTTAAGTCCTCTTGTTTGATAGTAAGTTTATCACCTTGAGCAATTTTAATCTGCTCTTTAACCAAATCAATTCCAGTAATCATTTCTGTTACTGGATGTTCTACTTGTAGGCGAGTATTCATTTCTAAAAAGTAGAAGCTTTCTTTTTGATCAAATAAAAATTCAATTGTTCCTGCATTATAATAATTGCACGCTTTTGCGGCATTAACAGCGGCAGTCGTAACTTTAGCTCTTAGTTCATCAGTTAAAGTAAATGCTGGGGCTTCTTCAACTACTTTTTGATGCCGTCGTTGAATTGAGCAATCTCTTTCAAATAAGTGAAGATAGTTACCATGTTTATCCGCTAAAATTTGAACTTCAATATGTTTTGGATTTTCAACAAACTTTTCGATGTAAACTGAATCGTCGCCAAAAGCTTTTTTAGCTTCGTTTTTTGCTCTATCAATAGCATCTTTTAATTCTTCAATTTTATCAATTTTACGCATTCCTTTGCCACCACCGCCAGAAGCAGCTTTTAGCATAACTGGTAAACCAATTTCAAGACAAATGTTTTTTGCATCGTCGTACGATTTAATTCCCTCAGTGGAACCTGGAACAATTGGAACTTTGTTCTGCTTCATTATTGTACGTGCAGTGGTTTTATTTCCCATCATTTCAACAGACTTGGAAGAAGGTCCAATAAATATTATTTCAGCGGTTTCACATTTTTTAATAAAAGCTGAGTTTTCAGATAGAAAACCATATCCTGGATGAATTGCATCTGCGCCAATATTTTTAGCAAGCTCAATTATTTTGTCCCCATCCAAATAAGATTCGGAAGCTGCACTATTTCCAATGTGATATGCTTCATCTGCTACTCTAACATGAAGTGAATACTTATCAGCCTCAGAATATACTGCCACAGAAGTCATATTCATTTCGTGACACGCTTTTGCAATTCTTACAGCAATTTCGCCACGGTTAGCTATTAGGATTTTTTTTATCATAGTTTATTTCTGGTTTATTTACTTTTTCTATTAAATTTTGTTTTATTTCAATCTGTCATTCCCGAATGTTACTATCGGGAATCTCATCCAATTGTTTAAGATTCCCGCCAAAACCATGCGGGAATGACACACCTCATATAAAGACTGAGAGTAAAAAGGTTTTGTCATAATGGTATATTAGTATGCTTCTTATTTGGATTACTATCAACCTTTGTTTTTAAAAGTTGCAGAGCATTTACCAACCTCAATTTTGTTTCATTTGGATAAATTACAGCATCAACATAGCCACGTTCGGCAGCAATGTATGGACTTGCAAATTTTTCAGTAAACTCAGAAATTTTTTCATTCAGCTTTGCTTTGCTATCATCGGCACTTTCAATTTCTTTTTTGAAAATTATTTCAACCGCACCTTTTGGTCCCATCACAGCAATTTCGGCAGTTGGCCATGCAAAGTTAAAATCAGCGCGTATATGTTTGGAATTCATTACATCATAAGCGCCACCATAGGCTTTGCGAGTAATTACTGTTATTTTTGGAACAGTAGCTTCGCTGAACGCAAAAAGTAATTTTGCTCCGTGTTTAATTATTCCTCCCCATTCTTGTTCAGTTCCAGGTAAAAATCCGGGAACATCTTCCAAAACAATTAGTGGAATGTTGAAAGCATCACAGAAGCGAATAAATCTTGCACCTTTTACCGAAGCATTAATATCCAAAACTCCCGCCAAAACTGCTGGTTGATTGGCAACAACACCCACAGACATTCCGCCAATTCTGCCAAATCCGACAATTATGTTTTCGGCATAATTTTTATGGACTTCCAAAAACACTCCATTATCTAGCAGAAGTTTTATAACCTCATTCATGTCATAAGGTTTGTTTGGATTATCTGGAACAATATTGTCAAGAGCTGGAATTGACAAATCTTGTGAAAAATCGAAATCCTTTTCAGGTGATTTATCCTTCCAATTTAATGGAATATAGTCTACTAGCTTTCTGATATTTTGCAAAACTTCAATTTCACTTTCAAAAGCAAAATGAGCAACACCACTTTTTGTGGAATGAGTTTCGGCTCCGCCAAGTGCATCAAAAGTTACTTCTTCGTGTGTAACCGTTTTAACAACATTTGGTCCGGTAACAAACATATGACTTGTATGATTTACCATAAAAATAAAATCTGTAATAGCGGGAGAATAAACTGCACCTCCAGCGCAAGGTCCAAGTATTGCAGAAATTTGTGGAATGGTGCCTGAAGCTAAAGTGTTTCTTAAAAATATATCAGCATAACCGCCAAGACTAACAACACCTTCTTGAATTCGCGCACCGCCAGAATCGTTTAGTCCAATTACTGGAATTCCAATTTTCATTGCCATATCCATTATCTTCACTATTTTTTCAGCATGTGCTTCGGAAAGCGAACCGCCAAATACTGTAAAGTCCTGACTGAAAACAGCAATTGGTCTATCATTTATCCTAGCAAAGCCAGTAATAACACCATCGCCAAGAAATTTTTGCTCCTCTAATCCAAAATCAGAAGAACGATGTTTTACAAACATGTCAATTTCTTCAAAACTTCCTTCATCAACAAGTAATGTAATTCTTTCTCTTGCGGTTAATTTTCCTTTATCATGCTGGCTTTTAATTCTAATTTCGCCACCACCAAGTTTTGCTTTTTCGCGTAGTTGGCCAAGTTCATCCATCTTTTTCTGAATCATAATTGTATTACCTATGTTTCAATTAAAATTTTTATTTGTACTAAATGAGTATTTATGCTAAAATAGAAAAAACATTGATTATATAAAACTTATTTGAGAATTATATTATTTAATAATTATCATAAAAATAATATATTTTTAGTTGAATGGAATTTTTCTATTTTAACAATCATTTATATAATTAATAGGCATTTATGAAAAAGATATTTCTGTTAATATTTATGTTGGTTTTCATTGAATTATTTTCTCAAATCTCACAAAAAATTAATATTTTAGAATTAAACTATCCTGAGGAATTTGGTGTAATTACTCGCTCAGATTGGGGCTGGCTTCCATTAGAGAATACAAAAGATGAAGCTAAGATTACAAAAATTACAATTCATCATGGCGGTGTTGAAGTTAGTGCTGACAAAGACCCGATTGAATCAATTAGAAATTTGCAAAAATGGAGTAGATCTGAAAAAAAATGGATTGATATTCCTTATCATTTTATGATTGACCTTGACGGCAAAATATATGAAGCTCGTCCAATTAATTTACCTGGCGATACTAATACAGAATATGACCCAACAGGGCATGCATTAATTGAAGTTATGGGAAATTATGAGATTCAAGAATTTAGCGAAAATCAAATGAAGTCCCTAGTTGCTCTTTCTGCATTTCTTGCAAAAGAATTTAACATTCCAGTTTCGGATATAAAATCTCACAAAGATTATTCTGAAATGACTGTTTGTCCTGGTAAAAATATTTATAAATATTTTGAGGATGGAACAATTTTGAAACAAATTGAAGAAAAATTGAAGGATTAATTTTTCTTTAATCCTTCAATTTTAGAAAGCTCGGCATCAATTGAGCCAATTATTATTTTTGTCTTTACTTTTACAGGAATTTTTAATTCGTCATCGGTTAACCAAATTGTTATTTGACCTTCGGTTTTAAATAAACCACCTTCTGCAATAATTGGTTCTACCATTATGCAATTAAATGTTCCTGCTTCCACTTCTATAGTTTCTTTTCCTTTATAAACAACATCTAAAGGATGAACTTTTTTCTTATAAAAATTATAAAGTTCAAATTTATCTCCAACCTTTAAGTTAGAATAATCCAAAGTTCTTGCATAATAAAATGCAGAAACAATATCGTTAACATTTGGGGGAATTTCGTATGTACCTTTGCTGGTTTTTGCAACACCTTTTCTGTGATCAAAAAATGCAGCAAAATCCATACTAAAACCACCTTCACGAACATGTTGTTCAAAACGCCAAGGGAACAAAGCTTCAACGTCTAAATATGTTTCATATCTATCTCGTACTTTATAGAAAGGGTCAAAGCTTGGTATTGAATTTACACTAAACGTAACATGATAAACATCTCGTCCAGCAATTCTTTTAATTTTGGGAATTTCCATTATTGCCACACCGGCTGTAATAAAGCCATATTTCACATTAAAAGTTAGTTTTTCACCAACTGTAAATGCATTATTCTCTATTTTTCTAAAATTATCTTGTGCAAAAACTAATTGCGACAGGATAAATAATAATATTATTGCTTTTGATTTCATAATAAACTCATAATTAGATTATAAATTACTTAAAATTTGATTAATAATTCTTTTTTACTTCCTGCAGTATGCAAGTTGTGTGCCAAATTAAATGGCTAAAAAAATCAATTCCACTACATAAGCCATTAATATTGTCTTCTTTAAAGTAAAACTGTGGATTAAAATGGACAAATTCATTTGTTTGAAATGAATTTATTATCCTCAATATAAAACCGAAATGGCAGTTCTTTTGATTTATTTATTCCTATTCTATTTGTTATTACTATTTTTCCTTTTGGAATTGTATTCCCTTCCACTATATAAATATCATTTCCTAATAAATTTGTACCATCATCATCTTTTGTAATTGCTAAAGATTTGCAAAGTTTTGCTGGACCATTTGAAAGAGAAATTAATTTTTCTGGTATGAAGTTGTTATTATTAAACCTATTTTTATGCATTATTTCTTTATTCAATATTGGTTCAATTGCTCTAATTAAAACAGCTTCGCCAACATTTTCTTTTCCAGTAACAACATTGCAGCAATAGTGAATCCCATAAATTTGATAAACATACAAATAGCCACAGCTATTAAACATTGTATTATTACGTTTTGATTTTCCGTTAAATGAATGAGAAGCTTCATCGTTTTGTGAAAGATATGCCTCCGTTTCAACGATTATCCCCGCCAAAGGAATTCCAGAAATGACTCTTATTAAAACTTTGCCAAGTAAATTTTGGGCAACCTTTAATGTTGGCTCTTTGTAAAAATTTAGCTTCAGTTTGGAATGAACGTTAAGCTCAAACATCTTTCTAAGTTTTTGTTTTTGAATTTATGTCAGCAATTTTCGCCTTAAAATGCTCTGCACGTTGTGGTTGTATTTCTATCAATGTTTCATAAATAGCTTTTGCTTCTCTATAATTAGATTGGTCATAATAAATTGATGCTAAGGTTTCAGAAACTAATCCTTTGGGTGGCAAAAAATTATCTGGTTCATTTTTAGCACTAGGCTCAACAAAAGAATAATCTTCATCAATATTTACATTTATTTTAGCTGTTTTTAAAACATTAGCCAAATTTTCAAGTTCATCAGAAAGATTTAACTCCTCATTTTTTAAACTTTCCGAATTCTCAAAAGTTTCTATTTCGCTATTTTGAATAAAAGTTTGCCCTTTGTAAAATTCGAGAGTTTTGGAGTTGTCTAATAACAAATTACCTTTTTGGAAACATTCTTCAGCTTCTGTTTTATCTCCAATTTCTAAATATAATTTTCCTAACAAAAAATATGGAGTTGGGTAATTTTCAAACAATTCTATTCCATTTTGCAATATTGTTATTGCTTTGTCATAATTAAATTTCTGTACCTCATCCGATGCAACACGTGCAAAAAGTGGTGATTTGCTATTTAATTCATATATAGCTTTGTATTCATTTCTAATATTCATATTTAAAGTTAATTATTTTTTTATTAATACTTGTTTTAATGATAAAATTGACACTGAAAAAAATCCAAAAAAGAACATCATATTAAATGGAAGTGCAGCAAGTTCCAGAAAATAAATTGCAGTAATTACTCCAACTAGACTATAAATAGCAAAAATTATTTCAACAAGCATTAACACCGAAATTTTACTTTTGGGAATATATATATTTACAACTTTTTTTTCGCTTTCATTTGCAAATTTTGGAGTTCGTATAAATTCGCTTTTTTTATTAAAAACACCTTCAAGAACCGCTTTTGTGTTATTCAATGCAAGTCCCATTGTTCCTGATAAAAATAATGGGAAAATTAGAATTCTTTTTTTCCAATCAATATATATGTTTTTTTGAGCTGAAATATAAAGCAAAAAAGTGCTAATAAATGCTATAACAAATAACGAACTATACTGGAAATATGTATCAAAATTTCCACCGTGTTTAATAAAAAGAAGTGGTAAATTAAGAAGTGCAACTACAAGCACAAATGGAAACACAAAGTTATTTGTTAAATGAAAAGTTGATTGCAATTTTAGTCTGAGACTCATATTTGATAACCAAATTGCAGGCAAAAGTTTTTTTGCTGTTTCAATTGCTCCTTTTGTCCATCTAAATTGCTGCGATTTTAAAGCACTCATTTCGGAAGGTAGTTCAGCGGGAGTTGTAATATCCTTGAGATAAACAAATTGCCAGCCTTTTAATTGAGCACGATAACTTAAATCCAAATCTTCAGTTAAAGTATCGTTTTCCCAATTGCCTGCATCTTCAATACACTCTTTTCGCCAAACACCGCCTGTACCATTAAAATTTATGAAAAAACCAGCATCGTTTCTAACTTTTTGCTCAATGGCAAAATGCCCATCGAGAGCAAAAGCCTGCACTCTTGTTAATAGTGATTCTTTTTCATTCAAATGACCCCAACGTGTTTGTATCATTCCAATATTTTTTGAATAAAAATGAGGTAATGTATTTGTCAAAAAATCTGATGGTGGAATAAAATCAGCATCAAAAATTGCAATAAACTCACCCTTCGTTTCAGCAAGTCCATTTTTAAGAGCACCTGCTTTAAAACCAGATCTATTTATTCGCTGAATATGTTTAATTAAAAAACCTTCTTCTAATTTTTGTTTAACAAGATTAGCAACAATATTGGAAGTCTCATCCGTTGAATCATCAAGGACTTGTATTTCAAGATTTTCTTTTGGATAGTCGAGTTTGCAAACAGCGTTTATAAGCCGCTCAACAACGTACATTTCATTAAAAATTGGAAGTTGGATTGTTACTATTTTTGAAGTATCAATATTAATTAATCCCTGTGTAATTTTATTTCTGTGTTTATGCTGATAATAAAGCATAATAAATCCATGGCTTGAGAAAATTAACAACACAAAAAGCGAAAAGGTGTACAAAATCAGAACTAATTCTGGAAATGGGAAACTTGTCATTTATGGAATCCTATTAAGTATATTAAAATTTACCAGTCAGCTACTACTGCTAACAATAAATCCAAATTTACGTTCTCAATAGCAAGTTGAATTGCATTTTGTCTATTTTCGATTGACTTTGATGTTGCATCAAATGTAGCGTAATTTGAAAATTTTTTATCAAAAACTGTTTTTTTCATTACTAAATCTTTATAAATACCTTGCAAAGTTATTGTAATTCTACGAACTGTTGCCTTTTCATTTTCACCAGAAACAACCTCAGTTCTTTCTTGAAAGGAAATAATTGAAACAGAAAGAATTGCGTCAGAATTAACAGAGTTAATAACCTGCAAACTATTATCATCTATAAATTGTTGTATTAAATTTTGTGTAAGATTGCTACTAATATTTGCTTCACCAGAACCACTTTTATCTTTAACAATAGGAATTGAAATAGTTTGAAGATGAGATGGCACAGAAGAGCCTGTAAAGGAATAGCTACAACTCAACAACAAAGCTAAAATTGCTATAGCAATGATATTTCTAATCAATTTCATATTCCTTCAATTTTCTATAAAGCGTACGTTCACTAATATTTAGCAACTTTGATGTAAGCTTTTTATTCCATTTTGTATATTCTAGAGCATCAATTATTGCATTTTTTTCTAATTCCTCAATTGGAATTATTTTATTAGAATTAATGCTATTATTTTCAACACTATTATAATTTAATTTTGCAATGTTTTTCAAATCGTTAATATCTTTTTTAATATCAATTAACGCACGGTATATCATTTCTCTATCTAAAGCATCAGATGGTCTATCTAGATATACTGGTAAATTTCTGTTTGCTTCTAACTGCACCGGACTTGAAAGAAGCAAATCAAATGAATCGGCAGATATTTTTCCTGTATTGTTTAATGCTAATGCCGATTCTATTGTGTTTTTTAACTCTCTAATATTTCCTGGCCAATGATAATTAAGCAAGAAGTTTGGTACATCGTCACTATATTCAAAAGTTGGTAAATTATTCTTCTCAGAATAATTTTTTATAAAATAATCAGACAAAGGAATAATATCCTCTTTTCTTTCACGCAAAGGAGGAATTGTTAAAGTAACAGCTTTAAGTCTAAAAAACAAATCATTTCTAAATCTTTTATTTTGAACTTCAATTTCCAAAGATTTATTTGTTGCTGCAATAATTCTAACATCAACCGATGTAACTCTTTCGCTCCCAATTCGCATAAATTCGTTTGTTTCTAAAACCCGCAAAAGCTTTACTTGTGTTGTAAGCGACATTTCGCCAATTTCATCAAGAAATAAAGTTCCTTTATCTGCAATTTCAAAATAGCCTTTTCGAACATCAGTTGCTCCAGTAAAAGAACCTTTTTCATGACCAAATAGTTCTGATTCTAAAAGTCCTTCCGGAATTGCACCACAATTAACATTAACAAGATTTTTGCTTGCTCTTTTGCTTGCTTCGTGAATTGCACGAGCAAAAACTTCTTTTCCAACTCCACTTTCGCCAGTAATTAATATGGAAATATCAGCATCAGCGACTTGTTGGATGATATCAACTAAATCCTTTGTTCGCTTGGATTTACCAATTATACCGTGTTTTTTTTGGAATTCTTCTGTAGTCATTATTCTAAATAATATTAATTGTAAATGTACTAAAGGAATTGAAATTTCACTAATGGTGTAATAAATATTTTGTCATTAAGTCAGAGTACCGCACATACCGTCAATGGTTAAAATAATTTTACTTTTAATTTCATTTGATAATTTATTGTAATTTTCAACAATTCCATCTTCATCATTAATGTGGACTAAAAATGTTTTTTGCATTTTAGAATAATTAATAAATTCAATTAATTCATCAAATAAAATGTGAGTTGATTCCACAATTAAATATTTAGGTTGAAACTTATTAATTGGTGACAAATCTGAAATGGAATCTATATCGGAAGAATAGTAAGTTAAAATATTTTCGTTTTTAATTAAAACTGATGAAGAGATAAAATTGATATCTGGAATACTATTTACATTATATTTATTGCTAATATGGCCATTTTTGATTGGTAGAAGATAAAGAATATCAGCAATATTTATTTCAGAATCAAAATTGAATCCAATAATTTTCATTTCAAAATCAAAAGTCTCAGGAAATAGAAAGGAATGGTAAAGAAAATTTCTTGCAAAACTAACAAATGAATTGTGAATATAAAGACAAATAGGTTTTATTCTTTTTGCCATTTTCATCTGAGTTAAAAGCGAAGCAATTCCAGAAAAATGGTCGGCATGAGTGTGTGTTATATAAATTGAATCAATTAAATTGATATCTAAATTTGCGATTAAAAGCGCTTTCGAAATTGCATCTCCAGTATCAACTAAAAGATTATGATTTCCAGTTTTAATTAGCAAAGAAGTGTGAAATCTTTTTAGTTGAGTTTTTCCAGAGCCAGTTCCTACAAATATAACTTCCAAAGTAACCGCCTATTCAGTAAGTGGAATAATTCGCCCATTTAAGTTAAAATCTTTTTTTAATTCGTCAAGAATCGATTGTGCATCTTCATTATTTTTGAACTTTCCAATCATTACAACGTTAAGCAGAGAAGCACCTATTTCCTTAGTATATGTTTCAGAATATATACCTTTTTCTTCAAATTTTTTCTTCAAATTATTAGCATTATTCTTATTCAAAAATGCCCCAGCTTGAATAGTAAATTTAAAATTTTCAACTATTTTGTTTTCTTTTGGCTTCTGTTCAGTCGGCTTATCTGGATAATTTGCTACAAAAGCATCTTCGCTTGGTAAATTTCTATCTGCAGCATTAATGTAAGGAGAATTGGGATAATCTTGTTTAAGTTTTGCTAAAAATTGTTCTGCTTTTGTATAAATTCCAAGCGAATAATAGTAAGAAAAAACTCTGTACAAAGCGGCATCTGAAAATTGAGAATTTGGAAATTTTGTAAAAACTAAAGAGTATTTATTTAACGCTTCATCACCATTTTCGGTTAAAACCGCATCTAAGAACTGCACATTAGCATCATTTGGATATCTATCATTGAGTCTTTTAAAATCGTTTTTTGCTTCTGTTAATTCACCATTTTCAATGTGTTTAAGGGTTGAAACAATATCAACTTGGGCAAATGAAACAGAATAAAGTGAAAAAAAAACAAATAGGAGAATAATATGTTTTTGATTATTTAATAAATTCATATTGACACACTTTTATTTTCCAATTATTTGTAAAAATACAAACTTGCTTTTCATAAATTAACAACATTAAAAACATGCAACTAATATTACTTTATTTTTTTATGTTTTACAATCTCACAATCAAATATTAGATTAAGCAACTCTTATGTTTTTATGGGTTTTGTAAACATCTGTAATTTCTAAAAATTCACCAAAAAGTGTTGCAGAAGTAGCTTTGTAGATTTTCACTTTTACATAATCTCCTATTTGTACATTTTCTGCAACTGGTAGAATTACAATTTTATTTGTCCCAGTTCTTCCAGAATAGAACTGGTCTGATTTTTTGCTTAAATTTTCGATTAGAACAATATCTTCAGTTCCGATTAATTCTTGATTAATTTCATATGCAATTTTCTGTTGCTGATCAATTATCTCTGTTAAACGGCGCGATTTAACTTCTTCTGGAATATCATCATCCATTTTGAATGCACGAGTTCCTTCTCTTGGAGAATATTTAAACATGTATGCACCATCGTATCTAACTTTTGCCATAACATCCAAAGTCATTTTATGCTCTTCTTCTGTTTCAGTAGGGAAACCAGCAATTATGTCTGTTGAAAAAGTGACTCCTGGAATAATTTTTCTGGCTCGTTCAATAATTCCAAGATAATGCTCAATTGTATATGTTCGGTTCATTTCTAACAAAACTCTATCGGACCCAGACTGGACAGGTAAATGAATATAATTGCAAAGGTTATAATGCTCTGAAATGGCATAAAGCAACTTATCCGATAAGTCTTGAGGATGAGAAGTTGTAAATCTAATTCGTAAATTATTATCCACTTTGGCACAAGCAACTAGTAAATCCGCAAAGTCATTTTCGCCATCGGAATATGAATTTACGTTTTGACCAAGCAAAGTAACTTCTCTAAATCCCTTTTCAGAAAGTCTACGTACTTCTTCAACAATTGATTCCATTTTGCTGCTTCGCTCTCTTCCACGAGTGAATGGAACAACACAATACGTGCAAAATTTATCGCAACCACGCATAACAGAAATCCAAGCCGAAAGACCTTCTTCTCTATATGGCTCAATATCTTCGTATGTTTCAGTTCTGGAAAGTTTTACACCAATGCCTTTTTCACCCGCAACGGCAGTATCAATAAATTCTGGAATTCTACGATATTCATCAGGCCCAACAACAAGATCAACCATTTTTTGTTTGTCAATTAAATCTTCGCGTAAACGTTCTGCCATGCATCCAAGAATACCGATGACTAAATTAGGATTTTTCTGTTTCAATGTACCAATTGTTCCCAATCTTCCATGTATTCGTTGTTCCGCATTATCACGTACGCTGCATGTATTTAGGAAAACAACATCGGCAGAATCTATTTCTTTAGTTAATTCGTAACCTTTATTATTCAAAATTCCCATTACAACTTCAGTATCAGCCAAGTTCATCTGACAACCATATGTTTCTATATATACTTTATTTTTATTCATTTACTAATATAACCTTTCTCAAAGAATGCTTTTGCTTTTGTGCATGTATATTGGCTAAAATTTATTTTGTAAATATAATGAATTTCTAAATAATTAGGACACTTAGTCTATTCTTTTGTAATTTTGTGTTCAACAAAATTGTAGAATAATGAATAATCAAGAAATATTAAAAAGAAAATCAGCTGAGAAAGCAGTTGAGTTTATTAAATCGGGAATGATTCTTGGCTTTGGAACTGGCTCAACATTTAATCATGTTTTATATGTGCTTGCCGAAAAATTTAAATCTGGTGAAATTTCAAATATTGTTGGAATTCCATCATCCGAAAAAACACAAAAATTAGCTTCCGAATTAAACATTCCAACTTCCACATTAGATAGTTTTCCAATACTTGATTTAACAATTGACGGTGCTGATGAAGTTGATATAAAATTAAATGTTATTAAAGGAGGCGGGGGAGCACATTTTCGCGAAAAAATTATTGCTCAAGCAAGCAAGAAATATATTATTATTGTGGATGAATCTAAAATCTCCAAATCGCTTGGTGAAAAATGGGCTGTTCCAGTTGAAGTCATTAAGATGGCTTACCAAGTTGAATTACAATTTCTGCAATCACTTGGTGCTGAAGCTAAACCACGATTAGATAGCGAAAGCAATTTATTTATTACTGATGAAGGTAACTACATTATTGATGCAAATTTTGGAGTGATTAAAAATCCTAAAAAATTAGCTAGAAAATTAGAAAAACGCGCAGGCATTGTTGAGCACGGAATTTTTGTAAATATGGTTGATTTTGTTATTGTTGCAAAAGAAAGCGGAATTGAAATTTTAAAAAATAAAAACCTTTAGATTTCTTCGCTTTTCATTAATACTTTTTTAATTGTTTCAAAATTATCTGTCCCCACCAGAATTGTTTTCGTATTGTTTTTTGATTTTAATTTTAATGCTTTCCCGAACTTTGTGTTAAATAAAATTCCATGTGGAGTAATTCTCAATCCAATTCCATAGTACCACGGAATCTTTATTTCTTCAATTGAATTAAAATCAATATCCTTTAATTCAATCGACCTTTTAATTAAACCAACTCCAAAAGAAATAGTCATTATATTTGCGTCAATAAATATTTTTAATTTATAAAACAATAATGCAACAGATATAACTATGACCGAAACAATTATTACGATATTTAACAATATCTCAATTTTTTCCAACTGCAATTTGTAAACAATTATAACGGTTGCAATACTAACAATACCTACAATAAATACCCAATATGCTTTTTGAGTTTCCTCATATTTTATTTGTTTGTTTTCCATTATCAATCCAGATTAAATTCCGTGCAGAGAACATTACTAAATTACAACAAATAATTTAGTTGAAAATTAATATATTTTATTTATAATTAGTAAACTGAGCTGAAAAATCTAAATCAGCATTTTTTATTGCGGCCATAACAGCTTGCAAATCATCAAGTTTTGCACCTTGTACACGCACTCTTTCATCCATCATTTGAGCATTAACTTTTAGACCTAATTCTTTAATTAGTTTAGTGATTTTCTTGCCATTTTCTTTTGAAATGCCACTTTGAAGAGTTATTTTTTGGCGCAATCTTCCACCTGAAGCAGCTTCTACTTCTTCAGGATGCATAGACTTAAGCGAAAGTTGTCTTTTTAAAAATTTTGTTTGAATTATATCGTAAGAAGCTGTTAGCGAGTATTCATCTTTAGTATTAATTAAAATAACTTTATCACTTTTATTTAAAGTAACTTCTGTTTTAGAATCTTTCAAATCATAACGCTGTTGAATCTCTTTAATAGCTTGGTTTACAGCGTTATCAACTTCTTGAAAATCAATTTCTGATACAACATCAAACGAAGAACTTTTAGCCATTTTAGCCTCCTAAAATTAGAATTTGTATAAGTAAAGATAACTATTCTATCGTAAAAATGATTTAACAATTACTAAAATATATTTACTTCACTCAATTTTAATTTCCAATTTTGGGTTAGAACATTAAAAATAGTTGAATAATTTAATTTTCATACTTATTTTGCAAAATATTTTTGGAGTTACAATGGGAAAGCATAAATCATCAAATTTAGAGCACAAAAAACTTAGCAAAAAGGAATATGAAAAAGAATATGAAAGACTTCAAATTGAGTTAGTAAAACTACAGGAGTGGATAAAACTTAAAGGATTAAAAGTTGTTGTCCTCTTTGAAGGTCGTGATGCAGCAGGCAAAGGTGGAACAATAAAACGAATTTTAGACAAACTGAATCCTCGTGTGTGTCGAGTTGTTGCACTTGGAACTCCAACTGAAAAAGAAAAAACTCAATGGTATTTTCAAAGATATGTTCCTCACTTACCTGCTGCTGGTGAAATGGTTTTATTCGATAGAAGTTGGTACAACAGAGCTGGAGTTGAGAAAGTAATGAACTTTTGCACAGATGAAGAATACAACGAATTTATGCGTTCATGCCCCGAGTTTGAAAGGATGTTAGTCCGCTCTGGAATTACCCTAATTAAATATTGGTTTTCGGTTAGTGATGAAGAGCAAGAAAAAAGATTCCAAAAAAGAATACTTGACCCAATTAGGAGATGGAAATTGAGTCCAATGGATTTAGAATCACGTGCTCGCTGGATTGATTATTCCAAAGCTAAAGATGAAATGTTTAAATATACCGATATTAAACAGGCGCCTTGGTTTGTAGTTGAAGCTGATGATAAAAAATGTGCTCGCTTAAATACAATACATCATTTATTGAGTATGATTCCTTATGAAGATTTAACACCAAAATCTATTACGCTACCCCCAAGAATAGAAGGTGAAGGCTATATTCGTCCTCCTTTTGAGGATCAGACTTTCATTCCACAAATTTACAAATAATATATTATTTGTAAATTTGGTGTTAACAGTTATTAAAGTAGTTGGGAATTAAAATATTTTAAATCATTTTCCAAATTAAGATGAGAATAATTTACATTAAGCAGCTCAATTTTAGCAATTATTGATTTCACAAATTTTTGATGCTCACTTGAGTTAATATTTCTAACACGGTGATTTCGCGCAGTAACAACTTTTGATATTTCATTTATAACTTGTAAACACTCACCGCTAAAAATTGAGTTGCTAAACTTTTCCCAAATATAATCAGTTGCAATTTTATTTGGATGAATTAAATCAGACTCATAAAACCGATAGTCTCGCAAATCATCCATAACTATTTCGTAAGAAGGAAAATAGCTGCAATTATTTTTACTTTTTATAACTTCATCAATTGCTAAAAGTAGATTTGCTTTACTTAGTTGATTATTGTGTGCTCCATTTTTCCAATGCCTTACAGGGCTTACAGTGAAAATAAATTTAATTTTAGGATTAAATTTTCCAACCATTTCCACAATATTTTTTATGTTTTTTACGGTTTCTTCTGAATTTAACATAAAATGGGCAAATTCTTTTTGTGGAATTTTATGACAATTTGAGACTATTATTCCATTTGCCAAAAATTTATAGACGTAAGATGTTCCAAAAGTAATAATCAAAAAATTAGCAGAATTCAAAAAACGGGTGGTATTTTCAATGCCCATATTTATATTTTCTAATATTTTATTCTTTTGATGGTCGGAAAAATTACTTTGGTGATAAAAACTGTGCCATTCGCCTTGATAAAATATCAAATCAGATTCTCTAAATTCCCTTTTTTCAATTACAAATTTCAGCGAATTATAGATTGAAATTGGATTATAAAGAACTCCAAATGGATTTCCCAGAACATTAAATCGGTTTTGCTTAAAATACTCTGCCATATTTTCGGCAAAACAAGAACCAATAGTTAAAATGTTATCAAAATGATTAATCTTTAACTGAAATTTTTCGATATTTATTTCTGTTCTAAAATGCATATTTAGTAAAATAACTCTTAAATAATTGACTAAAATTAATTTTCAATCTAAAAATAATAAAAATATATTCGATAATTATTAAAAGAATAGAGATTTAAAAGATTTGAATTGCTAAAATTTTAGCAAGGAGGTTTAGAAAATTACTGAAGAAGAAAAAATAAAATGGTTTGATTTAGCAACTCGTTTCCAAATTGAAGGTAAAATTCAGCTTGTAATGAAAAAAAGAGTTAATGGCGAAGGACATTGGGCAATTATTAATTTTGCAGATAACACAGTAATGAATTCAAATATGGATTGGGAACCAGCAAATTTTGCAAAACGAGATGAATCTTTTTTAATAAGGACGCTTTTTCCATTAGATAGTGCAATGGCGCAATGGGAACAATTTAAAATGTTTTCTGGAGATATGTAATAAATCTACTATGATTATTTGATTAACAATTACCGAGTAAACTGCAAAATTAAATTATTATGTTGTGGATATTTATTTAACAGATCTTCCCTTTTTGCCAACTCAAAATCTTCAAAATCAAAGCCTGGCGCAACAGTACATCCCACAAGTGAAAAACATTTTTTATCAATCGGTGCAGCAGCAAACCAAACATTTTTTGGTATTACAATTTGTGGCAATTCATTTTTCTCAAAATTTAGTCCTAATTTTTTAATTTCTAAATTACCATTATTAGAAATTAAATAAATTTCAATTGCTGAGCCATCGTAAAAATGCCAAATTTCGTCTGATTTAATCTTATGAAAGGCAGAAAATTCATTTACATTTAATAAAAAATAGATTGAAGTTGAAATTGAATGTGTGTTGGAATATCTTTTATTCAGACATTCTTTTGGGATAACCTCATCCGAGCGATAAACCTCACTAAAATAGCCACCTTCTGGATGAGGAATTAATTTAAGATTTGATATCCACTGTTTCGCTTTTTTCATCTTTTAAATATTTTGTTACAAAAAGAAAATCATTTGTGTTAAGATCTTGGGAATGTTTTATGTATTTTGAAATTAATAACATTAACCACTCTTTATCGATACCATTTTGTTTTGCAATTTTTGATAAATGTTCTAATTCTTCTGCAGTGAATTCATTATCTGAAAAAGCGACTTTTAATCCATCAAGAATAAAACTTTCTGCTATAAATTTATTAGAAAAAGTGGGCACATCATCAGTTAGAAATTCATTTTCCATTAATTCCTTAATTGCATATTCAATAAACGTTTTATCAAAACCAAGTGTTTTGCCAATCTTTACCATTATATTCTTTTCGTTTTCAGATATTAAATTATCTCGTTTAATTAATAAAAGTAACCCTTTAAAGTAAGAGCTTCGGTCAATCAAGGTAAGCTTCATATTCATTCCAAATTTGAATTTAATTACAATAAAAATATACAAAATAAAATAGCAATTGATGCTTAATTTTATTGGTGCTTTAACTAGACTATAATTACAATTATTTTAAAATTAAGTTCCATTTTCCCATAATGAGATAATTTCTCAAAATAGCTCACAAACAATTTTACAACTATTATATTATCGTCTCAAATTGAATAATATATAGTGGTACGGTTTTTGTACTAATACACTGTCCGTAAACATTTAATAAAAGGAAAAAATGGAACTTGTACCAATTATATACAGCTCTTTATTAGTAGTTATTTCACTATTAAGTTTTGTTTTAATCATATCTTTTTTTTGGTCTAAAATACTTAAATTTGGTAATTCAACTATAAAGAATGAAATAAAGGCTCAAAATATTAATGACAAAATTGCTTTTAGAAATAATCAAACTGAAGAAAAGATTATTAGGAAAGAAGCAACTAAGAATACTTTTGTTAAACCTATTGCAAATAGAGTTTTAGTTGATAGTGAATTAATTTATAACAATAAAATTAAAATTGTGAATAAAACAGAAATTCGTCCAAAAAAGATTAGCAAAAATGAAACATCTAATCAACTTTCAAGATACATGATAGTAAATACATTCCCCCATGAAAATTTAGCTAAAAGTAATTTATATTCTAAATTTTCAAAAATATCAGTTGAATATTCAAAAAGTTAAATATTGACATGCTTTCCAATCAAAATATTAAAATAGCAAATCAATTATATAAACGTGCATTTCATTGGCAAATTAAAGGCGATTTTTTGCAGGCACGTGAGAACTATTTAGCTTCAATAGAAATTTTCCCTACTGTAGAGGCATTAGTAAATTTAGGTTGGACATATAGTAAAGAACAAAATTTTAATGAGGCAATTAGACAATGCCATAAAGCTCTTGTTCTTAATCAAAATTATGGCATGGCGTATAGCGATATTGGATATTATTTTTTGAAATCAAATAAAATTGATGAAGCAATTGTTTGGCTAGAAGAAGCAGTTTTACAAAACGATTTTGTTGGTAAATTCTTTGCATTTTTCAATCTTGGAAAAGCATATGAACAAAAAGGTTTGTGGCAAAAAGCTATAATGATGTATAAAAAATCCATTATCTTAAAACCTGGATTTAAGTTAGGGATTAAAAAATATTCCATTCTTTCTTCAAAATTAAATTAAAAAATCCTTCCAAATTAATAATCACTATTTTTTTCAATTTTCTTATTTGACTTTTCGGCTAATAATATATTATTATTAATTTGCAATTTTAAGGAATGAACATGAATAGTAATATTGATAATTATGAAAAAAATTTAGTCCAAAATCAAGAAGACCTTTGGAGAATTTTTAGAATAATGGCTGAATTTGTTGAGGGTTTTGAAAAAATGAGCAGTATTAAGCCAAGTGTAGCTGTTTTTGGTTCCGCCCGCACTAAACCAAACCATAACTCTTATAAAATGACTGTTGAAGTCAGTAAAGAATTGACAAAAAAAGGTTTTGGAATTATCACTGGTGGTGGACCTGGAATTATGGAAGCAGCTAACAAGGGTGCAAAAGAATCAAATGGTAGTTCAACTGGTGTAAATATCGAACTTCCTAATGAACAAGGCTCAAATATTTTTGTGGATAGAGATAAATTGTTAACTTTTAGATATTTCTTTGTTCGAAAGGTAATGTTTTTTAAATATTCTCAAGGCTTTGTTATTTTACCTGGTGGATTTGGTACTATTGATGAACTTTTTGAAATATTAACTTTAGTCCAAACTGGGAAAACAAAGAAAGTACCTATTGTTGTTATGGGTGTTGAATATTGGAAACCTTTAATGAATTGGATAAAGGACTATATGGCTAAATTTAAGTATATTGAAGATTTTGATATGAACCTATTTAAGTTAACCGATGACCCCAAACAAGCTGCAGAAATTATTTATCAATTTCATAAAGGAAAAAAGATAATTCCTAACTTTTAATTTAATATGAGTTTTAATATGATTAATTTATTTGTACCGTACATTACTATTTTTATTTTAACATTACAAGGTGGACTCTTGGCACAAAACAATTTATCTCAAAAATTATATGATAATTATTCAAAATTTAAATTTGAATCCCTAGAAAACAAAAGGTTTTCTCATTCTGATTTAATGACCGCACTTAAGCAATTTGAAAAATCTAAACTAATTGAAATTTCAACGGCTGGATATTCCGTTGAAGGACGTGAAATTAAGCTAATAAAAATTGGGAGTGGCAAAACTAATATTATGGCTTGGTCACAAATGCATGGAGACGAATCAACCGCAACAATGGCTTTGCTTGATTTTTTCAATTTCTTGGAAACTGAAAATGAGTCCTCCCCATTAATAAAAGAAATGTTGAAAAAAATCACTTTATATATAATTCCAATGCTAAATCCTGATGGAACTGAACGATTTACAAGACGCAATGAAATAGATATTGACTTGAATAGAGATGCCTTAAGATTACAATTTCCAGAATCTAAAATACTCAAAAAAATTCAAGAGGAAACAAATCCAAAATTTTCTTTTAATCTACACGACCAAAGCACACGCTATACTGTTGGTAATAGCTACAAAGTGGCTACAATATCATTTTTAGCCCCTGCTTTTAATTACGAAAAAGATATAAATGAAGTGCGTGAAAATTCAATGAAATTAATTTCGCAATTAACTAAAAACTTGGAGGAATTTATTCCAGGTCATATTGCTAAATACAGCGATGAATTTGAACCACGAGCTTTTGGTGACAATTTTGTGAAATGGGGAAGCAGTTTGGTGTTAATAGAATCTGGTGGATGGAAAAACAATTATGAGAAAAGCTTTTTACGTAAACTTAATTTTATAGCATTAGTTTCTGGATTTGAATCAATTGCAAATGAATCGTATAAAAATGAATCAATAGATATTTACAATAATATTCCAGAAAATCAGAAAAGGCTGTTTGATTTATTATTGCGAAATGTAACTATCGAAAAAAATAACCAAACGTATATTGTGGATTTGGGAATAAATCAAAATGAAGTAAGTACATCGGATAAACGCAATTTTTATTTTTCGGGTGAAATAGATGATATTGGAGATTTATCTACCTTTTATGGATTCGAAGAACTTGATTGTAATGGATTAACAATTGATACTGCTTTAGTTTACCCAACAATATTTGAAAATTATAATTCCGTTAAAAATTTTGACATATCAAAAATTTTAGCAAACGGGTACTCTTTTATTGAAGTTGATTCGCTTAATTTAACCGAAAGATTTTCAGAAGTTCCTATAAATTTAATTTTAACAGGAAAGTTTAAAAAGCAGAACATATCTATTGGTAAAAATGCAAATTTTCGCTTACTTAAAGATGGAGTACTTAAATTTATTTGTGTAAATGGATTTTTATTTGACGTAAATAGTGAAAAGAATAATATTCAAAATGGATTAGTCTATTGATTTGACTTTTCTCTTTTATTCGTTTACTTAAAATACTCAACCCCAGCTTCGAATAACTTTATCTCTTTGTTGCCTGGAATATTTTGCCCAACAAAATTGCCGAGCCTTTCGTTGTGACCCATTTTGCCAAAAACTCTTCCGTCTGGGCTTGTTATTCCTTCAATTGCAAAATTAGAACTATTTGGATTAAAGAAAATATCCATCGTTGGGTTTCCATCAAAATCTACATATTGCGTTACAATTTGACCGCTTGCTTTTAGTCTACTAAGCCATTCATTATTTGCAACAAATCTCCCCTCACCATGTGAAACTGGAACCGCTTGCACAGTACCAAGTTCAACATTATTAAGCCAAGGTGAAAGATTTGAAACTGTTTTCGTATATATGATTTTTGAAATATGACGTCCAATTTTGTTGAACGTTAATGTTGGCGTTGTCTCGTCAATTTCCCTAATTTCACCATAAGGTACAAGTCCAAGCTTTATCAATGCTTGAAAGCCATTACAAATTCCAAGCATGAGACCTTCACGGTTTTTAAGTAAGTCCATAACTGCGTCTTTAATTTGTGGATTTCGGAACATTGTAGCAATAAATTTTCCACTTCCTTCTGGCTCATCTCCAGCACTAAAACCGCCTGGAATAAAGATTATCTGAGATTGTTTAATATTCATAGCTAATTCATCAATTGTTTCTTCAAGCATTTTTGGAGTTAAATTTCTAACTGGGACTGTATTTGTAATTGCTCCAGCTTTTTCAAATATTTTAGCTGAGTCATATTCACTATTGGTTCCTGGAAATACTGGAATTAAAACTCGCGGCTTTGCAACTTTATTTTTAGCTACAATTATATTTTTAGTGTCATATTTGTATTTATCTAATTGTGTTTTTTTACAATCAACTTTTGTTGGGAAAATATCTTCGAGAGGTTCTGACCATGTTGAAATAGCTTCTTCAAGATTTATTTCAACTTTGTCAATAATAATTTTTTCTTCCAAAATTGTGTTACCAAGATTGACAAATTCCAAATTAGCAAGATTTTCTTGTGAGTCAACATCTGATTTCAATTCCAAAATCAATCCGCCAAAAGCTGGTTGGAACAATAACTTGCTATTAAAACTTGGGTCGAATTTAAATCCTATTTTATTTCCAAAAGACATTTTACTAATTGCTTCAGCTACGCCATTGCCCCTAACTGTATGAATTGAGTTTACTTTTTGCAATTTCACCAACTCTGCTACTATTTCATAATTTGCTTTAAGTATTTTAAAATCTGGGAGATAATTTTCATCAAGTTTAACTGGAATAAAAATTACATTTGAATTAATATTTTTAAATTCAGGTGAAATAATGTTTTTCAAATTAGTGGTATCAACAGCAAAAGAGACTAACGTTGGTGGAACATCTAAATTATTAAAAGAACCCGACATACTATCCTTTCCACCAATAGCAGCCCGCTCAAATTGCGATTGGGCATAATAAGCACCAAGCAAAGCAGCCATCGGCTTCCCCCATCGAGTTGGATTATCACCAAGTCTTTCAAAATACTCTTGAAAACTAAACCACACGGATTTATAATTTCCACCAGATGCAACAATTTTGGCTACCGATTCAACAACCGCATAAACTGCTCCGTGAAATGGAGACCAACTTGAAAGAAAAGGGTTAAATCCATAACTCATTATAGTGCCAGTCATAGTTTCGTTTATCAAAGTAGGAATTTTTGCTGTCATACTTTCAGTAGGAGTTAATTGAAATTTCCCACCAAAAGGATAATTAACAGTTGCTGCCCCAACACAATTATCAAATCTTTCAACTAATCCTTTTTTATTTGCAACATTCAAATTTGCAAGCATTTTTAACCAAACCGGTTTTATATCACTTGAGAAATTTTTATTAAAATAATTTTCACCTTTTGGTTCGGTAATTTTAGCTTTACTATTTTTTGTAGCCCCATTACTATCAAGAAATTCGCGTGAAATATTTACAATTGTTTTACCCCGCCAAAACATTTTTACACGTTTTGTTTCGTTAACTTCTGCAACAGTTGATGTTTCAATGTTTTCTTTTGAAGCCGCAATTTTAAATTTTATTTCGTTTTCTTTTGCAATTACACAAGCCATTCTTTCTTGCGATTCAGAAATTGCCAATTCAGTTCCATCCAATCCTTCATATTTTTTTGGAATTGCATCAAGATTAATTTCTAAACCTTTTGCTAATTCACCAACTGCAACAGATACCCCACCTGCACCAAAATCGTTACAACGTTTAATCATTCGTGTAACTTCTGGATTTCTAAAAAGTCGTTGAATTTTTCTTTCTTCTGGAGCATTACCTTTTTGAACTTCTGCACCACACGAAATAATTGAATCTTTGGTGTGAGCTTTTGAAGAACCGGTTGCCCCGCCACAACCATCGCGCCCCGTTTTGCCACCAAGTAAAATAATTACATCACCTGGTGATGGTTTTTCACGAACAACATTGTATTTAGGAACAGCGGCAATCACAGCTCCTATTTCCATACGTTTTGCAACATAACCAGGATGATAAATTTCATCAACGAGTCCTGTGCTTAATCCAATTTGATTACCATAGGAACTATATCCGTGAGCGGCCTCTGTTGTAATTCTACGTTGTGGTAATTTACCATCAATCGTTTCATTTATTGGAACTCTTGGATCGCCAGACCCTGTAACACGCATTGCTTGATAAACATAAGCACGTCCCGAAAGTGGATCACGAATTGCACCCCCAAGACAAGTTGCTGCTCCGCCAAAAGGTTCAATTTCAGTTGGATGATTGTGAGTTTCATTTTTGAACATCACTAACCAATCTTCATCTTTCCCATCAATATCAACTTTAACCTCAATGCTGCAAGCATTTATTTCTTCTGATTCATCAAATCCAGCAAGCTTTCCCTCTTTTTTCAGTTTCTTCATTGCAAGAGTAGCAATATCCATAAAATTTATTTCTCTTTGTTTTATCTTTTCTCCATAAACAAACTGTCTATCTTGAAGATATTGTTCATAAGTTTCTTTTATTTTATTAGATATTTTTCCATTTTCAAATTCAACATCAGTAATTGTAGTTGAAAAAGTCGTGTGCCTACAATGGTCAGACCAATAAGTATCTAAAATTTTCATTTCGGTAATTGTTGGGTCACGTTTTTCAATATCCCTAAAATATTTTTGGCAGAATTTTAGGTCATCTAAATCCATTGCTAAACCCAAAGAACTCAATAGATTACTTAGCGAAAATTCATCCATTAATATAAAATTATCAATGTTTGATACATCATTAGGAATAATGGTCTCGTCGATGAGGGTTTTCGGCTTTGAATTTGTTGCTTCTCGTGAATCAACTGGATTTATTAAATAGCTTTTAATCTTCTGAAAATCGTCATCAGAAATATTCCCTTTTACAATAATCACTTTTGCACATTTAACACTTGGGCGCTCGCCTTGTGTTAATATTTGGATGCATTGTGACGCAGAATCAGCACGCTGATCATATTGACCGGGTAAATATTCAATTGTAAAATATTTGTCTAATTCATCTAACAAAAAATTTTCATCATAAACTAAATCAACTGGAGGTTCAGAAAATATTGTTTTTCTGGCAAATTCATAAATATTTTTAGAAATATTTTCAATATCGTATCGATATAAAATTCGCAATGATTCAATTCCAGCTATTAAAAGATGTTCTTTTAATTCCTTGATTAATGAAACAGCTTCTATATTAAATTCATCTTTTTTCTCAACAAATATTCTTTTAATATTCATTAATTCCTCAAGTAGTTGTATTTTAATTTTAGTGGTAAATGAAATTTGAGATTATAAATTAGACATTTAAAGTTACTGATTTCTAAAGAATTATTTTCCTGAAATATTTAGAAGTTTTATCTTTTTCATAGCATTTAATTTTTATCCATAATAATTCTTTATAATTTAATTTATATTTAAAACACAAATAATAATTTAGAATAAATGAACGAAAAAAAATCATATAAACCGAATTGGGTTCCAGAAAATGCGGGAAAAGAATTTGCTATAACCATAAAAAAAGGAATTAGCGATGCGGCAACTGCATCAAGTAGGAATGTAAGCAAATATGAACCAACAATTGATGAATATGTTGATGGCGTTTTAAATAATCAAAAAACACTTTTAGCTAAAACAATTACACTAATTGAAAGCAATTCTGAAAAGCATTTCAAATGGGCTAATGAAATAATTCAAAAACTATTACCCAAAGCTGGAAACTCAATTCGGGTTGGAATTACTGGTGTTCCTGGTGCTGGGAAAAGCACTTTTATTGAAGCTTTAGGATTGCATCTAATTTCCAAAGGTCATAAAGTTGCTGTTTTAACAGTTGATCCAAGCTCTTCAATTACAAAAGGAAGCATACTTGGTGACAAAACACGAATGGATAAACTTTCGCGTGAGCCAAATTGTTTTATTCGTCCATCTCCTTCTGGAACTACACTTGGTGGAGTTACAAGAAAAAGTCGTGAAACAATTACAGTTTGTGAAGCCGCCGGTTATGATGTTATTTTGATTGAAACAGTGGGTGTTGGACAAAACGAGATTACAGTACGCTCAATGGTTGATTTTTTCTTGTTAATTATGATTTCTGGAGCTGGTGATGAACTGCAAGGAATTAAGCGTGGAGTTATAGAGTTAGCAGATGCTTTGTTAATTAATAAAGCAGATGGCGATAATAAGCAAAAAGCGGAAATAGCAAAATCTGAATATTCAAACGCACTTCATTATTTAAAACCAAATACCGAAGGTTGGATAACTTCTGTTAATCTTTGTTCTGCACTAAATAATGAAGGAATTACGGAAATTTGGTCTGAAATTGAAAAATTTGTTGAAATTACTAAATCTTCTGGGGTTTTTGAAGAAAGACGGAAAAACCAAGCAAAAGAATGGTTTAATTCCCTAATCGAGGAAAGACTAAAAGCAGAGTTCTTTAATAATCCCGAAATAAAGATACTTCTACCAAAAATTGAACATGAATTATTGAATAATAATATTTCCGTACTTGATTCTGTTGAGAAATTATTTGAAAAAATTGATAAAAATTCATCAAATTCTTAGGTCTTTTAATAATTAATAGTTTATTTTTAAATACACATTTAAAATTTAATATGTTCTGGGTAATGAAAAAAATAGCTATTCAAATATTTCTCTTTGTGTTTTTATATTCTTGTGGAAATGATAGAAATCCAAATCTTGATTCTACAAATCTAAAAAATGATATAATTGATAGCACTTTATCAATTAACAAAAAGACTATTCTTGACACTACAACTATTATTGACAGCACAGAGACAAACAAAGAAATAGTTGTTGAAGAAAAAGAAAGCAAAAATATTTTGGAAATTGAGGAAAAAGAATCAGATTATCAAATAAAATCTATTTCCCAACTTTGGAAACAATATAAATTTGCCAAGGAAAAAGCAACAAAATTTACTTCATCCAATAATTTAGATTCAATTATTACATATTTAAGCATGGCAAGCGATGCCGCTTATGAACTAAGCCGAGAAGATATTGCTACTTGGCAATTAAATAATATTGGATATTATTCAATTAATGAGTTTAAAAGAAGAACTGATTATGAGAAACGAATGCAAAAATTAGCAACTTTTACTGACCTAAAGAAAAAAGTATTTTTTGCTACAGAAACAAAATCAGTTTTTAGAAAAAATTTTGATATATTAAATAGAGCTCAAAAATATCTCCAAAAAGCTCAAATTTTGGATAGCGAATTAGAGAAATCTGAAAGAACTGAAATTATAGATAGTAATATTCAATTTATTGATTGGATTGAAGAATATATTTCAAATGGCACAAGAGAAAATAAGGAAAACGAAATTGAATAATCCAAATTTTAAACTAATTATCATTCTTGCACTTATTTTCATAACTACAATTTTTTTACTTCAAAACACCCAAGTTGTTAATATAAATGTTCTAATTTGGACATATTATATGTCCGTTTCTTTAATTGTTATTTCTATGCTAATTGTGGGAACTCTATTTGGTTGGTTTATGAAAAGTTATGTAAACCACAAAAAAAAGAAAAAAGCAGAAAAACAACTCGTTGAAGAATCAGAAATTGATTAATGCATCCATAATTCTCTGTCTAAACTTCTATATTGTATTGCCTCACTTAAATGATTAGGTAAAATATTTTCACTTCCTTCAATATCAGCAATTGTTCTACTAACTTTTAGAATTCTATCATAAGCACGTGCCGATAAGCCAAGTTTTGTCATTGCCATTTTAAGTAATTCTGTTCCCGCACTATCTAATTTACAAAATTGTCTTATCTCGTTTGTTCCCATATCGGCATTGCTATGAATATTAGGAAATTCATTAAATCTAGCAATTTGAATTTCTTTTGCAACAATAACTCGTTTTCTAATTTCTTCGGAAGTTTCTCCGTTAATATTTGAAGATAAATCCTTATACTTTACTGCTGGAACTTCGATATGAATATCAATTCTATCCAACATTGGTCCCGAAATTTTTGCCATATATTTTTGAATCATTCCACTATTGCAAGTGCATTCTTTTGTGGGGTCAGTATAATAACCGCAAGGACAAGGATTCATAGCAGCAACTAGCATAAAGTTTGCTGGAAATTC
The DNA here is from genome assembly GCA_002786785.1 of Ignavibacteriales bacterium CG18_big_fil_WC_8_21_14_2_50_31_20. Taxonomy (GTDB): domain Bacteria; phylum Bacteroidota; class Ignavibacteria; order Ignavibacteriales; family Melioribacteraceae; genus 1-14-2-50-31-20. The sequence goes on along the minus strand of PCUD01000045.1, from coordinate 42,428 downwards.
TAAAGACATTTTAGAACGACTAATTGTTACCTTATAATCCTCCATTGGTTGGCGCATAACTTCTAAAACATTTTTTTTAAATTCTGGGAATTCATCTAAAAATAAAACCCCATGATGTGCAAAAGATACTTCTCCAGGACGAGGGAAAGAACCTCCTCCAATTAACGCCGCGTCAGATACAGTATGATGTGGTGAACGAAATGGGCGTTCGGTTATTAGAGCAATATCGCTTGATAAAATTCCAGCAATGGAATGAATTTTAGTTGTTTCCAATGCCTCTTCAAAAGTTAAAGGTGGTAAAATTGAAGGGAATCTTTTTGCAAGCATAGATTTTCCAGATCCAGGAGGTCCAATCATTATAATATTATGACTTCCTGCAGCAGCTATTTCGAGAGAACGCTTTACATTTTCTTGTCCCTTTACATCCGAAAAATCCAAATTATATTTATTAATCTGCGAAAATAATTCATTTCTATTGGTTTTAACTGGTTTTAATTCCAATTCATTATTCAAAAATGAAACAACATCTTTTAAGTTTTCAATACCAAAAACATCAACACCATCAACAATTGAAGCTTCTTTTACTGAATTTGCTGGCACAATAATTCTATTAAATCCAATTCTTTTAGCCTCAACTACAATTGGTAAAACTCCTTTTATTTTACGAAGTGAGCCATCAAGTGATAATTCACCAAGGAATATTGTTTTTTCAGCAGCTTCAGTAGGAATTATTCCATTTGCAGTTAAAATTCCAATTGCAATTGGCAAATCAAAGGCACTTCCTTCTTTTTTAATATCAGCGGGAGCTAAATTAATTGTTATTTTTTTTAGTGGAAATTCGAAACCGCTATTTTTAATTGCAGCAACAACTCTCTCTTTACTTTCCCGAACAGCACTATCTGGCAAACCAACTATAATTATTGAAGGCAATTGCTTTTCAAAATGTGTTTCAACTTCAACAACAACTGCATCGATACCAAAAGTGGAACTAGAGAATATTTTTGAAAACATAATGCCCCATTAATAATTTATGAATTGTAAAAATATCAAATAATGATAGAATATTCAATCACTTTGATTCAATTAATGTTTTTAATAGTGTAAGACAATTTCAAAATATGATTTAAATCACTTATATATAGGATATAATGTATTATCTTATAATAGAAATTATAAATTTTATCCAAAATAGCAGTTAATTATGAAAAATATTATAAGAAAAAAACTTTATGTACCACTATTTTTGTTGATACTCCTTTTTGGATGTATTTCGCCCCCAAACGATTTTGTGGCTCCTAGTTACAATATAAACATTTCTTTTCCAATTATGGATTCGTTATTAACAATAAATCAATTCATTAAAGACGATAGTAGCATTGTTGCCTCTGATGATCCAAATCGTCTTGGTGTTTTAGTCTATAGCAAAAGTGATGTAATTGAACCCTTTTTTGTTAGTGAAAATCTTAAAATAGATGCATTTTCGACTTATGCTTCAAACTCAATTGGAACAATTAAAATAAATAAAATACCTCCAATTAAAACAATAATATCTATCTCTGAATGGACTCCAATTTCTGGTGGTATTGCGGCAGTCTTTCCAGAAATATCCTCAGCAGTTACTTCTGATTTTGATTTAATTAATGAATTTCAATCGGCTATTTTCCAATCTGGAAAATTAACTCTTACAATTCATAATAATTTACCTATTACAACAGAATTTAGAGAACTTAAAATTGTAAATAAAACGGATGGTTCAATAGTTGTTGAGTCCTTAGTCAATTCCCCTATTTTAACAGCTCCTTTTGATAGTACAAATGTTACTTTCGATTTAGTAGATGCTAGTGTAACTAATAGTTTGGAAATTCAAGGTACTATTTATACTCAAGGCAGTGCAAATGAAATTGTAACTTTGCCTCAAGATGCTGGGACACTAATTAGTGCAAATTTAATAGATTTGAAAATTAGAAGTGTAACTGGCGAGTTACCAGAGCAAGATCCTTTTATAGTTGAAGATTCATTTATAATTGATGACTCAACAAAAATTGAATACATTGTATTAGAAAGTGGCAATTTTAAAATTAAAGCTAACAATTATTCCGACCTTGATTTAATAGTTAATTTTGATGTGAGCAATTTATTTGATAATCAAAATAATAATTACAAACAATCTTTTAGATTATCGCGAAATGAAAAAAATAAAGTAATAGAAATACCTTCGTTGCAAAATTGGTCAATTAAAAGTCCAACTTCTGGGTTATTAACTAATAAACTTTCATATACTGCTTCAATTACTGCCGAGGCTACTAATGATGTGAGAACAATTAATAATAGTGATAGCGTTTCGTTTAATCTAAATTTTAGTAAAATTTTTATTGCATCTGCAAAAGGAATGATTAAACCAACTACTTTCAAGATTGCTGAATCAGATTTTAGTTTTGACTTAGGTGATCTAAAAAATAATATTAATTTTGATTCAGTTTATATTAATAATACTTCATTAATATTAGAATTAATTTCATCCGTCAATTTTGAATTAAATTTAAATGGTATTATAACTGCCTCTTCGGACAAAATTTCAAAGCAACTGAAATTGAACATAGATGTTCCAACTAAAGCAAATAAGAAAATTGATTTAAATGATTTTGGTTTCACAGAATTTGTAAACAGTTTTACTTCAATAGGCGAATTGCCATATAAATTTATTTTTTCTGGTAGTGGAACTATAAATCCTAATTACACTATTGGAAGTATTTCAAAAACAGATTCAGTATCTGAAAAATACTTTTTTGAAATTCCACTTAATTTTGGAATTGCAAGTGGAGAATTTAAAGACACGCTTAAAGTTGATAGTATTAAAATTGACAACAATACTATTGAATCAATAAGTTCTATTGAACTAACAGTAGAAACGACTAATAATATTCCAATTAATATTATTATGAGTGGAAATCTTTTAGATTCTGATAATAACTCACTATTTACAATTCCACCAAGCTATAATATTGATAACCAAATTGTAATTGAAGCCCCAGATATTGATGAAAATGGAAATGTTGTTACAGCCCAAAAATCGAAACAAGTGATTACTCTTTTGGATGAAGATGCAAAAACTTTTATTAATAATCCTAATTTTGCAGTTAAATTTAGCCTGGATACTGCCCCAATAAACAATCTTCTTCCTGTAAAATTTAGAGATACTGATAATATTTATTTTAAAATTTATGGCAAAGTAAATTATAAAGTAAATAATTAATAATTAAATATGAGTCTATTTATGAAATATTTTATATGTGTTTTTTTAATTCTTTCTTCGTTAATTACAGCTCAAAGTGGCGGTACAATTAGTTTTCCCGATGCACGCTCAGTTGCAATGGGGAGCCCTAATGCAATAACTTCAACTGGTGTTCATTCTATTGTTGCAAATCCTGCTAACTTAGCTTTTCAAAAATCAACAGTTGAAATTTCTACTCTATTCCCTATTCCAAGTATAAATGCTTTTACTGGTAACGATTTTATGTCATTTAATGATTTGGAGTATTACTTTGGTGGTGTAAATGATGCTAACGGTAATCTTGTTGGAAGATATTTGGATAGTTCTGAGAAAGAAATACTTCTTTCTAAATTTGGAAACAAAAATAACATTCAATTTAATACTGCCATCAATTTGTTTTCAGCCTCTGTATTTGCTGGTAAGGATATTGGAAGTTTTGGATTTTCGATAAATGATATTATTGGTCAAAAAACTAATCTACCAAAAGATTTAATTGACTTAGGCATAAATGGAAATGAAATTGGTAGAGCTTATTCGTTAGCTGATTTTCAACTTTCGACATCATATTTAAGAGAATATGATTTTACATATGCACGTGATTTTTCATATTTATTAGATGATATATTCAAATCTTTCTCTGCCGGAATTACTTTTAAAGTAGTAAATGGATTTGCATATTCCGAAATTCAAAAAATAAATACAAAGATAAGCACATTGGAGGATCATTCCATTCTCATTGAAAATGATTTTAAAGCTAAGATTGCTATTTCACCCGATTTTGGAATTGAATGGGATTTTGATAAATCTAAAAAAAAACAAAATATTTCCCCGTTCTTAAAACCAGCAGGAACGGGTTTCGGAATAAATTTAGGTTTTGCTGCCCAAATTGATAGCATATGGGGTTTGGCACTAAGTATAACAGATATAGGCTCAGTTAATTGGAATACTGATCCCGTAACCTTTGAGTCAAAGGGCTCTTTTCTAATTACTGATATTATTGATTCAACGTTAACAGATTCCTTAAACAAATATTTAGAACCTACTGGTCATTATTCAGATGGATTTTCATCTTCGTTGCCAACTGCACTTCGTTTAGGAGCAAGTTTTAGATTAGATAAATTTTTAGACAAAGGTGATTTCCCTGGCGAAATGCTAATTGTTTTTGGGTTCAACCAGGGATTCAATAATTCATTAAATAATACAACCGTTCCTCTTTTTGCATTAGGGTTTGAATGGAAACCAGCTAGCATAATACCAATTAGAAGTGGTTTTACATTTGGAGGATTTAATGGCTTTGCTTGGAGCTTTGGTTTTGGAATAGATACCAATATATTTGAAATAAACTTTGCAAGTGCAGATATTTTATCCGTCCTGAAAGGAAATGATACAAAAATTGCTCAATTTACGGTTGGTACTCGTTGGAAATTTTAGAATAAATCCTATTTAACAAATTTTACTTCTACTAAATCTTTTGTTATTGCATGATAATACGGAAGTTTTAATAATTCATTTAATGCTATCTTTTCATTTTCAGTAAAATCATAATACAAAGAATTTAGATTTTCTAAAACAAAATCGTTTAATTTAGAATTAAGCTGCAACTTTGCTAAATAATTTGGAAGATGATTGGTGATTTTTTCATTTGTGATTTTTATCTTTTCGTTAATTTGTTTAAGATTTTGTTCATTATAAGATGCTAAGACAAAATTAACATAAGGGAAATCAATCAATTCTGCTATATGGTCTGCAAAACTAACCCCGTTATTTACAATTGGAAGAGTGTCATTTTCAATTCCAACAATTAAATAATTATTGTTTTCAAAATCAATTGGTTGGGTATCAAATGCAAATTCTGGTTCAATTCCATATTGCTCTGGAAAAAGGATTTTACTTAAAATTAAATCGTTAGATGAGAGATCACCTCGTAATAAAATTTTTTTTAATCCATTTTGTTCTGGCATAAAATACAAATATGAGTTTGAAAGTAAACCATCAAAAGAAACAGCAAAAGTTTCGGAAACAAAGATTTCAGGATGAAGCAATAAATCAAGCGAAGGAATAAGACCAACATTATCCTTGTTTTTTTCAAGCTCTTTTATAATTAAAGATGATTCTTTAATTATTATATTTTCTTTTAAATTATCAGGCAAAGAAAAAGCAAAAAGAGCAGAATAAATATTTTGAGGTATAATAATATTCATAAAAAGATTAAGAAAAAAGCTCCATTTCGGAGCTCTTTTATAAATTTATCTAATATTTTTAGATTTAATTCTTGCAGCCTTTCCAGAAAGATTTCTAAGATAATAAAGTTTTGCTCTTCTAACTTTACCTTCTCTTACAACCTCAATTTTTGCTACCTTAGGTGAACTAAAAGGGAAAATTCTTTCAACTCCAACACCACTTGACATTTTTCTAACAGTAAATGAGCGGCTAATTCCAGAACCACTAATAGCTATTACATCACCTTCAAAAATCTGAATTCTTTCTTTATCACCTTCTATAACTCTCACATGAACTTTTATTTTATCACCCGAATTAAAATGAGGGTAATCAGTTCTAATCTGATCTTGCACAATCTCTTGTAATTTATCCATCGTTTACTCCATTGAATTTATTTGTTTCCATTTTTTCGTCAATTCTATCGCTTTTTTTTCTTTCCATTCAGAAATATTCTTATCATGTCCTGAAAGTAAAATTTCTGGAACTTTCATTCCTTTATATTCTGCAGGGCGTGTATAATATGGCGCTTCAACCGATTCATCATCCATAAAAGAATCATTCAAAGCTGATTCACTATCATTAAGCACTCCAGGAATTAGTCTTATTATTGCATCAGCAATAATAAGAGCTGGAAGTTCACCACCACTAAGAACATAATTGCCAATCGAAATTTCATCCGTAACAAATTTCTCTCTTACTCTATCGTCGATACCTTTATAATGGCCAGCAATAATTATAATGTTTTTGCTTAAAGATATTTTGTTTGCATAAGATTGATTAAAGATTTTACCTTTTGGTGAAGTAAAAATGATATTATCATATTCTCTTTCACTCTGCAATTTTTCAATACATTCAAAGAACGGTTCTGGTTTTAGTAACATACCAGGACCACCACCAAAAGGTTTATCGTCTATTTGTTTGTGTTTATCATGAGTATAATCTCTTAAATCATGAATAACTATTACACATTTATTCTTGTCTTGAGCTCGTTTTATAATACTTGTGTTTAGTGGACTCTGTAACAAATTTGGAACAGCAGAAATAATATCAATTCTCATCATCACTAAACTCATCAAAATCTATTTTTAGAGTAATTTTCTTTTCTGCAATGTTTACTAATTCAATAAATTGTGAAATTGCAGGAATTAATCTTTCAATTCCATTATTATCTTCCAAAACATAAACATCATTTGAATTTAAGCTTAAAACATCAACAACCTGTCCAAAGAACTTCTCATTAAAAACAACCTTACATCCAATAAGATCGTGAATAAAAAATGTATCATCATCTAATCTAACTGCATCTTTTTCATTCACAAAAATAGAGGATCCAACTAAAAATTCGACATCAAAATCAGAATTAAAGTTGTTAAATTTGATAATAAAAAAATTATCAAGTCTTTCCACATCTTCAACAATAAACTCTCTATAATCACCAAAAATGTTTATAAAAACTTTATCAAGCAGGAAAAACCTTTC